>CAKZGI010000046.1 GCA_936914905.1 uncultured Trichormus sp. | reverse complement strand
ACTCTGCTTTGCAGACACCTTCTTTAATCCCTCTAGCTTAGACCTGAATCCTTACACAATTGAAGAACATATTAATGCAGGTTTAGGACAATGTGTAGCGGAAATGATAGCTGCAAGAATATTTAATGAACGTGAGGGTAATAATATTCCAACAATTTATAGAACTGTCACCACAGGTACTAACTGGAAATTTTTAAAACTTATTAATCAAGTGGTAGAAATTGACTTGAGTGAATATTATATTAATAATATAGGTAAAATTCTAGGGTTTTATCTAGTATCGTGACTTAATAGGTATTGTATATGCTTCTCCAGTCAATTCCTGCTGAACAAAGAACGGTTTTATATAACGTTAGCTGGGAAACCTTTGAAGCTTTTTTGAGAGATACATGTGAGGATAGGGGTTCTCGCTTTGCTTATGACTGCGGTACTTTAGAAAGTATGACTCCACTGTTTGAACACGAAAACCCGAAAATTCAATTTGACAGATTAATATTTGCTTTAGGTGAATAATTAAAAATTCAAATTAGAAGTGCTGGTTCTAGAACATTAAAACGTCAACGAGTGACAAACGGAATAGAACCAGATAGTTGTTTTTATATCAAAAATGAGACCAAAATTAGAGGTGAACAAGAATTTAGATTTAAAAATAGACCCTGCACCAGATTTAGCAATTGAAATTGATATTACTAGCAGTTGTGTGAATAAATTTAATATTTATTCGGCATTTATTCGGCTTTAAATGTAGCTGAGATTTGGAGGTATGACGCTGAAATTTTGAGATTCTATCAATTAGTGGCAAATGAGTATTTAGATACCTCCTAGCGATATTGAACTTAACCAACAATCAGGAAGTATGGTATTAAATATACTTCCGTGTATCCTCTTAAAGTCCGTATTTCAGGAAATGATTATATTTACATAAAGTTTCAGGTGACGGACAAGAACTGTCAACCTAAAATTAAAGATGAGATAAAGTTACTGTGGGTGCCAAATTACAAATTCCTGAAATAGCCTAATCAATAGGATTCCTAATCTCACATCCCCAATGGTATGAGACAGGTTAAATTAAAATCAGCATCATTTTCATATACTCAGGCATCTACCAACTTTAAGAAATTCCCCACGCATCCCTATCGTCTTTAACCAGGCTGCTGCTCTTGTAAACAGTATTTCAGCCCTTTGTCAAGTAGGTTTTATATATGAATGACCAACAAAGAACTAACCGTAATGTTTCTTCAGGTGTAATAGCAGCGGTCTCAGCTGCGGTTGTAGCGGTAAGTGGTGGGGTAGCTTGGTTGACTTCCCAAACTCCCAATACCTCTACACCAGGAAACCCTTCTCAAACCATTAAACAGCCTCAAAAGCCATTAACTACCCAGCCAGGTAATGAACAAAGCGCCAATATATATTGGCTGAGACCAACAGAAAAAAGCCTGGAGTTAGTTCCTCAGCCTGTTAAAATTGCTGCTGCACAACCTAACGAAGCTTTAGAAGCTGCTTTCAAAACTTTGTTAGCAGGGCCAACTGAAGGTTCAGATTCCACAACTATTCCCAAAGGAACTCAACTACTGGGACTAAAGGTCGAAAATAACGATGTTCACGTCAATTTATCAGAAGATTTTACTAGTGGTGGTGGTAGCACCTCAATGGTTGGTCGTATAGGTCAGGTTGTTTACACGGCTACAACACTGAGTCCTAACGCCAAGGTTTACATTGAGGTTAATGGTAAGCAGTTAGATGTTTTAGGTGGTGAAGGAGTGGAATTACAACAACCACTCACTCGTGAAACCTTTAACAAAAATTATCCTCTTTAGTCAGTGGTCAGTGGTCAGTGGGTTATTAGTTTTCTTTTCAACTGACAACTGACTAAAGACAACTGACTAATTTTTAGATTTACTTGGTAGGCTACTGACTAATTTTTAGATTTACTTGGTAGGCTGAAGTTTTAGACTACTTGTTGCACTATTTCTGGTGGTATAGACAACGTTTGTCTCATCTGTCTCATCAGGATTAACCCGCAAGTAATCAGAGTTTTAACAATGACTTATGTCATAGATAGATTAATAGTTAATCAGGGTTAATTCGCATCAAAGGTTGACCATATTCGATAGGTTCGCCATTTTGCACCAAAATTTCCATTACCTGTCCAGAAACTTCTGCTTCAATTTCATTCATCAGCTTCATTGCTTCAATGATACAGACTGATTGACCACTGCGGACGCGATCGCCTACTTCCACAAATGGTGCTTCACCAGGTGCAGGTGCGCGGTAAAAAGTTCCTACCATCGGAGATTGCACCTCTACAAATCTGGCTGAAGGCGTATTCACTGACAAAGGTGATTGCCCCCCACCTACAGAATTATCACGGCTGGCGGCCGCTTCTGGTAGCTGTGTGGATGCTATTTGGTTTCCTGTTGTCACCGATGTCAATCCCGAACCAACCACACCGCCTAGTGTTGCTTGACCCACTGACAATACAGGACTGACACCTTTACGTACTGTTAACTCAAAATCGTCGCTTTTGAGGGTTACTTCGGCAATATCCGTTTGTGCAATAGTTGCCAGTAGTTGGCGGATTTCATTAAAGTCTAATGGCACAGTTTTTTTCCTCGACCTAACCGTAAATGAGAATCTTAAGTGTGGCAGGGATTAAAATCCCTATATAAACAAGGGATTGAAATCGGTATCACCAACTTTGGATTTTGGATTTGTAATTGGAAATAATAATTGCCTATTACCCATTACGTAATGACTATTCCAACTTGGTGTCAGGAGAAATCAAAATTATTCCCTGCCCAAGTATTTATCTTCCCTGGTATCTATCTTTATACGTTCTCCTTGGGTAATAAACAAGGGAACCATTATTGTTGCACCAGTTTCCACAATTGCGGGTTTAGTGCCACCTGTGGCAGTATCACCTTTAATACCAGGATCAGTTTGCACAACTTCCAGAACTACAGAATTAGGTAGTTCCACTTCTAGCACTTGTTCACCCCAACGAATAACGTTGGCTTCCATACCTTCCTTAAGGTACTTTACGCGATCGCCAATTTGTGCAGCACTCAATCTACCTTCTTCATAAGTTTCCATATCCATAAAGACAAATTCTTCACCTTCTTTATAGGTATGCTGCATCGTGATCTTTTCCAACGTAGCTTGGGGTACTGTTTCTCCAGCCCTGAACGTTCTTTCTACCACGCTCCCGTTCTGGACATTTTTCAGCTTAGTTCTGACAAAAGCAGAACCCTTCCCAGGCTTAACGTGGAGAAATTCAACCACTCGCCATACAGACCCGTCTAGGACAATAGAAACACCGGGTCGAAAATCATTACTGGAGATCATGAAACTTTCAATTTTTGCAAGACAATCGGCATTTATTGTACCCTTCAAAGGTAGTCAGTTATCAGTTACTAGTGACCAGTTATCACGGTTTATTGTTCACTGTTCACTGTTACCTGCCTTCTTAACTCCTAACTATCAAAAGACTACTGATAAAAAACTCAAGACTCAGGACTGTTACTATGGGAAGATTATTCATGGGTGATTTCCTTCTCAACAATTTGATGCTGCATTTGAGCAAATCCATGTTTAACTTATTAAAGTCCTGGCTGAAACACAGCCTAAGGGCAATACTCCTGGTAACAATACTTTTAGGCATAAGTACAGTCGGGTGGACTCCTTCCAGTTACGCCGCCCTGCCATCTGGGAATGCAATTACCGACGGCAAAGCTTTGTTAAGGTATGCACTCCCCATAGATAATCAACCAGTCAGAAAACTGCAAGCTAGTTTAGAAGACATTTCTAACCAACTACGTGCCAATAAGCGTTGGGGTGCAGTTTCCAGAGACCTCAGCCAAGCATCACGGATTCTCGATAAACCCTCCCAAATCTTAGCAAGCGTTCCCGAAGAACGCCAGCCCCAAGCTTCAGCTTGGATTACTGAGTTAAAATCTGGCATAGCAGAACTGCAAGAAGTAGTCAAAAACAAACAAAAAGACCCTATTGTTGAAGGCAGAGCCAAATTACTCAGCCTCATTACCTTGCTAGAAGAATCAATGGTGAAGAAATTCCCCTTTGAAGTCCCTGCTGAATACAGTAATTTACCACAACTTAAAGGTCGCGCCACCATTGCCTTCAAAACCAACAAAGGCGATCTTACCGTAGTCGTAGATGGTTATAGCGCCCCTGTCACTGCTGGTAATTTTGTCGATTTAGTACAACAGGGTTTTTACAACGGTTTAGAATTTACCCGTTCTGAAGAATCTTACGTATTACAAACTGGAGATCCAGAGGGCAAAGAACTCGGTTTTATAGATCCCAAAACAGGTAAATATCGGGCTATTCCCTTAGAGATTTTAGTAGAAGGTGAAAAAGAACCCACCTATGGCATTACTCTCGAAGATGCTGGACGTTATCTTGATATGCCAGTATTGCCTTTTTCCTCCTTTGGTGCATTAGCAATGGCACGTCCTGAAAGTGATGCCAACGGCGCTTCTTCTCAAGTTTTCTTTTTCCTCTTTGAACCAGAACTGACTCCCGCAGGACGTAATCTCTTAGATGGTCGCTATACTGTGTTTGGCTATCTGACAGAAGGTAAAGAGATTTTAGATAAACTCAAAGCTGGTGACAAAATTGAATCAGCTAACGTTGTTCAAGGCATTGAAAATTTAGTTCAACCTCAAGCAGCATAATCAATTTTGGATTATAGATTTTGGATTTTGGATTAATTCTGAAATCTGAAATCTAAATTAGTTCTTAATCATTAGTTATTTATCTAACCTGTAAGTGAAAAATCAATTGTGAATAGTGATTTATCTTCCCTACAAGTTCGAGATATTGGTGAACAAGGTATTTTAGAAAAATTACAACGCTTTTGTCCACCAGACATTATTGGTGATGATGCGGCGGTTCTGGCTATAAAAGCAGAAGAATCTTTGGTTGTTACCACAGATATGCTAGTTGATGGCGTGCATTTTAGTGATATTACCACCTCACCAGAAGATGCTGGTTGGCGTGCATCTGCCGCAAATTTATCAGATTTAGCTGCTATGGGTGCTTTTCCCTTGGGTATCACCGTCGGGTTAGGTTTACCTGGAGATTTAGCTGTGAGTTGGGTAGAAAGACTATATCAGGGAATGACAGAATGCTTGCAAAAGTACAATGTGCCTATCCTTGGTGGTGATATTGTGCGATCACCCATCACCACTTTAGCAATTACCGCCTTTGGTCAAGCCAACCCCAATTTCATTATCCGTCGTTCAACGGCACAGGTGGGAGATGCAATCATCGTCACAGGTATACACGGAGCCTCCCGTGCAGGCTTAGAATTACTCCTCAATCCCCAAATAGGTCAAAACCTCAAAAGTGAAGAAAAAGAAGCTTTAATCAAAGCACACCAGCGCCCCAACCCACGTTTGGATGTCATACCCATCCTTAAAGAAATTTTCACATCCCCCTGCCCTATTTCCATCTCTGGTATGGACAGTAGCGATGGTTTAGCAGACGCCGTATTACAAATCTGCCGTGCTAGTAGAGTAGGTGCGATTTTACAACAAAGTAAAATTCCTCTACCATCAGCTTTTCATAAGTGGCTAACACCAGGGCAATGGCTTCACCCGCCGCAGGCATCGCTAAATTATGCCCTATACGGTGGCGAAGATTTTGAATTAGTCCTGTGTTTACCACCACCAGCCGCATTAACATTAGTCCAAAAATTAGGTGCAGGTGCATCCATAATAGGCACAATTACACCAGGATTAACAGTCATATTACAGCATGAAAACGAAAAAGTCCCCGACCAAGCCCTAAGTCTCAGTCAGGGATTTCAACACTTTAGTTAGTTGTCAGTGGTGAGTAGTTTCTTATTTCCAATCACCAATTACCAATCACCTTAGACCCATTTTTGGGCTACTAATTCAGCCAAATCTAGAACTCGTTGGCTGTAACCCCACTCATTGTCATACCATGCCATGACTTTCACCATGTCATTGCCCATCACCATAGTCAAGTTGGCATCAACAATAGAAGACTCATTTGTACCTTGATAATCAGAAGATACAAGTTGAAGTTCACTATAGCCTAAAATGCCTTTAAGAGAACCTTCAGAAGCATCTTTGAGAACTTGGTTAACTTCTTCAGTAATAGTGCGCTTCTCAACCTGAACCACAAAATCCACCATCGAAACGTTGGGGGTAGGTACACGCAAAGCTACACCATTCAGCTTACCCTTCAAGCCTGGAAGTACCAATGCCACAGCTTTTGCCGCACCAGTAGAAGTAGGAACAATGTTAATAGCTGCTGCTCTTGCGCGACGTAAATCACGGTGAGAAGCGTCTAGCAAACGCTGGTCTCCAGTGTAGCTGTGGGTAGTGGTCATTGTGCCTTTGATGATGCCAAATTTCTCATTTAACACCTTGGCAATGGGAGCCAAACAGTTAGTAGTACAGCTGGCATTACTAATGATGTTGTGTAAGTTGTGATCATAATCATGATGATTCACACCCATCACAAAAGTACCATCTTCATTTTTACCAGGGGCGGTAATCAGAACCTTTTTAGCACCAGCATTTACGTGCCTCATTGCCCCTTCTTTGCTGGTAAAAACACCAGTTGATTCAATAATCAGGTCAATGTTCCACTCTTTCCAGGGCAAGTTATCTGGGTTGCGATCAGATACGCATTTAATAGTCTTACCGTTAACAGTGATCGAATTATCATCAGCAGTAATATCGACATTTTGTAACCTCCCCAGCATAGAGTCATATCTGAGGAGGTGAGCATTGGTTCTAGGGTCAGAGGTATCATTGATAGCCACAAGCTCAATTTGGCTATTTTCTCTACCCACCCAGCAGCGTGCGAAGTTCCGTCCAATTCGCCCGAAACCATTGATTGCAACTCTAATCACAGTGTCTTGCCCTCTGTATTTATGCCTATAAGTTGATATCGTTGACCCCAATCATATCGCAAAGGGGGGGAGTCTTTATAACCATAAAGCGTTAGATATAAAAAAAACACATAATTTATTCAGAATTATTTGTGTAAAGGTTGTGATTGACGATGTAGGATCTGACGGGATCAGGTACTAAATCACCAATTGCACAACTTTGGCGACAAAGTTCACGTATTATACTGGACGAAAATCTAACTAAAGGTGTATGCAGTAATTGCCAATTAATGATATATGATTGTTCTTTAAGTTGTTGCTCCACTTGCTTGCAGATTGACTCACTTTGAGCTATAGTCTCACCACCTACCAGTCGGGGTGCAATTAACCAATCACACATTTGTGCTAGTTCTGGTCCACGATACCAACGGGGTAAAGTTTGGAATGCATCCAAACCAATAATCCAGTACCAATGAGTATTTGGGTAACAAGCAGATAATTCAATCAGGGTGTTGATAGAGTATGAAACCCTAGAGTGCTTTTTCTCAATGAGTGAGACAGTAAAGCTTGGGTGGTGTTTCGTGGCTAGTTGCAGCATAGCTACCCGATGCTCAAATAAAGCTGCTTGTTTATAAGGAGGATTTTTTGAGACTACCCAAATTACCTGTTCTAGATGTAATTGTTCCAACGCTGTTTTGGCCACAAGCAGATGTCCCCAATGAATTGGGTCAAATGTGCCACCAAAAATCGCTACTTGTTGCATCCAGTTCAGAACTTGGGAATTATTAGGTTAGATGGATAGAGAGGGCGTTTGTATCTAGACTATCAACTTGAGTCCAGAGATATCTTTCTACAACTGGTTGAATAATATTTTCACTCCCAATGTACTATTGTAGTCAACTCAAGCTGAGGCTGAAGGCAATCTCAAATCAGCCACTAATTCCAGTAAGGTAAATAAAAATATGTGTTCAAAATTACAAGAAAAATTTTCCCGATGTAGCCCCAATTTTCAGAATGATCATACAAAGATATCAGCAATAGAAAAAATCTCGGTTGAGGGTAATATTTTTTTGAACAAACAAAACCAAAGTAAAAAATTAACCCTTTATTCAGCCATGACTATGTGACAGGACCCGTATCTGTAAAAATCAAAATCCTGTTATGATACCCGTGTCATTTGTCAAAATTGTTTGGTGTGGTGTTAGAGGAAAAAAAGATGAATAATTCTATAGATTTTAGCGGTAGACCATTTCATTTCATAGGGATTGGCGGGATAGGAATGTCTGCGCTGGCTTATGTTTTAGCAAAGCGTCAGTTGCCAGTATCCGGTTCTGACTTGGGTCCTAATCAAATTACCCGTAAGTTAGAATCTCTAGGCGCTCACATTTTTAGTAGACAAGAAGCCAGCAATCTTGAATTCTTTCGTCCCCAAGAAGTATCGACTAATGGAGTTTTACTAAATTCTCAAGAACAACTGTCTGCTACCAAAACAATATTACCCCAAGTAATTTGTTCCACAGCTATTAACACGAATAATTTAGAATACAAAGCAGCCCTAGAATTGGGTTGTCCAATTTTACACCGTTCAGATGTATTAGCCGCCTTGATTGCTGATTACTACAGCATTGCTGTCGCAGGAACTCACGGCAAAACTACAACCAGTAGCATGATTGGTTATATGCTGCTACAAGCTGGTCTTGACCCAACTATTTTGGTTGGTGGTGAAGTTAACGCCTGGGAAGGTAATGCTCGATTAGGGGAAAGTAAGTATCTAGTAGCTGAGGCAGATGAATCAGATGGTTCACTCGTCAAACACTCCCCAGCTATTGGAGTTATTACTAATATTGAACTAGATCATCCCGACCACTACGAGAATTTAGAAGAAGTAGTAGACACTTTCCAAAAATTTGCCCAAGGTTGCCAAATTTTGGTAGGTAGCATTGATTGTGACACAGTGCGCGATTGCTTTGCTCGTCCAGGACAAGGCATGAAGCCAACTATTAGTTACAGTCTACATCCAGAAACCAACGCCGATTATACAGTCACCAATATTGACTATCGTGCTGATGGGACAACAGCACTAGTTTGGGAAAAAGGCAAAGCTTTAGGTGTATTGAATTTACGCCTCCTGAGTCGGCATAATCTCAGCAATGCTCTAGCAGCAGTTGCTGTAGGACGCTCTCTGGGTTTAGAATTTGGGGAAATCGCCAAAGGTATCGCTACCTTTGAAGGTGCAAGACGGCGCTTTGAGTTCCGGGGGGAAGCGGCTGGTATTACCTTCATTGATGATTATGCCCATCACCCTAGCGAAATTTGTGCAACTCTTGCGGCAGCACGTCTCCAAGCTAGACCAGGACAACGGGTAGTTGCTATTTTCCAACCACATCGTTATAGTCGTACACTCACATTTTTAGACGAATTTGCTGGGTCATTTGCCCACGCTGACTTAGTCGTATTGACTGACATTTACAGTGCTGGTGAACCCGATTTAGGACAAATTAGTGGTGAACAACTGGCAGATGAAATTGCCAAGCAACATCCCCAAGTTATTTATCAACCAACTCTATCTTCTATCCGTGAATTATTGTTGTCAACGCTACGCCCTGGAGACTTAGCACTATTTTTAGGTGCAGGTAATTTGAATCAGGCAATTCCTGAAGTCATTGCCACACTTCGTGAACCTGCTACGGCGACATCGTAAGTAGACCCAACTTGCTAGGTTTTCTCTGTGATTCAATTCTTCATCTAGCAATAGTTTCAGCATTTAATATTAGTACCGTAGCAATACGGTAAGTGTTAGTAATAAAAATTCGCAAAAAAGTAAAGATGACAACCTCCCAGGTATCTGGAAACGTCTGCATGATTTCTGCTTTGACTACCAATAAACAGGAAAAAGCCAATTCAAGTGAAAGAAACATAATTCACTTACCTGGCACTGATTGTGTGATCAAATCCGCAGCTTCTTTATCAGCATTTACTTCCTATAGAGTTGGGGGATCTGCTGAATGGTATGTCGCCCCCCGCAGTTTAGAAGCTCTACAAGCAAGTATTGAGTACGCAAAAGACCTAAATTTGCCAGTAACCATACTTGGAGCAGGTTCTAACTTATTAGTAAGTGATCAAGGTATACCGGGCTTAGTGATTGCTACTCGTCATTTTCGTTCTAAGCACTTCGACTTACAAACAGGTCAATTGACAGTTGCTGCCGGAGAATCTATTCCTAGCTTGGCATGGGAAGCAGCAGATTTAGGATGGCAAGGTTTAGAGTGGGCTGTTGGTATCCCCGGAACCGTTGGTGGTGCTGTTGTTATGAATGCAGGAGCGCATAATAGCTGCATTGCAGATATGTTAGTTAGTGCCGAATTACTCTCACCAGATGGTAGATTAGAAACTATTACCCCTGCTGAATTAGGTTATCAATACCGAACTTCATTATTGCAAAGGGGTAAACGCATAGTCACTCAAGCCACTTTCCAACTCCAGCCAGGAGCAGATCGAGCACAAGTCCTAGCGACAACCAAAGAACATAAACAACATCGGCTGACTACCCAACCTTACAACTATCCTAGTTGTGGTAGTGTTTTCCGCAATCCTAAACCTTATTCTGCTGGCTGGTTGATTGAACAAGCTGGTTTAAAAGGCTACCAAATTGGTGGAGCGCAAGTTGCCCAACTTCACGCCAATTTTATCGTTAATCGTGGCGGGGCTAAAGCCAGCGATATCTTCTGTCTTATTAGTCATATTCAACGTGAGGTACAAGAACGTTGGTCCATTTGGTTAGAGCCAGAAGTTAAAATGATCGGCGAGTTTCAACCAGTTGGTTGATAGGGACAGGTGACAGGTGAGAGAAAATAACTTTTACCAATTACCAATCACCAATTACCAATTACCCATTACCTACCACATCTATAATTGAATTTGATTTGTTATTCAAAGTATAAGTGGACAATTTTATGACAGCAGGAAAAGGCCAGGGATTTGGTTTTGGACTAGGAAAAATGAAAGAACTAGCGGCAGCTTTTCAAAAAGCACAGCAAGTTCAAGAAGGTGCAAAGCGTCTCCAGGAAGAATTAGAGCAAATGGAGATCCAAGGAGAGTCTGGTGGTGGACTAGTCAAGGTTATTGTCAGCGGCAACCAAGAACCCAGAAGAGTAGAAATTTCCCCAGATGCTTTGGGTGAAGGTGCAGATGTACTTTCTGATCTGATAACAGCGGCTATGAAAGATGCCTACAATAAGTCCACTGCTACAATGCGGGAACGCATGGAAGACTTGACTAGTGGGTTAGAACTTCCAGGATTGTAGTTAATTAGTAATTAGTTATTAGTCAGTGGTCATTAGTCATCAGTCGATGGTCAGAGTTTAGTAGCAAAACAACTAACTATTGATAACTGACTACTGACACTCACAACGAAATTTATGGCTTACAAGTTACTGTTTGTCTGCTTGGGTAATATTTGCCGATCGCCCTCAGCAGAAAATATTATGAATCATCTGGTTTCACAGGCTGGGTTGAGCGATCGCATTTATTGTGATTCTGCTGGTACTTCTAGTTATCACATTGGTAGTCCATCTGACCGACGTATGAATGCGGCTGCTGTGTCCAAGTTGGGAATTAAACTCCTTGGTCAAGCTCGTCAGTTTCAAAGATCAGACTTCCAAGAGTTTGATTTAATTCTGGCAATGGATAAAGACAATTATGAAAATATCCTGGCTGTTGACTCTTCAGGACAATATCACCATAAAGTCCGCTTGATGTGTGATTTTTGTTCTAGACACACTCTCAAAGAAGTTCCTGACCCCTATTATGGCGGAACAGAAGGATTTAATCAGGTGATTGATCTCCTCATTGATGCTTGTGAAGGTCTACTGGAGTACGTTAACAGCGTGTAGGGTGATGAGGAAGATGGGGGTGATGGGGAATAATCTATTCCTCCTGAACTCCTAAACTGCTATTATTCGACCAGTCCATGCTTCATTGCAAAACGCACGAGTTCGGCTCGATTGCTCGTTAAAGTTTTTCTCAATAAACTGCTGACATACTTTTCTACTGTTCGTGGACTCAGGTGTAATTGATTACCTATATCGGCATTAGATAAACCATGAGTCAATAATTCTAGAACCTCTTGTTCTCTGGTCGTTAGTGATGAGAGCAGTTTAGGTACATGAATTTGGGTAGATAAGGCATGATTAGTATCTCGGAGTTTTCCGGTTATGGAAGTCTCTAGATTGTCTTGATGAGGAAAACGGTACTCTGATTGAATAATTTGCGATCGCTCTAGTAAATTCCTAATCGCTGCTGCTAACTCTTCTAATTCAAAAGGCTTAGGTAAATATAAATCGCAGCCTGATTGATATCCGAGAATTCTTTCTTGGGTTTTAGTTCGTGCTGTTAACAAAATTACAGGTAATAACCTAAACTCCGCTTTTTGACGCACCCGACGCACTAATTCATAGCCATTCAACCGTGGCATGACAATATCTATAACAATTAAATCAGGATTGTTCTCTTCTACCATAGCCAAGGCCTCTTGACCATCATCAGCCATAATAACTGAATAGCCAGACAGTTCAAGATAATCGCTAATAGACAGACGAGTACCCAAGTCGTCATCCACTACAAGGATTTTTAAGGCCATGGACAGTACACCCCTAGCATTTTTGTTCTCCAGCAATTTGCTTTTGATGAACACTATCAATATAAACTGGTAATCATAGTTTTCTTATGTTTCATACTATGACAGGATTACTTACTAATGACTGCATTTAGGATGATTTATAAAGAAAATCTTAAATGCTTAGGAAGTATTCATAATACTTAATATAATTAACAAGGAATAACAATGCTATAATGATGGATTGAATTAAATGTAAACTCAATTTGCTCAGTCTAGTTATTGAAATTACAGAGTATCTTTAAATATAATTTAATACAACGAAAATTTTCAATGAGTGACAAAAACGAAGGTTTTAAAGTTATTACTGACAATCGACAAGCCCGTTATTTGTATGAAATCTTAGAAACCTACGAAGTGGGAATTCAACTGACAGGTACTGAGGTAAAATCCATCCGTGCGGGTAAAGTTAATCTCAAAGACGGCTATGCGTTGATTCGCAATGGCGAAGCATGGTTGATAAATGCACATATTTCTCCATACACTTCTAGTGGACAATATTTTAATCATGAACCACGCCGCACACGAAAATTATTGCTGCATCGTCAAGAAATCCGCAAGCTAATTGGTAAGGTGGAACAGCAAGGTTTAACTCTAGTGCCGTTAAAAATGTATCTTAAAGGAGGCTGGGTAAAACTGAGTATCGGCTTGGGTAAAGGCAAGAAAGTTCACGACAAGCGCGAAGATATAAAACGCCGTCAAGATCAGCGTGATATTCAAAGAGCAATGAAAAGTTATTGAGAAACTGGAGTGGAGATGAATCTTCTACTAGTCTGTCAACCCAAAAATGACCAAAAATAGGGTGTGGGGTGTAGGGTAAAATAGTTTACGACTTGATAACTGAGAAGTACTCGTACAAAATAAATTTCACATTTCGGGAAGGGAACAGGAAACTCTTAACATGGAAGAGAACAAGATTCTGGAGATTTCTATATTTTTAGCAAAATGTATAATTAGGGCTTGATGAGCTACAGAATCTCAATTGAAACCTAGAACACCGATTCAGTATTCAAAATTATGAATAAAAACCCAGTTTTTTCTCATTGATTCAACGAAATATCAAGCTTCCCCGTTACATAAATTCGGTTGTTGGGATTAATGAATCCGTGTTCTAGACGGCAAGAGAGTTGTACTCCTAACTCCTGACTCCTGCTGTAACAGATAACAGATAACAGATAACACATAACTGATTTAATATGTCCTGAGCCTGATTTAAGACAAAACCTAGTTTATAGCTGTAGATTGATTAACCAGATTTTGGGAATAGATACAGTGGTGAGAGTCAGGTATAAGGCACTTTCACCATGAAAAGTAATTTCACCAAAACTATTGGCGCTGGAGTTCTCACTTTGAGTATGGGAATTTTACCCGTAAGTCTACCAGCGCAAGCCCAAGTAACTCCACCCAGAACTGATGCTGTACCCAACAGAACTGTTTATGATGATCGTAATGATGTGAATTGGGGTTGGCTAGGACTGATTGGGCTAATAGGTCTAGCTGGTTTACTGGGTAAAAGACGTGAAGAAGAACCAACCCGTTATCGTGACCCCAATGCACCAGGGGCTACTAGTTACAGAGACTAATTTGGATTTTAGAGTTTAGATTTGGGATAAAGGATGCTGAGTGTGAGTTGGTTTTGGCAATTTATGGATCAAAAAATAGTCGGTTGTCAGAAAAAATGATACTGACAACTAGACTTCATTACTGATGAATCTTAGTTGAGTGCAGGTTCTGGGTTAGGTTGGTTTGTGGTTTGAGACAAAGGTGTCCAATAGCTGGCAACCAAAGCAACCATGAGCCACCAAAGGGTATTAAGTGAGGGACGATACCAGACGGTATCTACCATGCCATGAGCAAGCATACCTAGCAAAGCAGCGATCGCTCCAATTACCCAAAATCCTTCTATACTTCTTGATTGACGAAATCGTTGTAGTTGTATAAAAGCTGTATTAAAAGTGACAATTATTAACCAGAGAAAACAAGCTAAACCCATAACACCAGTTTCGACAGCCACTTCTAGAAAAATAGAATAGGCGCTCAAAGCAGTATAGCGGGGTTGTTGGTAGAGAGGATAAACCTTGTTAAAAGAATGGTGTCCAGGGCCAATACCAATAATGGGGCGATCACCTATCATCCTAAAGACAGCATCCCAAACATTTCGGCGAAAATTATTACTACTATCTTGACGGTCTGCAAAAATACTCACAACCCGCAAGCGCACAGGTTCAACAAAAATCATAGCCAGCACCAATACCCCAATTAAACTACCGAGAATAATTGGTAATGACCAAGTGCGCCAAAATGGTGGCATTTCTAGACTCCACCAATAAATCAACAAGGCCATTCCGGTTAAAAATGCTACTACTAAAGCAATCCAGCCCCCACGGCTATAAGTGAGAACCAAACAGACAGTATTAACAGCAAACATTGTTACAGCTAAAGTTTTCTTGAACCAGCCTTGCCAAGCAAAAATCGTCACTAAGCTTAAAACAACGGCTGGTAGGAGATATCCTGCCAATAAATTGGGATTACCTAAATAACTGTAAACCCTTGTCGTTTTGGAGAGAGGAGACTCTGGATCAACCCAAGTCGCCAATGCTTTTGCACCAAAAAACCATTGCCTGATACCATATACACTGACAATCAGGGATGTGTGTAAATAAAGAGTGATCAGCCAACACCGCATGCGGGAAAACCTCAGCACCCTTGCGCAGACAGTAAAAAGTAACAGATAGAGTGATAATGTCACCAAATCACTCAAAGCTGCCTTTTTCACAGGAGATAAAGCAGTAGCGATCACCGCAATTCCCCAATAAAGCAATACCAACAGATGAATAGGGGTTACAGAAGCTACATTTACAGAAGTTGTCTCATCAGATAAAGTGAGCAACAGCCAGAATCCTATACAAGCCACCAACAACACCAGTATTAAACTAGTGGATACAAAAGGTGCCAAAGCATAAACGAGACTAAGAAGAGCAGCTGCTATAGTATCTCCCCACTGCATCAACAGACTGGTTTGCCGCCAAGGACGTAAAATCCCGACCATAAACCGATGCAGGTAACTGGTATTCAGATATTCTTTGAGCGGTAGAGAGGATAAAGTAAATCTTTGCCAGACTAAATTCATAAAACGTTGTCACCAAACAGCACCTATTGTGTGCAGAACTTGGCCTCAATCATAATCCGAGTGCTATATAAAGATAACAACATAAAGATAACAACCAAGATGGGCAATTGAAAAATTAGGAATTTTTTATAGGAACCGCCAAGATAGTTAGGACTTCAACAGATGATAGAACTTAAACACTAAAAGACTTTTAACTCTGTCATCTGTCATCTGTAACCTGTAGCCTGTCACTAGACATCATTCATAAATTCAGAATTAGTAGTCGATTGCAATGGTAAAGACATCACATAGCGGTATCCTGATTCTGGTGAACCTTGAATAACAATTTGTCCACCATGCTGTTCTGCTAGTTGACAGCTAAGTAACAAACGGAATTTTTCACGAGACACATGACCAGAAACATTAGCTAAATTCTGATTTGAAGCATCAACTAAGATTCCTGATGGCTCATCCATCAAATTTTCTGACTTCTGCAATATTTCTGGCAAATTCTCCTTATTGTCTGCGTCAATATTATACTTTCCAGGCTCATCCAATATGTCGAATATTGATAAGGAGTCGAGACGGAAGTAAGGGTCTATCTTAGTAACTCCATCTCCTAACCATGGATGGGAAACCCAAACAGTAATGGAGAGTGTATCTTCTTCGTAAGAAATGTGAACACGCACAATACTACCCGTAGCAGAAAGTTGAATCACACTAAATAGTAGGTGATAAACCATCTGCCGTACTTTATCTTTATCCAAATACCAAATGCGATTGCGTCCTGGTTCTACAGACAGACGGATATCTTGTTCTCGACGAACAGTTACTTCTGATAGGGTATTGATAGCTTGTTGACATAGCATTTCCACATCTACAGGAGCTAAATTCAGCCCAGATGAAGTATCAGATAGTGTTCCTAATTCAGTAATTTCATTGACTAAAGAAAGTAGATATCGTCCACTGTGTTGAATAATTTCTAGATATTCTCGCTGTTTAGTTGTTAAAGGCCCATAAATTTCTCGTCCCAGAACACCAGCCATACCAAGTACAGAGGTTAAGGGTGTACGCAACTCTTCAGTTAGCTGTCCTAATAATTCTAGTTTGATCTGCTGAGTCGAACCAGAGTCAGTGTTTATATTGGGAGGGGAAATTTTCAGATCAATTATCTGTTCTTCGGGGAATGGCAGTCCAGGAATATTTCTGCTACTGGCAGTTTGTAATTTCCCTTGCAGCAATCGGTTGCGCTCAAATTCGCTCATACTCCAACGAGCAATGATTTGCAAAAACTCAATGTCTCGCTCTGTAAAATTTCGCGGCTGGCGATCCATTACTGCTAATGCACCTAAGCAATACCCAGAAGTATCAATTAATGGTACTCCCAAATAGGAACGGATGCCATAGTGCTGAACTAACTTACTAGTCGATATTTGTAAATCCCCAATATTTACTGTATCAGTAATAACTAATATTTTTAAGGTTTCTACTACTTGGGTGCAAAAAGATTCCTGTCGTAATAATTGACGGTTTTTGGCTAGATCATTCATCAACCCCAATCTTGATAAACCCACTGCTGATTTGAACCAGTGGATTTCCTGATCTATAAATCCTAAAATACAAATTTCTGCTGCTAAAAAGTGGGCAGCCGTTTGAGTAGCTTCTTCAAATATGGGGATAGTTTCTGGTAGAAGCAAACCTAACTCTGACAAGACTTTGATGCGTTGTTGTTCTTTTGTTTCTAGAGGATTCCAACCATCATCCGGGGCAAATATTTTATTTTCAGGCTCTATCATTACCATTGCTACCTTGATATTTTTCAGATTATGTCAATTTTATAACCGCAGTTATCAGATTACTATTTCCTATTCTTTAGGATTCCCCAATTTGAACTTTAATCAATACTTCTGAGTAAAAAAGTTTTACTTATTTTTCACAATTAGTGAGAATATTTTTTAATATTTATTAAATACTGGTGCTATATTTTATATATAGTCCTGAATTATTACTGGTAAATATCCTATGTAAGAATTCAGGAGTCAGGAGTCAGAATGTTTGAGAAATTGGTTAATTATCAAATAGGTATTTTTGGCTTTAGCCTGAAAAAGCTTACTGCTGATGGCTGTTCGCGTAGCGTGCCCTTAGGCATTAGTTTAATGCTTATCCTATCTATTCCCAAATCGTCAATATCCAATAATCAATTACCAGCCTAAACTAAATAAGTAGCAACTTATTCCACTTAAATTTTGATACTAGCAATCTAAAAAACCAAATGATTATTAAAGTTCCTTTTGTAGACCTGAATTTACAACATCAACCGATTCAAGCTAAATTGCAACAAGCCATTGAGGATGTATTAGTAAAGGGAGATTTTATTTTAGGTCAACCTTTATCCGATTTTGAGACTGCGTTTGCAGTAGCATGTGGTAGAAAATATGGAATTGGTGTGGCATCTGGAACCGATGCGATCGCACTGGGTCTACAAGCTTGTAACATCAGTGCTGGTGATGAAGTTATTTTACCAGCTAATACCTTTATCGCCACATTGATAGGTGTAGTCAGTGCAGGGGCTAAACCAATTTTGGTAGATTGTAACCCCAAAACAGCCTTAATTGATTTAGAAGCAGCAGCTAAAGCCATTACCCCCCAAACCAAAGCCGTTATTCCCGTACATCTCTATGGTCAAATGGTATCACCCAGTCAATTATTAGACTATGCTAATACCTACAAAATTTTAATTTTTGAGGATGCAGCCCAGGCACATTTAGCCGAACGGGAAGGATATCGTGCTGGTTCAGTGGGTATAGCAGCAGCCTTTAGCTTCTATCCCAGCAAGAATTTGGGAGCATTTGGAGATGGAGGGATGGTAGTAACGAATAATCCAGATGTAGCAGCAAAAATGCGACGATTGCGAAATTATGGCTCATCTCAAAAATATGTACATATTGAACCTGGTACAAATAGCCGCTTAGATACCTTACAAGCAGCCATATTACACCAAAAATTACCCTATTTATCTCAGTGGAATAGCGCTCGCCTGAACATTGGACAGAGGTATGATATAGAACTAGTACCTTTAGCCTCTGCTGGTATTATTCCCATACACAACCAAAGCGGTACAGGACACATATATCATCTTTATGTGGTCAAAATTGATGACTCTTGTCCTATCCAACGTCAAAAACTGCAAGAACAATTAACAGCAGCAGGAATTCAAACCGGCATTCATTACCCAATTCCTTGCCATCTTCAACCGGCATTTAATTATTTAGGTTATCAACAAGGCAACTTTCCTCAATCAGAACAGCTATCCCAACAAATATTATCCTTACCTATGTACCCTGGTTTGAAAAATAGCCAAATCACAGAAATTGTCACTGCTATTTATTCAATCTTGAAAATTAAATAAAACTGAATTTAACTCATTTTACCTAAGTATTCAGCTAATGCCTAACGGCACGCTAAGCGAACGGCAGTCAGCTTTTTCAGCCTAAAGCCGAAAATACCTATTTGATAATTAACCAATTTCTCAAACATTCTGACTCCTGACTCCATGAATTATTACCATTTTACTTACTCACCAATAACCAGTATTAAGAGCATTTTTAAAATTTGAATTAACACTATGGCACTACAGCAACAAATTAAAAACCGCAACACAATCCAATTGTTAAACTGGGGAATTTTAGTAACTTCACTTCTGCTTTATGCTCCTATATTGCTACATTGGATAGATGGTTGGCTGCACAAAAGTATCAGTATAGAACATGAATATTTCAGCCACGGTATGATTGGTCTGCCTTATGCTGGTTATCTAACTTGGATGAACCGGAAACAGTGGCAACGGCTACGGAATATTAACCATCCTGTCAGCATGGGCTTATTCATAATAGGCATAATTTTCTATCTAAGTGGTGTGGCTGAATGGGTTAATCTATCCTTACCCATCATCTTGATAGGACTGTGCT
Organism: uncultured Trichormus sp.; assembly: GCA_936914905.1. GTDB lineage: Bacteria > Cyanobacteriota > Cyanobacteriia > Cyanobacteriales > Nostocaceae > Trichormus_B. The sequence goes on along the minus strand of CAKZGI010000046.1, from coordinate 6,327 downwards.
TATGCTTCAAGGGAATCCCAGGCTTAAAATTACAAGGATTTTCCCTGTTATTAGTACTTTTAGCTACACCAACAGCATTACCTTATTTAATCACTCCCTATACATTTCCTCTGCAAAGCTTTATTGCTGGTACAGCCGCCTTTATCCTCAATCAGTTTGGCATGAAAGTTATGGTTGATGGAATAAACTTATACGTGGGTGGAAGAATTGTAGAAGTTGCACCCTATTGTGCTGGGTTGAAAATGTTGTTTACCACTGTTTACGTTGGTTTGATGCTGCTTTATTGGACAGATGCCTTATCTTCACGACGTATAACGTTTAGTTTCTTATCTATTGCCATGATTATCAGTATAACTGCTAATATCATACGTAACACTTTATTGACCTTGTTTCACGGCACTGGTCAAGAAGGTGCTTTTGCATGGCTGCATGAAGGTTGGGGTGGCGATCTCTACTCTGGTTGTATGCTGTTATTACTAATACCTTTACTCAATTACCTCAACGATTATTTTTCAGAAGCGCCAGCAATGCCGTTCACAAAGGAACAAAAGGATGTATAAACAAGAGTATATTATATAGATAATAACGTGATTAAACGGGTATGATATGATTTCCTTATCCAAAATTTTCCAGGAAAAGCAATGGAGTCAGGTAGCCGTGTTGATTTTACTGCTAATGTTGTTAACAGTGGGGGCAGTTCCTGGATACCTAACAGGAAAATGGGTGTGGCAGCAGCCACCGCCAGTCAATAAACTCCAGGAGTTGAAAAATATTCGCAAAGTAGGATTAAATATTCCTGGTTGGCAAACTGTTCAACATTCAGAATCACAAATTGGCGGACATAAATGGTCTTTGCAGATACTCAAACAACAAGACCCAGCAAATGAAGCTATACTGCTGCTGCTACCACAAAATGGTCCGAGAGATCAACCAGAAGTAGAGTGGATAGATATTAGTGGTTGGGGGAAATCAACTTGGGGAAAGTGGGATATGGCTCAATATCGTACTGCTGAATTTACTTTCAAACAGCCCTCCACTCAACAGTTGAATACTAGCATAAAAGTCAAGTCAAGATTTTTTCGGGCTACGACACAAAAACAAACTTTTGCTGTTTTACAATGGTACGCAATGCCAAATGGTGGAACCTCATCACTTGTCAACTGGTTTGTATCAGACCAATTAGCACAGTGGCAAAAAAAGCGTGTGCCTTGGGTGGCTGTGAGTATTTTAATGTCAATGGAGTCTTTTGGAGAAGTAGAAACATCTTGGTCAAAGCTTCAGTCGTTGGGTGAAAAAGTACAATCTGAATTAATGTCAATAGCTTTATAACTTATTTTATTTCACAAATCTGCACCAATGTTTATAGAGCCTAGTTCTCACAAACGTGCATTTAGCGCCCTGTTTTTTGTCAGTCTTCAGGTAAGTATTGGGTTGATAACATCTATTCAACCTATTTTAGCGCAGCCTTTACCATCTGTAGAACCATCTTCAGTAGAATTTACAACACCTCCAGCTACTTCTGAGGAAATATCTCCCAGCACAAAGGAAGAAAGTTCACCACAATTCAACCGTTATTTCTTGGATACAGGAGATACACTCAACGTTATTGTTCAGCGTCCTCCTGGACTATACCGGTTAGGAATTGGAGATTCTATCAGTGTGTCAGTGCAAAGATTTCCAGATTTAAGTTTTCAAGCGGCAATTAATCCAGAAGGTAATATTGTAGTGCCTCTACTGGGAGTGATCTCTTTACAAGGCTTGAGTTTGAAAGAAGCAGAGGCAAAAATTCGCTCTGGTTTAAATCGCTATGTTATTGATCCCATTGTCTTGTTATCACTATCTGGAGAACGTCCGAATTTAAGTTTCTCAGCCCCTATTGGTCAAGACGGCAATATAATCATCCCGCAACTGGGGAAACTGTTTGTAAAAGGCTTAAGTTTGGAAGAAGTTCAAGAAAAGATTCGCTTGGCTTTAAGTCGTATTACTACTGATACTGTGGTAACGTATTTATCACAAATACGTCCCGTTCAAGTTACAATTACTGGGGAAGTATCTCGTCCAGGAATTTATACTGCTGGTGTGGTAATCCCTCGCATTACTGATATTTTACCATTAGCTGGTGGTTCAACTTTGACAGCAGACCTACGACAAGTGCAAATACGTCGTAAGCTCAGTGATGGTTCTATAGTTTCACAAAATGTTGACTTATACGCCTCATTGCAAAGTGGTGCTTCACCGCCTAATTTGCGCTTACAAGATGGGGATGCAATCATTATCCCACGTCGAGAACTTGGTACAGATGATGGTTATGATCGCAAATTAGTGGCACGTTCGACTTTGGCTGTACCTCAGATTAAAGTCCGAATTTTAAATTATGCTGCGGGAGGAATTGTGACTCAATCTTTACCTAATGGCAGTACATTTATAGATGTTTTGGGAGGTGTGAACCTTAACACTGCTAATCTTCGGGATATTGCTTTGGTTCGCTTTGATTCGGAAAAAGGCAAAGCTGTTACTCAAAGACTTGATGGGAAAAAGGCGCTGGCTGGTGATGCTTCTCAAAATTTAGCACTGCAAGATAATGATGTAATTGTTGTTGGTCGCAACTTAATTGGCAAACTTCAAAATTTATTTACTACCATTACCCAACCATTTTTTAATGTGCAGTCATTTTTGCAATTCTTTCAAACGTTTGGTAACGGGTTTCTCGGTGGTGGTTCAAATTAATAGATGGTAAGCAGGAATAGCTTTTCAAAAATCATGAATGAGTAATTATTAAGATCAGATGAGAGACTATGACACCAACAATTGTTAAGAAATATATTATTGCTTTTGAAAAGTATAAATGGATTGGATTAGCCAGTTTTGGTTTAGTAGTAGCTGGGACAACAGTGGTGGCTATACAACCGGAACCACCAGTTACCTACCTAATAGAAGCTGCGGTGTCCTATACTGGACCACCAGTTTCTTTCTCAAAAACAGCCAGTGAAATTCAGGAACAGGGTAAAGAATTGACACAGGACGTATTACTCTCAGATCAAATTATTCTCAAGGTAGCCGATAAAGTAAAAATAAAACCAAAAATGATTGCTGCCAATGTGAAATTAAAGATGCCTGAAAAAACTAAATCTGGAGCATTAGAAAGTCCATTAATATTAGTTTATTATACAGATATTGATGTTAATAGAGGTGTAGATGTACTAACAGAATTGACAAAATTAATGGTGCAGTTAAGTGGTGATATTAACACTGGCAGACTGAAAACAATTATTAAAAAAATTAATGAGCTTTTGCCACAGGCTAAGAAAGAACTCCAAGCTGCTGAAAATAAACTGGAAGAATATGATCGTCGGGAACGTCCGGCACTTGTGGAAGCAGAAAATGGTAGTTTGCTCCGTGGGATTAGTAATAGTAAAATTCAACAAAGAGAAATTAAATTCACTATTGCTGGACTTGATGCTCAACTTCGTTCTTTAGAAAATAAGTTGGGTTTAACAGTTCGTCAGGCTTATGTTTCTTCAGCGTTGAGTGCTGATACTATTATTGCCAATTTGCGATCGCAAATTTATCAAGTGGAGTCACAAATTGCCGTTCTGAGAAGAGATTTGCGCCCTGAACATCCGACTATGATTCAATTACAGCGCCAAAAAGGCGCTGCTGAAGAATTGCTGCAACAACGTGCGAATGAGGTTTTAGGTGGTGGTGGGATGGCTACTCCTATACGAGGTAATCTTACAGGTATTCGCACTCAAAGTAGTTTAGATCTGACACGACAGGCGTTAGCAAATCAAATGGTGGCGTTGCAAACCCAGCGTGAAACCCTGGAACAACAACTAAAACAGCAAATTCAACAGGAGGAGCAATTACGGCGAGAATCTGCTCTCATCCCCAATAAACAGTTAGAGCGATCACGTTTAGAACAAGCTGTAGGCTTTAAAAAAGCTATATATGACCAAATGCAAGCCAAGCTAACTGATGCAAAAGCCGCAGAAGCAGAAACTGTCACTAGTCTCAGCTTAACCAAACGACCAACACCATTACCTGTAGTTGCTGAACCCAAGAGTGTACCTGCTACCTTGGCTATTGGTGGTTTATTGGGTGCTGTGATTGGTGGCGGTGTCATATTTTTGCTGGGGTCACTGGAAGGAACTTTCAAAACCAGAGAAGATATCCGGGAAAGCCTCAAGCAACGGGATGTGTTACTACTGGGAGAATTGCCTTTAATCTCAGTTGATGATTTACCTCCAGAAGCCTTGCCAGTCATACTTTCCTCTGATTCTCCTTATTTGGAGTTTTATGAGAAGTTCCGCAGTAATTTACGTCGGATTGCTGGTAAAGACGCAAAGGTGATATTAATTACCAGCGTTAGTAGTCAAGAAGGTAAAACATTGAGTGCTTATAACCTGGGGATAGCTTCAGCAAGGGCTGGGAAAAGAACCTTGATTATCGAAACAGATTTGCGATCGCCTTCCCGTGCTTCATCTCTAAATGTTCCCTCTGACTCCTATGCTACTCTTGAACCACTGCTCTATTATTCGAGCTTGAGTGACTGTATTCGCTTAGTTCCCGAAATAGAAAATTTATACATTATTCCTAGCGCCGGACCTGCACGTCAATCTGTCGCAATTATCGAATCTAGAGAAATGCGCCGCGTGATAGAAGATGCTCGTGAGCGTTATGATTTAGTGATTTTAGATACTAATGACCTTAGTAGTTCCAATGATCCACTATTAATTCAACCCTATAGTGATGGTATAGTGCTGGTAGCGCGACCTAATTATACGCAAGAGAATATGCTCACTGAAGCTATTGATCAATTAGTAGAAGGTGAGTTAGGGCTATTAGGAGCAATTATTAATGCTGCTGATATCAGAGTTTGCATACCTCAACCAGCAGAAGAATTACCTACATCCATACCTGATCTCGACCTGGAAGCGATTAGGCAAACAGAAGATATATCCACTATTTTCGGTAAAAATTAGCATCTTCAAGAGGTGTTCTAAGTGCTGCTGCTAATTCTCCAACTAACCAGCTACTAAACTGATTATACACAGGCAAACGCGGTATCAACTCCCAGCCCGCAGGTTGTAAGATTTCCCTGAGTGTCTGTTCCTGCAAATGTGGATAATCAGGGTTAACTTCATCCTTGGGACTTATTCCCCCCAAATCTCTAGCACCTGCATCTAAACATGCGAGTAACCAACCCTCATCTTTAACTAAATTAGGCGGAATTTGAATTGTAATATCTGCGGGTAAAATTTCCCGTGCTTTAGCTATGACTTCCGGTAGTCGAAGAGGATTAAAAGCTTCTGCATCAAAGGTTTGCTGACTTCCCGGACTGTGGGGTTGCAAAATCACCTCTTGTATATGTTGGTAGCGGTGATGCAAATCAGAAATAGCTGCTAAACTTTCCCACCAATCTTCCTCAGTTTCCCCTATTCCCAAAAGCAACCCAGTTGTAAAGGGAATTTGCAACTCTCCTGCCCATTGTAACTGTTGTAAACGCAATTGGGGTAACTTACTCGGTGCATGACGATGGACAGTATTTAACAACTTGGGCGTTAACTGTTCCAACATCAATCCCATGGAAACATTAACATTTTTCAGCTTTTGCATTTCTGTAAAACTCAGTGGTCCGGCATTGGTATGGGGTAAAAATCCCATTGATAAAGCTAAAGCACATAAATCATAAATAAGCTTAAACCAAGCTTCTCGTCTGGATGATAGAGGATGAACCTCACCGCTAAGGATGAGGATTTCACAGACATTTTGATTTTGAAGTTGTTGCAGAATACTCTTAGAGTCAGCAATAGTCAACCAGGAACTTTTACCAGGGTCTGTCCGAAAATTGCAATAAGTACACCTGTTAAAGCATTCGTAAGTAGGGACAAGAGTATAAGCAGCGCTGTAGGTGACAATATTTTGACTGGATGGAGACATATATAGGGGACTAGGGACTGGGGAGAATAATCTAACACCTAATCCCTATTTCTAAAAATGAGAAATCGTTACAAAAAAGATTATTGGCAGAAAGTATTGCTATATCTAGTTTATGGCGGTTTAGCTTACCCAGTTTTTCAAAATTTTTAAAAAATACTACGGAAATACCTTTACAAATCGAAATATTTTGCTTAATTTATATTTAAAATAAATTCATGAGGTAGAAACACCTACCAAAACATACATAACAAAAATGCAATTATAAACACATGACCACAACCATTCAACAGCGCCAAAGCGCCAACGTATGGGATCGATTCTGCGAATGGATCACCAGCACTGAAAACCGGATTTACATCGGCTGGTTCGGTGTATTGATGATTCCTA
>CAKZGI010000045.1 GCA_936914905.1 uncultured Trichormus sp. | reverse complement strand
AATGGAATTACACCCCTTAACCAGAGTTACAGGTTATTTAATCCACTATCCTTAGCAGATGAGCCTGTTCTTGTGTCCAAGCAAAAAAATCATTGTCATGGGTAGCTTGATTCATACATCAAATATTCTATATTATATCTAATAAGTTTAACCAATTACAAATGACCAAATTTGCATTATTTGTAGGTTTAATTACCTTAGACTTAATTTACCTTGCCCAATCACCTCCAAAGAATAATCAAAAATTAGTTGCAACTGATTATACTGTAGCAGCAGGTGGCCCAGCAACCAACGCATCTGTTACGTTTAGTTACTTAGGTAATAAATCGCAACTTTTAGGTGTACTGGGTTTACATTCCATGACACAATTAATTACTACAGATTTAGCAAATTACCAAATTACAATTGTTGACTTAGATTGCAATAAACAAACATCACCACCAGTATCTTCAATTATTGTCACCCAAGGTACAGGAGAAAGGGCGGTAATTTCTATTAACTCTGTGAAAATACAAGTTAATATTAGTTCTATCCCACCCAATATATTAGAGAATATTGATATTGTTTTAATTGATGGACATGAAATGGTAGTAAGTAGAATTATCGCTCAAAATGCTAATATTCAAAATATTCCAGTTGTTATTGACGGTGGTAGCTGGAAACCAGGATTTGAAGAAATTCTACCTTTTGTAGATTATGCCATTTGTTCGACTAATTTTTATCCTCCTAACTGCAAAAATGCAGAAGATGTTTTTAACTATCTGCAAACTTTTCACATTCCTCACATTGCCATTACTCAAGGAGAAAACCCAATAGAATATTTAAGTTATGGAAAAAGAGGTTTGATAAATGTTGCCAAAATTCGAGCCGTTGATACATTAGGCGCAGGAGACATTTTTCATGGCGCTTTTTGTCATTATATTTTACAGACAAGCTTTACAGGTGCTCTAGAATTAGCTAGCAATATTGCAGGTAAATCTTGTCAATTTTTTGGTACACGCAGTTGGATGAAAACCGGAAAAATATATACTACTAACTGTGGAAGCGATCTCTATTAATAATGCAGATGCCAAGCCTAGTACAATCAGACGCAGCTTTTGTTCTTTCAGGTGGTGCTTAAACATTGCTAAAAGGGGAGAATTGATACTAATATTAAATACTTAATAACCAGTTACTTTTCCCAACACAAGAAGGTTTAAACAAACGTTTATTAGGATAAATTTCAGATAGCGGTGATCCATAGTTTTTAGGAATAAATTGATGAAAGATTTACAAGAAATACTAAAAATTACTCGTGAAGTGGGTTGGGGTGCAGCTAAGTTACTGCGGTCTTATTATCAACGAACAGCCCCAGATCCAGATCTAAACGTACAATATAAGCAAAATGAGCCTGTAACTTTGGCTGATGTAGCTGTTAGTCAATATATTTTATCCAAGCTACAGGAAGCTTTCGGTAATGAAGAATTTGGTTATATTAGTGAAGAAACTTATAAAACCCAACATGGTAAAAATTCTGCCGATTTGGTATGGATTATTGATCCGTTGGATGGCACACGAGACTTTATTGATAAAACTGGGGAATATGCAATTCACATTGCTTTAGTTCAAGACACACGGCCAATTTTAGTGGTGGTGGCAATACCAGAAGCGGAGAAATTATATTATGCGACAAAAGGCGGTGGTACTTTTGTGGAAACCGTTAATGGTTCTTTGCCTTTGAAAGTTACTGCTGACAAATCTATGGAAGATTTAACCTTGGTTGTCAGTCGTTCCCACCGTAATGAAAGACTAGAATATTTACTCCAAAATTTACCCTGTCAAAAACAAAAAGCGATTGGAAGTGTAGGCTGTAAAGTTACAGCTATTGTTGAACAACAAGCTGATATTTACATTTCTCTTTCTGGTAAGTCTGCACCCAAAGATTGGGATATGGCTGCTCCTGAACTAATTTTAACAGAAGCTGGTGGTAGATTTACTCACTTTGATGGTAACCCTTTAGAATATAATACTGGTGACATCAATCAATGGGGAGGTTTGCTAGCTAGTAGTTCTGAAGATCATGAGACATTATGCCAGAAAGCAGAGCAAATATTAGTAGAGTTTGCGGCTAAGTAGGAGTATGAAAGGGGTATAGGGGGTAGGTGTAGCGGAACAACGGAAAACAGTAATATCATCGTCAAATTAGCAGGGTGAGAAAAGAAAATAGTTTTAATTCTCATTAAATTAGTTACAACTCTTACTAGCTCAGTAATACACGCAAAATGTGTGTCTAGTTAAGTCCCCACCTCCCCTGCTTCCCCTTCTCACAAAATCGTGTTGTTCCCGTCCCCAATCACCTTATTTTTGCCTTCTGATGATAAGCTGAAAGCTGATATGTGAGAAGCTTAACAGCGATGGAATGGCACGTAACTGATGCTCAAAGCTTGGCAATCATTGATGGTGAAATTGGCGATCATGTCTTTTCCCCAGCAGAGTATGAGATAGTCCGGCGAGTAATATACGCCACATCTGATTTTGAATATAAGTCTTTGATCCGTTTTTCGGAACACGCTTTACAAGCAGGAGCAGCTGCACTAGCAGCACGGAGTACAATTGTGGTAGATGTACCAATGGTACAGGTGGGTATCGCCTACGACATTCAAAATACCTTTGCAAATCCTGTGTATTGCAGCATGGAGGCTTTGACTCGTCCGCAGAAAGAAAAAACTCGTTCTGCTTGGGGAATTGAAACCCTGGCCAAGCGTTATCCAGAGGGAATCTTTGTAGTTGGTCAAGCCCAAACTGCGCTAACTGCACTTGTAGATTTAATTGAACTTGAGGAAATTCGACCAGCTTTGATAATTGCTACTCCAGCAGGATTTGTGAATGTGGATGCTGATAAAGAACGTTTGCAAGAATCTTTAGTACCTTATATTACTATTGATAGCCGCAAGGGTAATGCAGTTGTGGCTGCTGCAATTGTTGATGGTTTGGTTGATTTAGCTTGGCAAGCTTATGGTCAAGATAGGAATGGAGGAAGTTAAGTAGCTTGGCGTTCATAATTGTCATTATGGCAAAGCAAAAGGCAAAAGGCAAGAGGGAAGAGACTTTTAGCAATTTTATATTTTGTTACAAACCTCAATTTTTTCATACCGACTTAGTTAAATCAGTTATCAGTTATCAGTTATCAGTTATCATCTTCTCTTCTATACTTTTGTCGTTCTGGACAGCGATGACGAGGTTTTTCCTGTTGGTTTTCTCGTAAGCGGAGACTGACTTCGTTAAATAAATCCTGTCGCAATAATGGATAGTCGCTCACCCATAGATTACGACTGGGGATGTAAATATTGCTAAATTCTTCGATGCTGCTTAAATCTGGGCGACTTGACATGAGTATCATTTCTGCGATTTGACCACGTGCGATCGCTTTGTGAGCAGGACGCAATGGTGCATCAAACTCGATTCTAAATCCTGTATCGTCGCCCACTTCTAGGTTAATTCGTTTTTCGCGGTTCTCAATAATTACCAACTCGCCTTTGTTGTTGACGGTTTCTTGTTTACCTGTCAACTTTTCTGTAATCCACCAATCTAAAACTCTTCCTCGGAAAAAGCCGCTGTACTTGTAACGGCGGCTTTTTGCATTGCGGATACTGGCTTGAAATACGGGATACCACAACCAAAAAAAAGCGCCAAATACGCTAAATACAAAAACCAGCCCAAAATCTAGTCTGAACAAGATTTTTACTAGAAAAATTACAACTAGAGTCACGACAGAAATTAATATTCGCTGTAACAAATTACTGAATTTCCCCCAGTAGTATTTGTACTGCGGCCCACTGGCTATGAGGGGGATAATTTGTTCAAACTTTTGGCGAGTGAGGGGAACAAGCATATTTTAGAAACAGATGATTGCTGAGTTTTCTAAAGAATTTTTTCTAGTCCATATACTATTTTAGAAACAGATGATTGCTGAGTTTTCTAAAGAATTTTTTCTAGTCCATATACTAATGACTTTAGCTGGTTGACTTTGCGAATTGCTAGTAAGACTCCGGGCATATAGCAGGAGCGATCGCTTGTATCATGGCGTAAGGTGTAAATTTGTCCTGCTGCGCCAAAGATCACTTCCTGATGGGCAATTAGTCCTGGTAGACGCACACTATGAATTCTAATACCTTCGTCGGATAAAGAGCCTCTTGCTCCTGGTAGTTTCTCTGTTTCTTCTACTTGGGGCGGGTTAAAGGTTGTACCCATTTCGGCTAATAATTGGGCTGTTTGAATAGCTGTACCGCTTGGTGCATCAGCTTTTTGGTTGTGATGCAGTTCGATAATTTCTACATGATCAAAGTATTGAGATGCAGTGACTGCGGCTTGTTGCAGTAATACCATACCGATGGAGAAGTTAGGAATTATTAAACAGCCTGTACTAGCTTTTTCGGCAAAATCGGCTAAATTTTTGAGTTGTTCGGGACTTAAACCAGTAGTTCCCACTACTGGACGAATGCCATAGGCGATCGCACTGCGTACATTGTCATAAACTGAATCTGGATGGGTAAAGTCTACTATTACCCCTGGTTGTAGCTGTCTTTCTCCTGCTACATAGGCCAACATTGGCTCTAATTGATTGCTAATTGGCACTTCCAAGGGTTCGCTTAAACCCGATAATTCTCCTGCATCTTTGTTTTGATGTTCCGGTGAAGTATCAAGAGCGCCCATTAAAATCATATCTGGTGCTTTAGCAACTGCTTTGATTACTTCACGTCCCATTTTGCCAGCTGCACCGTTGACAATAACCGGGATAGTAGATTGATTGGTCATATTTCCTGCAAATGCGTTTTTGACCATTCTACTATTAAGGAAGACATTTTATAACCCTTGCATAGCAATGATTTGAGGGTTTTAATCTCAATGTGTTTCTTTCATACCCCACCGGGATATTATGCTTGTACTGATAAATCCTACTTTCCGATACAGAATTTACTGAAAATTCTATCCAAAACAGATTCCGTCACCTCTTCTCCGGTAATTTCTCCCAATGCATAAATCGCTCCTCTTAAATCAATTGTCCAAAAATCTAAGGGTAATTGCTCGATAATTGTGACTTGCACTTGTTCCAAACAAATCTTCGCTTTTGTTAAGGCTGCCGCTTGTCTTTGATTAATGGCTAAATCAATATCAGCAGCTTGCACTTTTCCGGCTTGGACTATTTCTAAAACCGCGGTTTCTAAACCGTCAATTCCTTGATTTTGTGCTGCGGCTGTGACAATTTTGGATTTTGGCTTTTGGATTTTAGATTGAAGAGTTTGCTTTTCTGCTATGGAAATTAAATCTATTTTATTAATTACCAAAATCACTGGACGGTGTTTTACTTGTTCATAAATTTCTTGGTCTGCTTGTGTCCAACCTGCGGAAGCGTCAATGGTAAATAATACCAAATCAGCAGCACTAGAAGCACGACGCGATCGCTCTACTCCGATTTTCTCCACCTGGTCTGCTGTTTCCCGAATGCCGGCTGTATCTAAAACCTGTACAGGAATTCCCCCCACAACGAGCTGCGACTCCACCACATCCCGGGTTGTACCGGGTAAATCTGTAACAATGGCGCGATCACTCTGACTCCAAGCATTTAATAAACTCGATTTTCCCACATTCGGACGACCAACAATCGCTACTTTTAATCCAGTTCGCAATAATTCACCTTGATCTTTTGTTGCTAATAACTTAGTTATTTCCAACGTCACTTGATCAATTTCGGAAATAATTCTTTGCTCATCTAAAGGTGGTAAATCTTCTTCAAAATCAATCCGTGCTTCAATTTCCGCTAAAATATCCAAACATTGAGCGCGTAACTTACGAATAGGATGAGCTAATTTACCCTGTAACCCAGCTAAAGCAATTTGTGCTGCTTGGGGTGACTTTGCACCAACTAAATCGGCTACACTTTCCGCTTGGGTTAAATCTAAACGTCCATTTAAAAACGCTCTTAATGTGAATTCTCCTGGTTGTGCTAATCTTGCACCATTTTCTAAACATAGTTGCAATACTTGTTGTACCGCTATAATTCCCCCATGACAATGGAATTCCACCACATCTTCACGGGTAAAAGAACGGGGTGCTTTCATAATCAGTAACAAAGCTTCATCTACCAGTTGCTTTGTCTGGGGTTGATGGATGTAACCATAAAGGATGCGGTGACTTTCCCAAACTTGTCGTCCAGGTGCAGAAAATAGAGTTTGGGCGATCGTTATTGCTTGATCACCAGAAACCCGCACAATTCCCACACTACCTTGTTGGGGCACAACAGCAGTAGCTATAGCAGCGATGGTTCCAGTATTAGCTAACAGTTCCGACATGGGAGTTTTGGGATTTACAGGAGTTAAATAGGGGTTGAGCATTGCGCTTTACCCCCAAATTCCAGGATAATATTTAGTTCTTGACCCATTACCAATAATGTTAAATTGATCTAAACGGTAAAAACGCCCAAATGTAGAGAGGGAATTCACTGTGGAGCAGAAAGTTAACTGCGCTGAATCTTGTGTTAACGGGTGTGTTTTAGGCGATAAATGTCCCAATATCGAGTCTAGAGAAGCTGCCTCAAAATTTATTGAAGAGACTTCTTTAGACAAAATGCTAGAAATGGCTGAAGAGAGACTGAAGAAAAAAATCATGGAACCCCCAAAATGGGTATTTCCAGAAGATCCATAGTTGACATACTCGAAAGAAACAGTTTTACCACCCTTACACCCTTGCATTTTTGATCATCTCCTAAAAGATAGAGTATCCAAGCCTAACCTTGTTGTAAAATAAACATATAGAACATAAAGAATAGTTAGGGGGGGCCAGTTTACTGGTCATAAGCGCCTATAGAGACTATCTTCGGAAATCTCCAAGGTTTAAAGTCCAGCCAGCTGAAACAACTACAGCGGCTGTACCACCAGCGTATATCGGGTGATCGCGTTACAACACCAGATTTCGCCCAACGCCTGGCTGCAATTAGCACGGAATTAAATCAGCCTGTATGTACCTACCTCAACCGTCGCGGACAAGTCATCCGGGTGGGCGTAGGCACTCCACGTCAAACCCAAATTCCACCACTAGAACTGCCTCGTTACGGTGCAGAACGTCTTAGCGGTATCCGTTGTATAGCTACCCATCTCAAGGCAGAACCACCAAATGAGGCAGCACTGACAGCAATGGCGCTACAACGGTTAGATGCTCTAGTAGTTCTGAATATTACCGGCACGGGATTTACCCGAAGGGGTGGCGGTTCAACTGGGTACGTCAAAGAAGCTTATTTAGCTCATTTGCTGGCCAATAGCAAGCAGTTGGTTTTCACTCAGTCTTCAGGAATAACCATCCCAGATGCAAACCTATATTCCAGCGTATCGCCACCTCTAAGTTTAGATGCGATCGCCAACCAGGATTTTCTGGACTTGGTGGAAAGTTTAGAAGAAGAATTCAGTCGGGAATATATCGCCGAGGAAGTAGATGCTGACCATGATCGCGTGGTCATTGTCGGGGTGTTAACTGATAAGATGACTTCCCAACAATTCCAAGACACCATACTAGAACTGGCGCGGTTAGTAGATACAGCCGGTGGTGATGTCTTGCAGACGCTACAACAAAAGCGATCGCGCATTCATCCCCAAACCGTCATTGGTGAAGGCAAAGTCCAAGAAGTAGCTCTCACAGCTCAAACCCTGGGAGCTAATCTTGTGGTTTTTGACCGCGACCTGTCACCGACTCAAGTCCGCAACCTAGAAGCCCAAATTGGTGTCAGAGTTGTTGACCGCACAGAAGTAATCTTAGATATCTTTGCCCAACGCGCCCAATCTGGTGCAGGCAAATTACAAGTCGAACTCGCGCAGTTGGAATATATGCTGCCACGACTCACCGGCAGAGGCCGTGCCATGTCCCGACTAGGGGGTGGGATAGGGACTCGTGGACCTGGTGAAACCAAACTAGAAACGGAACGCCGGGCAATTCAAAAGCGTATATCTCGACTGCAACAAGAAGTTAATCAGTTGCAAGCACATCGTTGTCGGTTACGTCAACGGCGACAACATCGGGAAGTTCCTTCAGTTGCCTTAGTGGGTTATACCAACGCTGGCAAGTCCACCTTGCTCAACGCCCTCACTAACGCCGAAGTTTATACAGCCGACCAACTTTTTGCTACGCTCGACCCCACCACACGCCGCCTGATTATTCCCCATGTGGATACAAATGAACCACAGGAAACCCTAATTACAGATACAGTAGGGTTTATTCACGAGTTACCTAACTCCTTAATGGATGCCTTCCGCGCCACCTTGGAGGAAGTAACAGAAGCAGATGGCCTCATACATTTAGTGGATTTATCCCATCCTGCTTGGTTGAGTCACATTCGTTCAGTTCGGGATATTCTCGCTGAAATGCCCATCTCTCCTGGGCCGTCCTTGGTTGTATTTAACAAAATCGATCAAGTCGATGGCGAAGCCCTGGCTTTAGCAAGGGAAGAATTTCCTCTGGCAGTGTTTATTTCTGCCAGTCAGCGTTTAGGCTTAGAAACCTTACGCCAGCGTCTGTCCCAGTTGGTTCAATATGCTGTAGACGGCGATTGTTGACCGAAAACAGGGTGTGGGGTGTAGGGGAAAGAAAAGGGTGTACGGGAAAGTCGAATGCCCAATGCCCCATGCCCTGCCAAAACCCACACATGTGACAACGGGAGTATTTTTTAGTTTTGGTTAAAATTGAAAAGTATTTGTTCAAAATCAGAATATTATGACTACAAAAGTAGAAATTTACACTTGGACTACTTGCCCATTTTGTATTCGTGCCAAAAACCTACTGATAAATAAGGGAGTTGATTTCGTTGAATATACCATTGATGGAGATGAGGTAGCCAGAAGTAAAATGGCTGAAAAAGCAAATGGTAGACGTTCTGTACCTCAAATTTTTATCAATGATGAACACATTGGTGGTTGTGACGATATTTACGCTTTAGACCGTCAGGGTAAATTAGACAGCCTACTACTAACGTAACATTCTGTAGTTAAAATATTTCATTAATTAACCTCAACGTAACGGGAATTCTGGGGCGGAATTTGCCCCTCATCCAGCCTCAACACATGATCATCTGAAGAGAAGCTCACTCGAACAAATGGACATGATATAACAATTACATTTCCAGGTATTGAGGTAAAGAGGGTGAAACTGGCTTTTATTATTGATCCCATCCATCAGCTTGACCCTGGTCATGATACCAGTGTTGCTCTTATGGAAGCTGCACAACAATTAGGACATGGAGTTTGGGTTACACAGACAAACCTGTTGAGTGTAGTGAAAGGGAAAGCTTGGGCTTTGTTTCAGCAGGTGGAACTTGTACCAGTGGAGTTGGTGGAGGGGCGTTGGTTAGCAGCGAATCCTTGGTATAACTTGAGGGAATGTTCTTTTACTCTCTTAGAAACAATGGATGCTGTCTTTATGCGGACAGATCCACCAGTTAATGATGCTTATTTATATGCAACTTATACTCTGGATTATATTGACCAAAATAAAACCTTGGTGATTAACAATCCCAGTGGTATCAGAGCCGCAAATGAAAAAATGTATGCTCTCCAATTTAGCCAATGTATTCCCGAAACAATTGTCAGTGCTGATAAACAGGTGATCCGCCAATTTGTAGAGGCCAAGGGTTCAACGGTTCTTAAACCACTGGGGAATAAAGCTGGGGAGGGGATTTTATTTTTGCAATCAGGTGATCGCAATTTTAACTCTATTGTAGAACTGAGTACCCTTCAAGGTCGATTACCAGTAATGGTACAGAACTATCTACCAGAAGCGAAAGAGGGAGACAAGCGGATTATTTTGCTCAATGGTGAACCTATAGGGGCGCTCAATCGTCTCTCCAGTGGCAGCGATTTTCGTAATAATATGGCAGCTGGCGGCACTGTGGCACAAACGGAAATTACACCAAGAGAGCAGGAAATTTGTGCCTTATTAGCCGACAAACTGCGTCAAGACGGTTTAATTTTCGTTGGCATTGATGTCATTGGTGGACACCTGACAGAAGTCAATGTCACCAGTCCTACAGGAATTCGGGAAATTGATCGTCTGGATAGAACTTCTCTTGGTCATCAGGTCATTCAATGGTTAGAAAAGAAGGTATACCAGGGTATAGGTTAGGCCACGCTGAATTCCTACTTCTTCACGAAAAACTGTTATGGCTTACGCCACGCTACCCTATAAGCAAACTCTAAATACAAAAAAACTCCAATAAAATATGGGGTTGGCAACTTAATTGCTGACCCCTATCCTAGTGAAATCAATCGAAAACACAGAAATTTTATACAGCACTCAACCGAAACTGAGACTGTAAATTTAATCTAAAATTTCAAATCTAGAATCACTTAATTTTTAGGTGGTGTGCGTCGCCGTTGGAGAAAATCAGGAATATCTAAGACTGGTTTTTCCTTGGGTTCTAGAGTTGTTGTATTTGGTTGATTAACCGTTGGTTGTGGTGTAGGTTTCCTCGTATTTGTAGGAGTTACAACTCTAACGTTAGCCACATTTTGTTGTGGTGCAGCTTGGATTTCGCCTGTAAACCCAGTCGCAATAACAGTAATTCTGACTTCTCCTTGCAGTCGGTCATCAATTACTGCGCCGAAAATAATATTGGCGTTGGGATCAACTACTTCATAAATTGTTTCTGCCGCAGCATTCACTTCATGTAAAGTCAAGTCGCTACCACCAGTAATGTTGAAAACAACTCCTCTAGCTCCTTCAATCGAGCATTCTAATAATGGTGAAGAAATTGCTGCGATCGCCGCTTCTCTGGCTCTAGATTTACCAGAACTTACACCAATTCCCATCAATGCTGATCCTGCATCTGCCATGACAGCACGTACATCAGCAAAGTCAACATTAACTAAACCAGGGATCGTAATTATGTCAGAAATACCTTGCACCCCTTGACGTAGGACATCATCAGCATAGCGAAACGCTTCTTGTACTGGTGTTTGTTCAGGAATTACTTCCAACAGCTTGTTGTTGGGGATAATGATCAAGGTATCTACCCGACTCTTTAATCCTTCAATTCCTTGTTCAGCTTGGGTGGTGCGTCGTCGTCCTTCAAACACAAATGGCCGGGTAACTACACCCACAGTCAAAGCGCCCATTTCTTTGGCCACTTCTGCCACAATTGGGGCTGCACCCGTACCAGTTCCACCCCCCATACCGGCAGTGATAAATACCAGGTCTGCACCTTCTAAAGCCGTGGCAATTTCATCGCGAGATTCCTCTGCTGCCTTTTGACCAATGGCAGGATTACCCCCTGCACCTAAACCTCTTGTTAGTTTTTGTCCGATCTGCAATCGACTGGGAGCGCCAGCTAAGGTAAGAGCTTGGGCATCGGTATTAATTGACCAAAACTCAACCCCAGAGACATCAGATTCGATCATGCGGTTAACAGCATTACCTCCGCCACCACCGACACCAATCACTTTAATATTGGCGACTCGTCCAGGAACAATTTCACCAATGCGGCTGTTTTCAACCATCTTTTTACTATCATTACTTTGTCCGAAGTTCAGCCCAGAACTACCAAAGGGATTGTTGGAATTAATTGCCAAAGATAACCCTGGCTGTCCCAGGGTTTGGGAATTTTTATAGGTAAGCTCTTGGTTATTATCAAGTGTCATTGGATTTGTGAAAGGTAGATAAACGACTTTTTCGAGTTTTCTTTACTTAAGAGTCAACAATATTTTGACACTGGCACAATCTCTGGCACTGTTTTCTATTGTTCTATCTGCTTACTAATCCAACAGGATTGGATGTGAGATAATTAGCTATTGAATCAGTCTTAAACTTGGGTGATCGCACAGAGTGCAGCACCAGAGGCAATAATCGCATAACTAATTCTAGAAAAGTAGACCTAGCATTGTCCGAATAACGGTCTATATAACTTGATCTAGACATTAATATTTTTAATGCTACGTTGCTGATTTGTCCCCGTATGTCTTTGTTAAAGTTATGCTCAATATCCTCCCACTATTTCTACCAAAAGTTCTCATGAGTGATCAATTTCACAAATTTGCTTCTCCTTTTCTGGATTAGTTACTGCTTCTTTCTGATTATATTGTATAATTTGTGCCTTCCTAGGGCTTAAAATACTTAAGGAAGGCATTTTGTCTGATTTTAGAGTTGATTTTCATCCAAAGCTTAAAGTATTTCTTATACACCTTAGCAGAGTAAAAGCAACTCTACACTCTAAATTTTCAACAAACCAGAGTAGTTGTAAAGATACATGATGCTAAATTTTAGCTGTGTTATTCAGATGCTTAGTAGATGTTACATGGGAGCAACACGATTTTGTGAGGTGGGGCAAAAAGTGTGCGATCACTAAACCCAAAACAGGCATCGATAAAAATCATTTACCGTACGATCAAAATATTGTATACATATAAATTAAATAAAATCACTTAAATAAATTTATCAGATGAGAGAAGTTGAGACAGACTGGTATTCTGGTCGAAAAAAAAGTAGGATTTCCAAATAAAAAACAGGGAACACCTAACATTAGTGACAAAACATATATATTCAAGTCTTGATTTAAGCAAATGTTTGAAATATTTTCAAGAGCAAGTTACGAAACTTTTAGAAAAAAATAACATTCCCGAATGGAATGGACAAACTTTTAAGGCCCATGAAGAAAAGATTAGAGAAGCTGCACTAATGTGGATGAATTTATTGCTTCAGCAGTAGGAGAGCATTCTAAAACTCTGGTTAAACAAACAAATTATCTTTTACGTGCCTATCGGGAAGAACCTTTGAATTATGCTAAAGTTTTAGCCCGTAAATTACCTATTGGTAGTGGAGCTATCGAAAGTTTAATCCGCCAAGTTGTCAATTTAAGAATGAAAGGAAACAGTAAATTTTGGTTAAAAGAAAATGCGGAAATTATGTTAAATCTTCGTTGTCAATGGATAGCTGGAAGTTGGCATAATTTCTGTAATTCCATTTTTACCTCTTTTATCCATCTTCAAACTGTCTAATATTTTAGACGTACAACTCCCATTTCACAGAATTTTCTATGCTAATCAATACCTGGTTATTTGCTTACTGACGTAAGCAGCTTATTCCCACCAGCCACAAATTATTGAATGCAAGTCTTCTTAGGATATTTTGAGAAGATACTTTGTCTTGCAATTTTATTTGTTTGGTGTGATTTATTTTACTTTAATCCCAGAAAAATATTTTAGCGATGTCTGTGGTTGGCGTAGCTAAAAGCACACTTTTTACCCCACCTCACAAAATCGTGTTGCTACCATGTCACTATCACAGATGATTGGACCTTATAGATCCAAATTTTGCCTTTTACTGTGTACTCTTTTAGCCTGAGGGCAGAAAAACTTAATGTTTGACAATATCAATGTTTGTTTTAAAGACCCGACCGCTTAGTTGATTTCCTCAAACAAGCAAGAGTGGACTAGGGATCTGGGGAGTTAATCCGCGTTGTTTGATTCACTTGTACTAATGGAGAGTCAGGATTTTTAAGATCAATATATGCTATCTGTCCAGGATTAAATTTTGCAGGTAAATGCCTCATTTGGACGAGTACCTTGATTTTTTGAGGTAGTTGGGCATTGGGTACACCAAGATGCACATTTCCTAAATCGGTTTTCAATATTAAATTTGCGGGATCTTGACAATCAATTTCCATGACTTTCAGAGAACTTTGACTGACAGCTTGATAAATTTGAGTCCAGTAAGGGCGGTATTGTTCTGGTGAACCCACAACTTTAAGACTCGGTAATTTACCAGTAGGATTTAGGGAAGTGTATTTTTCCAGGGGGATCAAAGCCCCACTAGCATCTAGTAAACCCACATCAGTCTGTTTTCTCTGAGAACTACTATTTTGCAGACATGGTGGTGTTAGTTTTGCAGCAGATTTATCTGAGAATTGGGGTTGAGTATTGCAGGTGGTTGTTTTTGACAACGGGAGGGTGTGAGTAATTGCAACTGGAAATCTTTCCTGGATTTCAATGACTAAACCAGGGGGAAACAAACGACGGCTGACAGTTGCTTTTGCGATCGCAGGTTCTTGTTCCAATGATTCGGCAATAGCAGAAGGCTCAACTCGCCACAAGGATTGGGGATAAGATAGCACCAGAAGCGACTGAACTGTCTGCTCAGATAACAATTGATTACCGGATATCATGACTATTTGCGTAGGTGCTTTTAGCACCCATATTGGTTGGATAATCAGCCAGAGTAATCCACCTGCTAGACCACTCACGGTGAATGTTCGCCAAATAGTCTGGATAATTTTCATCTGCCGTTGCCGACGTAATTTTTTACGCCTCTGGGCTAAATCCTTGCGGTAAATTGAGACTATACCGGCCATTAAAACCCCTTTTATTTGGTCATTAGTCATTGGTCATTAATTATTATTCATCAGCAAAAGGCAAAATAAAGATAAATATTCTCCCCCTACTCCCCTAGTACCCTGGTTCAGGCCCTAGCACCTACCATTTCCAGCAATTATCACTGTCAAGCGTGTGATTATCGTTTTTGATCACAGGTTATTCATCGCCAACTTCTACAGACAAATTTACTAGGAATGATTGTAATCGCATACGTTCAATATAAGGCCAACCCCCTTCAGACTCAATATTTTTGAGAAGTGAGTAAAGTCTTTGGCGGTTATCTGGCAAACTATCTTGAAACATTCCATCACGAATCTCTCTGTGTAACTTTTCTAACTGTCGTAATAAAGCTAATAGCGCCGTTACATCTCCTTGATAAAATTCAGCTGTATCTTTGATGACATTTGTGATCACCTGTAACTTATCTGTCCGTTGCTCGAATTCAGAATTATTATTATTGCTCATGCACATTTCTCCATATATATATACAGGCTAAACTCAAATTTACCTAAGATTAGCCAGAAAGTCTTGACAGCAAAAAGGTACTGGCTCTGGAATAGGTGGTTTATTTCGGCCAACCTGTACTAGTTATCCAGTTTAGGCTGGTCGTTGGTAATTCCTCCCCACTGTCCGAGTCATCTTTGATAGTTCCTCAAAAATTATTGCGATCACTTCTAAAACCAAGCCATGACGTGCAGGACAAACCCCATTACAGCTAAAAGGGATCAATAAGTTCTTGTTTCCAATCAGAGTGTTTTGATTTTGAGTTAAAAAAAATCGTATGATCTGGCTGATTTCCCAATTAAAAAATGGGCTTTACGTAGTGGTAGCACATACATACATAAGACAAAATATCTTGGGCAATGCCGCTGTTGCCAAAAGCAAAACCCCCTTGCTATTCCTCAAGATAATGCGCTCAATCTAAGTAAAGAAGCGGTTTTCGCCATATTAACCTGTGGACTGGATCGTGCCGACACTTCCAGGAAGAAGCAGGAAGAAAAAGCTGGCTTTTATTAGCATTAGTTAGCTTTTTTGTATCGGATTAGGACTCTTTAGCAGATAGTGGTGTAAGCCATACTCCTGTATTCTTTTTGTTGACAACTTTAGATATTAATTTTTGACATTGAGGTTGACCATGAGGTATCGCGCTTTAATCGTTGCATTCTTAGCTTTATGCTTAGGGCTAATCACTGCTTGTAGTGATGCACCCTCTACTAACAGCAGAGACTTACTTACTTACGAACAAATTCGAGGCACTGGTTTGGCTAACAAATGCCCTCAGTTGTCAGAAACAAGCCGTGGTTCTATTGCCCTAGATGGTACTCAGTCATACAGCATCAAGGAACTTTGCTTAGAACCTACCAATTACTTTGTCAAAGAAGAACCTGCTAACAAACGGCAAGAAGCAGAATTTGTAGCTGGTAGATTGTTGACAAGATATACTTCCACCATTGACCAAGTACAAGGCGACCTAAAAATCAACCCAGATAATAGTCTCACCTTTGTAGAAAAAGATGGTCTTGACTTCCAAGCCATCACTGTCAAACTTCCTGGTGGGGAACTAGTTCCTTTCCTCTTTACCATCAAAAACCTAGTTGCACAAACACAGCCTAATTTGACCAGTATCAACACCTCTACAGACTTTGAAGGCACTTTTAAGGTTCCTTCCTATCGTGGTGCTGCTTTCCTAGATCCCAAAGGTCGTGGTGTGGTTTCTGGTTATGATAATGCTGTGGCTTTGCCAGCCCAAGCGGATGATGAAGATTTGACTCGCACTAACGTTAAGCGTGCAGAAATCCTCAGTGGCAAAATTTCTTTACAAGTTGCCAAAATAGATAGCTCTACCGGAGAAATCGCTGGTACTTTCGTGAGTGAACAGCCTTCTGATACAGATTTAGGTGCAGGTGAACCTAAAGACGTCAAAATTCGTGGTTTATTCTACGGTCGAGTAGTAGCTAATCGCGCCTAAATCTTGTTGATTAAAAGAATTTAACTCAATTGCCCTGCTGTTGCCCTGCTGTTTTCAGGGGGCAGTTGGGTTTTTTCATGGAGTTGAGGAGGTTCAGGAGTAAGTATTAATTTTTTTCCCCATCGCCCCACACCCTAAGTAGTCCTCTGTGAATTATTCCGTCAATAGACAATCGTTAAATGAAGCTTTTACAAACTTACGTGAACTCAATGGCTTCAATGCGTAATATTTGCGTAATATTACTGACGAATCATTTTTACGACTCTAGAAAAATAATGAATACTATTACTCAATACCTATAAATAAATCTCATATTGCATTTGTTAAATTAAGTACGATCTCGGTTTGACATTGGGGACACAATTGTATATTTTGATTCTATGGTAGTGGTTGGATAAGCTACAACATACCAGAATATAATTCAATAATAAAAAGACCGATTCGGTATCCCACTAGGTTTTCAACTCAGCCTAGAAAATCCTTTTCTAGTAAGTTTTTGCCTGCCATAGTGTTTATGGATTATGCAAAAAGGTTGTTTATCAGTAAATTGTACGAAGCGGCTAGGTTTAAAAACAGTTAATTCACTCAACTATTAATTCACTCAACTATATTGCTGAATCCCCAATGTGCCATGCCTACTACAGCCACGAACGAACTGAAACATGAGATTTCCCAATTATTGCGAGAGTATCAGCAATGTCCCTCAGAACGCCTCCGCAATCAATTAGTGAAAGTAAATTTTGGACTGGTGAGAAAAGAAGCTCACTACTGGATTAATCAATGCCAAGAAAGCTACGACGATTTGATCCAGGTCGGCTGTTTGGGCTTGATTAGAGCCATTGAAAAATTTGAACTTTCTAAAGGAAATGCTTTTAGTTCTTACGCCATTCCTTATATTCGTGGGGAAATTCAACATTACCTCCGAGATAAAGGCGTGACTATGCGAATCCCCAGACGATGGTTGGCACTGCAACAGCAAGCAATAGGACTGTCCCGTTCTTTACGCGAAAAATATAACCGCCAACCTACTGATGCGGAATTAGCAGCAGTATTGGCAATTTCTCTGAGCGAATGGCAGGAAATTAAATTAGCATGGATGAATCGCTCCCCCTTGAGTCTTGATGTACCCATACAACAAGATGGAGAAGAAGGTGCTTCCTGTTTGGGTGAACTAGTTCCAGATCCTCATTACCGCAGTTTTCAACTGGCTCAAGAAGACCAAATTCGTCTACAACAAGCATTGGTACAGCTGGAAAATCGTACCCGCGAAGTTTTAGAGTGTGTATTTTTGCAAGATTTGACACAGAAGCAAGTTGCAGAACATTTGGGCATTAGTGTAG
Source organism: uncultured Trichormus sp. (assembly GCA_936914905.1). Lineage (GTDB taxonomy): Bacteria > Cyanobacteriota > Cyanobacteriia > Cyanobacteriales > Nostocaceae > Trichormus_B. The sequence goes on along the minus strand of CAKZGI010000045.1, from coordinate 8,303 downwards.
TTACTGTGTCTCGTAGAGTCAAAAAAGGACTGGATTTGTTGAAATATCTTATGGGTGTAGCAGAAGATTAACAGCACACAAGTTCAAACTGTGGTTTTGCTGGTCTGTTAATGTTAAAAGTCAGCCTCGAAATGTCAAAATGTAGGTTATAAATAAAACAGTCTTCGCCTTGAATGATAATTTCAAGTGCGTTGGTTTCCACAAGCAAACTTTCCTATAGCTTTCGAGAACAGCTAATGGGTATAAATACACAAATTACAGCTACGGCTATTTTAACGTTGGCGATCGCTGGATGTACTATTGGTGGAGAAACACCAGAAGCTAATAACACTCCTCCTGCTCCAACTCCCCAAGATACAGCCCAAAAATCACCAGCACCAGCACCTTTTCCTAGTCCTTTGGTATCTCCTCCAGTTAAAAACTCTATAGTGGCTAGAGGTACTGACTTAATTCCGTCTACAAATACAGATTTGCAACGGCAGATTATACAACAAGGACGAAGCGACCCGTTTGCAGAAATTGTTAAATCTCCCATCGGTCAAACAAATACACCCCTGACGATTCCAAACTCACGGACAGTTCCTACATTACCTCCCCTTCCCATTCCACAAAGACCACAAACAGGGCTAAAACTAGATGGTGGACAATCACCAAGAACTCCAAATGCAGTAGGTAGACCTGGTGAGACTCAGGGAAAAATTGCCGGTGGACCTAAACCCAAGCCTCCCATAGTTTCACCCTTGCCTAAAGTTTTACCTCAAACTCTCCCCAATTCATCCATCAAACCTGTATTGCCACCACAACCACAGCCTGAAACCGCAAGAGCAGTTTTAGTCAGTGGTATAGTTTTAATTGGTAGGCAACCCCAGGCAATTATTAAAGTACCGGATGAACCAACAAGTCGCTATGTCCAAGCAGGACAACTATTAGGTAACGGGGTTTTAATTAAGCGGATTGAAATGAACGGTGGTTCTAATCATATTGTCATTTTTGAACAATACGGGATTGAAGTAGCCAAAGCCGTAGGAGAAAAACCACCTTCTTCTTCAATGGGTACACCACTTTCAATGGGTACACCACTTTAAAAGTGTAAAAGTCTGTGATATCTGGACTTTGAACTTATTTAAATGGGCTATTAATCTAAAAAAACAGGTTATATTAACCTTTAATAACTGATTAAGATGGCCATATACGGTTGTAAAACAAACAAAAAATAAAATTTAATAACCGGATATTTCCGATTTTATATATATTATTTGTATGGAACAGATTCAGAAAAAAGTTGAATTTCCTAATTTGCCCTTAACTGTATATCAGGAAATAGCAGCGCATTTGTGTCAAGTTGAAGAGGTAGAAGTGGATTTAATGCCCCAGACATCTTCTGAATTTGATTACAATCAAAGTCAAGTTGGTGGCTTGTCTATTTCATGGACAGCAAATACCAACGAGGAAAGAGTCAAGGAAATTTTAGCTTACTATCAAAAACGCTATGGCAGTTCTTGTTGTGAATAACATAGGACTTACGCATAAGGATTATGCCTAACAGCATGCTATGCCTACGGTACTTTGTGTGTAAATTGCTTTCCGTAGGTTACGCTATCAGGAGGAAGAAAGAAGAATCAACATGGAATACAAAAGTCAGTTTTTTTCATTCACAGCAGGTTCTAAACCGCCTGTGTTGATCTCCTAAGTTACCTGTAACAGATAACTTATACAGTGACCCATTAGGAAGTAAACGACTAACATCGCTGCCGCAGCTACAGCAACTAATGTACCAGCTAACATTAGCGAAAATTCTTTACTCTCGTAGGCTCTCTCCATCAGGTGTAGTGACCAGGCTACCAGCGCCACATCGAAAATTAAAATAGGAATCAACATATTTCTTAATATTTCTTAATACTAGTAAACTAATACTAACATTGTTTTGGGTAACTGTGTCTAACCTGGGAGAGATGTAATTGGTATCTACATCTTTATATTAAAAAGGGATTCGTACTGGAACAGATCGTTCCAGTAGGTAAGTTTTAATTTGTGCCACGCTTAATTGTCCGTAATGTAATAGGGATGCCAGTAATGCTCCTTCTGCTTTGCCTGTGGTTAAGGCATCGTGGATGTGTTCACAGTTTCCAGCACCACCAGAGGCTATAACAGGAACTTCGACTGATTGAGTGATCGCTCGTGTTAACTCTAGGTCATAACCAGCTTGAGTTCCATCTGCGTCCATACTTGTAATCAACAATTCTCCTGCTCCCCGTTTTGTTACTTCTTCTGCCCAATATAAGGCATCAATGCCAGTATTTTCCCTGCCTCCACGCACATACACATCCCAACCTGGGTTTTCGGGGTTGAGTCTGCGCCTGGCATCAATAGCAACTACAATACACTGATTCCCGAAGCGATCGCTTGCCTGATTAATTAAATCTGGATTGCGGACTGCCGCAGAATTAATACTAACCTTGTCAGCGCCGGCTCGTAACAAACCTTTAACATTTTCTAAGGTTTGAATTCCTCCCCCCACAGTCAATGGAATGAAGACCTGTTCCGCAGTCCGGTAAACCACATCAATAATCGTGTCTCGGTCTTCATGAGTCGCTGTAATATCCAGAAACACTAACTCATCAGCACCAGCTTCGTTATAAACCTTGGCCAGTTCTACTGGATCACCTGCATCCTTGAGATCCACAAAGTTAATTCCTTTGACAACTCTTCCCGCCTTGACATCCAAGCAAGGTAAGATTCTTTTAGACAACATAAATTTTTCACTCCTCGTATTTGCTCGGAATTTAAATTGTAAATGTAATTAGGTGATTGGTGATTGGTGATTGAGGGAGAATATCCATCTTCCTAATGACAACTGACAACTGACAACTAACAACTGACATTATGGCGATAATCTCCTCGAAAAAACAGCCTCCAGAACCCAACAGACAACCAAAGCAGCAGCGGGAGTCAGCCAAAGCACCCAAAGCACCTTCCCAGAAAGCACCCCCCCAGGAAAATATACTGCAACCGGAAGCAGCTATTGATGAAGAAGGTAAGCAAGAAGAGAGTATTCGACCCCAGCGATTTGCTGATTACATTGGGCAGCAAGATTTAAAGGATGTGCTAGATATTGCTATTAAAGCAGCTAAGTCTAGGGGTGAGGTGATGGATCATTTGCTGCTGTATGGCCCTGCTGGTTTGGGTAAAACCACAATGGCGATGATTTTAGCTTCGGAAATGGGGGTTAATTACAAAATTACCAGCGCCCCAGCTTTGGAACGTCCAAGGGATATAGTTGGGTTATTGGTTAATCTCAAGCCAGGTGATGTGTTGTTTGTCGATGAAATACACCGACTGTCGCGGATGACTGAAGAAATTCTCTATCCGGCAATGGAAGATTATCGCTTGGATATTACTGTAGGTAAAGGTTCTAGTACCAGAATTAGAAGTATACCGTTGTCCAAATTTACTTTGGTGGGAGCTACAACCCGTGTCGGTGCGCTAACTTCACCTTTGCGCGATCGCTTTGGCTTAATTCAAAAACTGCGATTTTATGAAGTCGATGAAATCAGTAGAATTGTTCTCCGCAGTGCTGAATTATTACAAACTCCAGTTAACTCCAATGGTGCTACTGAAATTGCTAAACGTTCACGGGGAACTCCCCGGATTGCAAATAGGTTGCTAAAAAGAGTACGTGATTATGCTGAAGTTAAAACTTACACAGAAATCAATGAAACCGTTGCTGCAGAAGCTTTACAATTATTCCAAGTTGATCCTTGTGGATTAGATTGGACAGATAGGAAAATGTTACGTGTAATTATTGAAAACTTTAATGGTGGTCCAGTGGGATTAGAAACTCTAGCCGCAGCGACTGGAGAAGATACCCAAACCATTGAAGAAGTCTATGAACCTTATTTAATGCAAATTGGTTATTTAAGCCGGACTCCTCGCGGTAGGGTAGCAACTAAAGCAGCTTATCAACACATGGGCTTTAAGCCACCTAATGAGCAGTTATCTTTGTTGTGATTCCACGAAGACTCCTGACTTTTTGGAGAAATAGGGAATCTAAAATTCTCAATTTGTAACTAAGGATTCAGCTAATACCTAACAGCACGCTACGGGAACAGCAGTCAGCTTTTGCAGGCTAACGCGAAAAATACCTATTTGATAATTAACCAATTTCTCAAATATTCTGACTCCTGACTCCTGAATTCTTGCCAACGGGTTTCCAAGGAAAACAAGTTAATTGTCAATTAAAAATTGACTCACAAATTATCCGTGAATATCAAATTGAGCAAATTGATTTACTAAAAGTAGATGTATTGTTGGGTATCGAAACTGAGGATCGGAAAAAGATTAAGCAAGTATTTGTGGAAGTACACGATTTAGATGATCGTCTAGACAAGATAAGTAATTTACTGAAAGATCAAGGATTTGCAAATATTAAGGTTGAACAAGAACCAATACTTAATGGATCTAATATTTTTAGTTTGTATGCTTGGTGAGAAAAGCATTGATAAAACTTGAGACTTCTTAGACATCCTTGGTTCCTCTCACTATCGGAATGTCCTCTAATTGCCTACTTTTTATTATTTTATAATAACTGGGAATATTTTCCCAAGTTGTTGTTTGCTATATCATTAATTCTGTTGCACATAAAAGAGCCTGAAATGATTAAGATAATTGGTATTTTCTTGAGCTTATTACTGATGTTTGGCTTTTGTATACCAGTGATGGCACAATCCCAACCAATTCCCACCCAAGATTTACAACTAGGGGATGAGTTGGCAAATAAGGCGTTTGCGGCTACTAATAGGGGTGATTTTGTAGCAGCTGAAGACTATTGGACACAGATTATTGAAAAGTTTCCTATTAATGCAGGTGCTTGGAGTAATCGCGGTAATTCTCGCGTTAGTCAAAATAAGTTGGAAGCAGCACTGACAGATTACAACAAAGCGATTGAGTTAGTACCAAATGTTACAGATCCCTATTTAAATCGGGGAACCGCGTTGGAAAGTTTGGGAAAATGGGAAGATGCGATCGCAGATTATAATCATGTCCTGGAACTAGATCCCAATGATGCCATGGCGTACAACAATCGAGGTAACGCTAAAACAGGTTTGGGAAAATGGGAAGATGCGATCGCAGATTACCAAAAAGCTACAGCAATCGCGCCTAATTTTGTCTTCGCTCGTGCTAATTATGCCTTGGCACTCTATGAAACTTGTCAAACAGATAAAGCTATCCGAGAAATGCGAAATATTGTTCGTAAATATCCTAAGTTTGCTGATATGCGTGCTGCTTTAACCGCTGCTTACTGGGTTGGAGGACAAAAAGGTGAAGCTGAAAGTAACTGGGTAGCAGCTTACGGACTTGATACACGCTATAAAGATATGGATTGGGTAACAAATATCCGTCGGTGGCCACCCAGTATGGTAGCAGCCTTGGACAAATTTTTAAAACTACAGTAGGCGATTATACCCAAAATGCTCAGAAACTGTACTGTTTCTTGATGAAAAGAAACTAGTACCGCCGTGAATTCAAAATGCTTCTTTCAGAAGACCTACGGTAACAAAATAGTGCTTCCAGCAGGCTGCACCAACAAAATTCAAAATGAGTACTGCGTAAGCTTTTCAGAGATTTGGAATGGTTGGTTTATTTACGGCATACTGTACTAGGTTCAAAGCCTCTCCGCGTCAACGGGGCTAAGGTGTACACACAAGTGGTCGAATTTAGCCAAGCCCTCACCGAACCGCCCCTAACCCCCAATACTGGTGGGACAGGAATTTTTAAAGTCCCCCATCATTGGGGGATTTAGGTGGAAAAATAGACTGAAACGAAGACACTCAAAATTTAACTCACAATTTAACTAAAACCTTTCAATCTCCACAAACTTAAACTGAAAGTCATTTTCCTGGGAATGCTCTTCTTTCGTCACTTTGCCAAAATTCGTAAATTCAGGAAAGTATACATCTCCCTCAAAATTACCTTCTACAATTGTTAAATACAGCTTATTAGCAAATTTAATTGCTTCTGCAAAAATTTCTCCTCCACCAGCAATAAATATTTCCTCCTTTTCACTCATTGTAGCCCATGTAACTGCCTCGGATAGTGAATAAAAAACAAGACAACCGGGAGCTTTATAATCATGACTTCTAGTAACGATTATATTTGTACGATTTGGCAACGGATGATTAAAAGCAGCATAGCTTTTACGACCGAAAATCACAGGATGTCGCCAGGTTTTTTTCTGAAAATGTTGTAGATCGCTAGGAATATCCCAAGGAATACCCACACGAATGTGTTCCTTTTTTGAGTCAGCTAAAATCCGATTTTCGGAAATGGCAGCAATGAGACTAATCAGAGCCATAATTGACAATATCCTGATTTTGGAAACGGTTGAAGGATTAGCTTCTGCTATTAAGACTCTCACAACTGATAAGACAATGAAAGCTCGCACCCGTGCCTTGGGAGAAAAGATTAGCGCTGAAGATGGTGTAGCAAGAGCAGTTGAAATTTTTCATCGCTATACTAAAAACAGTTTACAAGTGTCATTGAAAGAGATAGTGAAGAATCTCCGAGATACTAGAGCCTATGGCACGCTCCGCGTTCATGCAGTGTCCCGAAGGGATATACTGCACTAAGTTACGCATGGCTTACGCTACACTGCGCTATCAGTATGACATAAGTCCAAGTCTCACCCGTTTGCAGTATACTTACCATCTTCTTAAGTTGTTCAGTTTTCAAAGTCAAATCATGCTAGTGTCAAAAACTCGGTGACTTTGAAAACGCTTTCCCTTCACAACTATTTTCACACCCCCAGACGGACCCAATAAAGCGCCCTTCCGTGCAGGTTGTACTTAGTTCAGTATCAGCCAATTCCATCTCCCATTGAGACAAGATAGTTGCTAAAACCAACTTCATCTCAAACAAAGCAAAAGCCATACCAATACAACGACGATTTCCACCCCCAAAAGATAAAAACTCAGAAGTGCTAAATTGACGTTCTAAAAAACGCTCTGGTTTGAACTGCTTAGAATCAGGATATAAATCTTCTTGATGATGGGTTAAATGATGATTGGTTAAATAAATACAAGGAATAACCAAAGTTCCAGATTCTAAATTGTAACCCATCACCTCTAACGGTGATTTTACCAATCTATTTAAAGCCAACATCGCTACCGGATACAAACGCAATGTTTCTGAACAAACAGCATTTAAATAGGGTAATTTGAAAATCTCATTAGCATCAGGCCTTTCACCCAAATTATCCAATTCTTACAATAGTTTCTCTCGCACCTGTGGGAAATGACGAGTCCAGTAAAGCGGCCATGTTAACGAAGTTGAAGTAGTTTTATGACCAACTACCAATAGAGTTATTAACTCATCCCGTAACTTAAAATCACTCATGGGTTGACCTTGTTCGTCCCTAGCAGCCATCATCAAGGACAACATATCAGTGCCAGATGGATCTGGGTTCTCCTGACGTTCCTTAACTTCCGCATAAATAAGTTTGTCCATTTGATCTGTTAACTGTCAAAATTTTCCCCAAGGACTCCATGCACCTAAATCTTTTTGCAATCATGGAAAAACTAACATCATTGCTCTTAAAAAAGGTTGCTCAGGATTGAGGATTTTTAGTAGTACTTTCTTAAGTACCTCATAACGAGACCCACTCTGTAAACCAAATACAGCTTTTAAAATCACCTCAAAAGATATTTCTGGTATGGAATATAGGAGAGTAAATGGTTTTTCGACTTGCCAGTTATTAGTAACTTGCTGTGTAATTGGGCGGATTAAATCACCATAAGCCAGCATTCTCTTCCCGTGTAAAGGAGGAGTTAACAAGTTGTGTTGGCGTTGGTGTGGCTTACCTTGTAGGGCGAGTAGAGATTTGTTTCCTAACAACGGTGCTTGAATACCCCCAGGCCCACCGGAGTCTAATTGTTTTGGGTCAGTGCTAAAAATTTTTTGAATAGCTTGGGGGTTGCTAATGAAAACTTGTGGTTTAAAAACAGATCAATTCTTAAAGTGAAAATCTCACCGTAGTTTTTAGTACATTCTTCCATATATCCCAAAGGGTTTTTCAACCATTGGAAAGTCTGTATCCAAGGGTGGTCTTGAGGTCCATCTGGCAGTTTAAATGCAGACATTTTCATTTATCTCCCAATAATTCCAACACAAAAGACCTGTCAGGAAAATTAACTTGGTGTCAAAAAAATGGTAGAAGGGAATTTCGACCGTCTACCAAAAGGAAAAATCCACCTAATTATATTCAAGAATATCCACATCGTACAAAACAAATACTGGGAATAACTAAC
>CAKZGI010000044.1 GCA_936914905.1 uncultured Trichormus sp. | reverse complement strand
TTGGAGCGGCACACAGGGGGTTCACGGATGGATGAAACCGTCAGGTGGACTCATCACCCTTGAGATGAGTCCACTTATAGTATCTTTGGATTTTAACTTCAATTTCACCAGGGTCAGGGGGGATCATCTAGCAGTTCTCCATCTACCCTTCTAGGGTATAAATATTATTGCCACTCTTACACTACACCTTAATTTAATCCACTTTCCTTAGCACTACACTCTTGAGGTATTTGGATATAAGCAACAGGAACAGTTGGTGGTTTTCCTGATCCTTGTTTAGGTTTATGCGTGAGGTAGGCATCACAACCTATAGTTTGACCCGTTCTTGACTCTCCTAGCACCCTACCAGACTGCCGTGATTGTCGCTGGCCATCTAACCAATCATGGAGCATTTCCACTTGTTCTAAAGGAATAAAACTCTTCAGATTCAATCGTTGAATTTCTACCTGTAATTTCTCATCATTTTGGGGAATATCACCTAATTCTTGAGCAGCTAGAAAAGAAATCAGTGTTAAAAGTTTCAAAGGAACGATCTATGATGCCACTCTCACTAGGGCAATCTCATAAATGAGAAGCAAATCCTAACTGCACACCAATTTGGTGCAAATGGTTAGAGCGAAAATCTTTACGCCCATCAGTGAAAAAGTGTTCTGGTTTGCTGTAAAGTTCCCCATTCTCCACGTAGTCAATATTCTGTTCCATACTTTTTGGGCAATATGGCATGACGTAGTGTTAAAGCTACTACCTGAAAACTTGGTGCATCACAACCCAAATTAATTCCCATGATGTAACAGGAGTAAGTATAAGGAGTAAGTATCTATTAAAGTTGTCAGCCAAGGACGGACTAAAAGTTCACCATGTTGATCAACTAGCAATAAGTCTGCACGAGTCTGATCAGACTGCTAGATATAATTGCTGTATTCTACAGATAAATTTACTTCGTCACGGGTTTTCAGTGATAGTCGAGAACCCCGCCAACCACGATTCCTGAAACTTGCTTTTTGCTCTTGTTCCTCAATAATTGGTCGCAGGACTGGAGAAACCCTCCTATAACTGGGATAACTCTCATCCCCCAATTCTGCTGCTTTTGCTTTTACTCTTATAGCAACCTATTGGAGAGTAATTCGCTTACTACCCTTGTTACCTTCTTTATATGTATTAATAATAAACTTTTGCCACTGAGCATCTATACGGTGTTTACCTTTGTCAGCCCGTTTAGTAGTTTCCAGTGCAGCTAAACCTTGTTCTTCCCATTTTTTAACTAGCCTCGGTAGAGTTCGCACTGACTTCCCTAGTTTGGCTGCTACCTCTGTTTGTCTTTCTCCATAGGTTTTGCGATCTCATGGTTCAAGTAGTTTTTGGATCAACGCTAGTAGTTCTTTATCACTTGCGGATAGTTCAGTGATAAAGAACTACCTTCTACCTCTTCATCATTGGGTTTATCATCTTTTATTTCTAGCATATATGTTTTTTAAAAAAATATTTGTGTTATATTCTCTTGCAGGACAATTAATTTCTCAAGCGAGGGGAAGATTGGAAAAATAGCGATCTTCAATATGGGACACCTAATTTGTCAAATATCTAAACTCGGACAGTTATTTTGTCAATTACACTCTAACTAGCTAAATATAGGCTGAAATAATATAACCCTTACATAGCAAGGGTTTATAGAGTTAGTATTTTTGTGGACATTAATTTGTCAAGTCGTTATTTAATTTGGCAAGCGACAATGTCCTACTCCCTTACCAGTATGAAATTAGGGGGGTGGGATTCCACGTTACGCAGAAGCATTATCCCTATACCCTATTACTATGACCTTATTCTTTATTCTTTTAGTGCGAAGGGAGTATCAAACTCAACTTTGAAAACTTTTTTCCTTTGCGCCTTTGCTTATTTGTATCTTTGCGGGAAACCATATCATTAAGCAATACCTGAAAAATCCGATTGCCCACAGCTGATATCCTTGTCCAGAAAACTTTTATGTGATAGTATCCGTCCAAAATGGTAAAGCTGGTGAATTAGAAAGCTGGAGTCTTGACGATAACCACCAATTTCAAGTTGAAATCATTGAATGTATAAATTGAGCAACTTTAAGTTAACATTAATACTCTGAGATTCTGCATCTTAACTACTATGCTAAATCCCAATCTGGATGAAATCCAGTTGACAAAAGACGACTATGAACGCTACTCTCGCCACTTAATATTGCCGGAAGTGGGACTAGAGGGACAAAAACGCCTCAAAGCTGCCAGTGTATTATGTATCGGCACAGGTGGACTAGGTTCACCATTACTGTTATATTTAGCTGCAGCAGGTATTGGACGCATCGGTATAGTTGATTTTGATGTGCTTGATACTTCTAACTTGCAACGTCAAGTAATTCACGGGACATCCTGGGTAGGTAAACCCAAAATTGAATCTGCAAAAAACCGTATTCATGAAATTAACCCCCATTGTCAGGTTGATTTATACGAAACTCGGATAAGTTCCGAAAACGCCTTAGATATCATTCATCCTTACGATATAGTCGTGGATGGAACTGATAACTTCCCCACGCGGTATTTAGTTAACGATGCCTGCGTATTATTGGAGAAACCCAACGTCTACGGTTCTATCTTCCGTTTTGAAGGACAAGCAACCGTATTTAACTACGAAGGTGGTCCCAACTATAGAGACTTATATCCAGAACCACCACCACCAGGAATGGTTCCTTCCTGTGCAGAAGGTGGTGTATTAGGAATTTTACCTGGAATTATTGGTGTTATCCAAGCCACGGAAACAGTTAAAATTATTATTGGTCAAGGTAATACTCTTACTGGACGCTTGATGCTTTACAATGCCTTGGATATGAAATTCCGGGAGTTGAAACTGCGTCCTAACCCCATCCGTCCAGCCATCGAAAAATTGATAGACTACGAAGAATTCTGTGGTATTCCCCAAGCAAAAGCAGAAGAAGCAAAACAGCAGATGGAAATTCAAGAAATGACCGTCAAGGAATTGAAGGCATTACTCGATAGTGGTGCAAAAGATTTTGTCCTGCTGGATGTACGTAATCCCCATGAGTATGAAATTGCTAAAATTTCCGGTTCTGTATTAGTACCTTTACCAGATATTGAAAATGGTGATGGTGTGACTCAGGTGAAGGAACTACTCAACGGACACCGCTTAATTGCTCATTGTAAAATGGGCGGACGTTCTGCCAAAGCTCTTGCTATCCTCAAGGATGCGGGTATTGTGGGAACAAATGTAAAAGGTGGAATTAATGCTTGGAGTCAAGAAGTAGATCCTTCTGTTCCTCAATATTAAATTATTGGTGACAGAACAAAGGTTGTCAGAGGATGTTTGAAAAGTCATACTGTAGCTTGCTTCCCAAATCGCTCAAACCCTAGATTCTTCGTTCCACTTTGTTCCACATGGCTATAGCTTGCGTGACGACATAGGAGTCATACGCCACGCTTCGCGTTCACGTAGTGTCCCAAAGGGATAAAAAATGAGAGTTATACTTTTCCAACTTTTCAAACAACCTCTAAGGGAGTGGGGGTGTAGGAGAAAAATAAAATAACTTCTATTACCTATCACCTGTTCCCTACCTCCTCCTCTCCCCATATCAATATGACTACCTTAAAATCTCAACGAAGTGTTTTATGAGTTCAAGTTTTGGTTTTAGCAGGGTTGCAGGGAGCAAATACCTTAACTTGGTTGGTTTATAATGATTATTTACCGCAACTTTTGACTCAGTTTGGTTTTCCTGCGTCTTTAGTAGCTGGTTTGATGGTTGTTAAAAATGCTTTAGCTGTGGTGATGGAACCACTAATGGGGGGACTTTCCGTTCAAAATCAACTGAAATTCGGAACTCGCTTTCCTTTCATTTCCATTCATGTGATTCTCGCATCAACTTTATTTATTGCTATTCCCTGTCTTGCTACTTTTGTCCCACTAAGTGAGCTGATCCGCGGTATTTTACCTCTTAGAGAGCTTGGGCGTTAGCAATGACAGTCTTTCGTTCTCCAGCTTTTATCTTGTTGGTAAAGTATTCAATGCCTGCTGAGTTACCTTTAGCATTCAGTTTTGTAACTTTAGCAGGGGGTCTGATTGGGGCTTTTCGTGGAGTTGCTAATACCTTTATTCTGAGTTTAGGGGCAGTTTGGGCTTTTGCAATCCCATCTTTTGTTCTTCTGGCAGTAGCATTTACACTGCGGTTTTTCCACCCGCCACAAATACCAACAGAATTACAAAACCTAAAGACACCAAAAATACCTTTTTAAAACCTATCTTTTATTTTCCTCACAGGTTTTAGCATTACTTGGGGTTCGCGTTTGCTGATGGATGGTTTAGGCAAAATCCTGAAAGCCCAATTTAATACAAACGATGTCACTGCAATCATGCTCTGCATTGGTTTAGCTCTTGCGGTCACACCCTTACCTGCTGGGTTTTACGCTAGCAAAGTAGGTAATCGTCGGGTGATGCTCCGAGGTATTATTTTAACTATTTTCTCAATACTGTTAATGGTCGATATGCGCGCAGAGATTCCCATGCTACTTTTTATAGCAGAGGGTTTCAGTTTAATTGTCAATGGGGTAATTCCATTTATCTTAGAATTAATGCCCCCTCGCTGGGCTGGTTTAGTTATTGGTAGCTATTTTGCTGGGTCCTCTTTGGCAGTGAGTGTATTTGGATATGTGTTTACCCCAGGAATAACGATTATAGTCAGTTGTATAGCTGGTGCGTTGGCATTTTTGCTGGCTGGTGTGTGTATTTTTTTACCAAATTGGCAATAACCAGGAGTTCATAAGCAAAGTAATTCCCAATGCCCAATGCCAAATGCCCTATTATAATTGTCACCCCGTCTGGATCGCGTTACAATCTTCTCAACGTTTTCTCTCAAGAGTACCAATCGCGCATTTTCCGGATAAAATAGTATATCTGTTCTAATCAAGCTTCCAACGTAAACTTCCTTAAATCCTATATTTAGAGGCTCTAATGGCAACCAACACAGCAGATACTTCTGGCAAGCAAAAAGCACTGACGATGGTACTCAACCAGATTGAGCGCAGTTTTGGTAAAGGAGCAATCATGCGTTTGGGTGATGCTACCCGGATGCGTGTAGAAACTATTTCCACTGGGGCGCTGACTTTGGATTTAGCCTTGGGTGGAGGTCTACCCAAAGGGCGGGTAATTGAGATTTATGGACCGGAAAGTTCTGGTAAAACTACAGTAGCTCTTCATGCGATTGCAGAAGTACAAAAAAACGGCGGTATAGCTGCCTTCGTTGATGCAGAACACGCCTTAGATCCCACCTACGCCGGCGCATTAGGTGTAGATATTGAAAATTTACTCGTTTCCCAACCTGACACAGGAGAAGCAGGCTTAGAAATTGTTGATCAACTAGTGCGTTCTGCCGCAGTTGATATTGTCGTCATTGACTCCGTAGCCGCCCTAGTACCCCGCGCCGAAATCGAAGGCGATATGGGTGATACTCACGTCGGTTTACAAGCCAGATTAATGAGCCAAGCCCTCAGAAAAATTACAGGTAATATTGGTAAATCTGGTTGCACAGTAATTTTTATTAACCAATTGCGGCAAAAAATCGGTGTCACCTACGGTAGTCCAGAAACCACAACTGGTGGTAACGCCTTGAAATTTTACGCTTCCGTGCGTCTAGACATTCGCCGGATTCAAACCTTGAAAAAAGGCTCTGATGAATTTGGTAATCGCGTCAAAGTGAAAGTAGCCAAAAATAAAGTAGCACCACCTTTTAGAATCGCTGAGTTTGACATTATTTTTGGTAAGGGAGTTTCTACCCTGGGTTGTTTAGTTGACCTAGCAGAAGAAACAGGAGTTCTCCTGCGTAAAGGTGCTTGGTACAGTTATAACGGTGAAAATATCTCTCAAGGTCGAGACAACGCTATCAAATATTTAGAAGAAAAAACAGAATTTGCCGACAAGATTACAGAGTTAGTGCGTGAAAAGCTAGATAAAGGGGCAGTAGTATCTGCTAACTCTGTATCTAAAGTCAATGGAGAAGAAGAGGAAGAAGAAATTGAATTAGACGAAGAATAATTATAAATAGGGTGTAGGGTGTAGGGGAGCCAGCGTCGTGGGCGGGTTTCCCGACTTGAGACGACTGGCATTGTAGAGAAGAAAAATAAATTCTTACTCTTGCCCCTTACCTCCTGCCTTCTGCCTCTTCCCTGTTCCCTGTTCCCTATTTCCTGTTCCCGAAAAATGACAACTCCCCCCTTCCCAGAAATTCCCTCCTGTAGTTGGCAGCGTCCCATCGGTTTAGGTTGGGACAAGCCTTATACTGTCCGCTATGGGAGTAATATAGATGATGGACCATGGCACGGAATGCCTCTGGGGGGTTTTGGTGCTGGTTGTATTGGCCGTTCTCCACGGGGAGACTTTAATCTCTGGCACATTGACGGTGGTGAACATCTCTTCAAGTCCTTCCCATGTTGCCAATTTAGTGTATTTGAATCTACTGGTTCATCTTCTCAGGCTTATGCATTATCGACTGAAATCCCGGATGATGGGACTCTACAAAGTTGGCAATGGTATCCACCATCAACTACTACCCAAGCAACCGGCAGCTATCATGCACTTTATCCTCGCAGCTGGTTTGTTTATGAAAATGTCTTGCAAACCCAGCTAACTTGTGAGCAGTTTTCCCCCATTTGGGCAAATAATTACCAAGAAACTAGTTATCCTGTAGCGGTATTTGTTTGGAAAGCACATAACCCCACAAATGCACCTATTACCCTCAGTATCATGCTGACTTGGGAAAACATAGTGGGTTGGTTTACTAATGCTCTGAAATCTCCTGATGTGCAGATACGGGATGATGGGAGTCCGGTTTATGAATATCAGCCGCGTTTAGGCGAGAGTAAAGGAAATTTCAACTGTATAGTTGAAAATACAGAACATTTTGGCTGTTTTTTGGGTCGTGTGGCTACTGGTTTACCTGTACAGGAAGGTGATGGTAGCTGGTGTATTGCTACTGCTAAAAGTCTCCGTGTGGAAATATTTTATCATACCCAGTTTAATCCAGTGGGTTCAGGTGCGGATCTTTGGGAAAGCTTTTCAACTGATGGTTATTTGCCTAATTATCTCAATCCAACTCCCGCAGATGCAGATACACGGTTAGGGGCTGCCTTGGCTGTGCGTTTTACTCTCCAACCAGGGGAAACTCTGGAAATTCCCTTTACTCTGGCTTGGGATTTTCCCGTAACAGAATTTGCTGAGGGCATTAATTATTACCGTAGATATACAGATTTTTTTAGTCGTAATGGTAATAATGCTTTTGCAATCACATCTACAGGACTACAACAATATCAAATTTGGCGATCGCACATTCAAAATTGGCAAAAACCCATTCTTGACCGGGAAGATTTGCCAGAATGGTTTAAAATGGCACTATTTAACGAACTTTATGACCTCACCAGCGGTGGAACTCTCTGGAGTGCAGCCTCAGAAATTGATCCCATAGGTCAGTTTGCTGTCTTAGAATGTTTAGATTACCGTTGGTATGAAAGTTTAGATGTCAGGTTATATGGTTCTTTTGCCCTACTAATCTTATTCCCAGAACTGGAAAAATCAGTAATTCGCGCCTTTGCACGGGCAATTCCCGACAGCGATGATCATCTGCGAGTGATTGGCTATTATTATACAATTGGTGCTGAAACAATAAAAGCCGTCCGTAAGGTAGCTAACGCTACACCCCATGACTTAGGCGCACCAAATGAATGGGTGTGGGAAAAAACCAACTACACGTGTTATCAAGATTGCAACTTATGGAAGGATTTAGGTAGCGATTTTGTATTGCAAGTATACCGAGATTTTCTATTTACAGGTAGTCAGGATGTACAATTTTTGGTAGAGTGTTGGGATGCAATTGTACATACTCTCGATTATTTGAAAACCTTTGATTTAGATGGTGATGGAATACCAGAAAATTCTGGTGCACCTGATCAAACCTTTGATGATTGGCAGTTAAATGGTGTTAGTGCATATTGTGGCGGGTTGTGGTTAGCAGCTCTAGAAAGTGCGATCGCAATAGCTGATATTTTAACAAACCATAGAGGTACAGAGAACACAGAGAACACAGACAAGTTGCGATCGCAAAAATCAATTTATCAATCTTGGTTACAACAATCAAAACCAATTTATGAACAAAAGCTTTGGAACGGTCAATATTACCGCTTAGATAGTGAAAGTGGTTCTGATGTAGTCATGGCAGACCAGTTATGTGGACAATTTTACACCCAGTTACTGGGTTTACCGGATATTGTCCCCACTAATCATGCTCATTCTGCCTTGCAAACAGTATATGAAGCCTGTTTTGTGAAGTTTTATGATGGTAAATTTGGTGCAGCTAACGGCGTTCGTCCCGACGGTTCTCCAGAAAACCCCAAAGCCACCCATCCTCTAGAAGTATGGACTGGAATTAACTTTGGTTTAGCAGCTTTCCTAGTGCAGATGGGGATGAAAGATGAAGCCATGCAGTTAACGCAGGCCGTTGTTGAGCAAATTTACGACAATGGTTTACAATTTCGCACCCCAGAAGCCATTACCCCCGTTGGTACTTTTCGCGCTAGTACCTATCTGCGCCCAATGGCTATTTGGGCAATTTATATGATGTGCATTTAAATACTTATTATCTCTGCCATCTCTGGTAATAGATAATAGGTACTTGGGAAAAATAATTATCTTAATAAATCTGATATTATTTTCCGGTTATTTCCGGAATCCCTAGAAAAAATAAGTAATGGTAAGAGTTAAAAGATTTAAATCTTGAGACTCGTGTCATGCTATCAGGTTGACATCCGTACAAAGTAAAGGTTTTCTTAACCCCTTTTCCCTGAACGGGCAATTATTCAGACCTGTTATATAGCGGGAAACAGAATTCAGGTAAGGAA
Organism: uncultured Trichormus sp.; assembly: GCA_936914905.1. GTDB lineage: Bacteria > Cyanobacteriota > Cyanobacteriia > Cyanobacteriales > Nostocaceae > Trichormus_B. Next base: position 15,796 of record CAKZGI010000044.1, on the reverse strand, counting down.
CCCTTTAATTTAAGTTCTCACAACCCTGTCCATTACTACAATCCCAGATTGCAATTTTTCACCTTCTCTCACAATCCATCCCCCAGGAAAATCAGAAACATGATTACCAGAGATAAAAACAGCAAAATTCTCATCAACAATAAAACATGGTTTGACAAACATAAGGTGATAAAAGGTGATAAGCGGTTAGATGACAGCTAAAAAGAGATTTTTCCAAACCTTTACTCAGAAAAAACCACAGCAAAAATAAATCTAGGCCTATGTAGTGAAAGCAAAAGCAGCAAAAATGGTCTTGACTGATGATGTCAGATTTACAAGCCGTTTCACTCTTTACCGTTGGTAGGGAGTTCTACCTTTAGGGAATTACATTATAACTCCTTTAATTCTAATTAGCAAGTAACAAGCAAAGAGAGTTAATTATCTCAGACCAGGACTCAACAAATTAAATAATTCTACTAAGCCGAAGTATAAATTTTGCAGGATTGACTTGTGGCAGATTAATAACGATTAACTGTTGAAACCTGCACCTAATAAAACTGAAACAGCAAATGTAATTTGAGCGAAATTAGTGGTTTTCCTGCCTGTTCAAAAAAATATAACTTATTTTAAATCAACTCACAGGTGTATTTTATAGCTTAATTTAGGTTGATTTCGTTGATTATATAATTTCATACAGATTTAATATGCTAAAGTTTTAGTAAACACACCCTTCATGGGTGTTTTTTATTGTAAAAATTTGTGTGATCAATAACATAAATATCTCATATTATAAGATAATAGTCTTAACCATTTAGGTTCTCGATGCACTAACCTGTTCTTAGGTAATTATGAGTCAGATATGACTAGCACTTATAGGTAATAGGTATGGATGAAACGATTTTCAGATAAGACATCTAAGAAAAACATATAACAATATATAATCACTAGACTTTCGGAGCTAATTATCCTAGAAATCAGAAATAATGGTTTTACAGAAATGTCTAAGATTATTTATTTATAAGGCTTCTGAGATTAAATAACCAGTAATATTTGCTGTTAAACTACAGATGGTAAAAGTTTTTTAATAGATAAAATGAGGGGTGACACCCCCCATTTTTTCAAAAGAAATGGGACGAAAGTCAAAGTTGCACAACGCTCAAATGAACATTCTGAGATATTCAGTAAATTTAACTTATAAGCCTGCAAAATTGGCAGATGACATTAGCGACAAAAAATAGTATAAATACGAATGTAGCTATTTAGATTCCAATATGAATGATCTTCTCGGCTCAATTGAAAATCATGAGACTTCACTGAAAATTTTTACTAATTCTCAGCCCCAAGTTATACAATAATAGCCAGGGAACATCTATTCGACTCAAGGTTGTCTAATTTTTAGAAGACACAACAGCATCTACTAAGACCGCTAGATTACAGAAAGATGGTAAATTTTTACCTTTCATTCACGAATCAGCAAAAGCTACAGCCGAGAAGTAACCAATGGTAGTTGTCTTTTATCAGCAACTCAAACCACTAGGTTACAAAACTGCACAACACGGTCAATACAGCAAAGCAGCACACAGACTTGATTAAAAACAGTCAGGTTTTCAATCACAGGTCAGCTCATGAAACAAATCATCAGGTCAAATGCAGTCGAAACATTAAGCCAGCGGGGTCTTTTAGGGGTCAAACTCTCTGAGTTACATCCTCGTCAGGCATCTATTCATGAAAGTCTTGTACTTTTACCAACGTTAAATTTATCAGTCCTACGAACAAGTAGTGACATAGCAATTAAGAATATAAGCAACAGGTCAACATCCTTTGAAACTGAGGTGCTTTCAAACCTTCTGTATTTAGTTTGGGGGAGCAAGTTAGATTTTTATCCCATAGTTGTGGTTTGGGTGTGGATAGGAAAGATTGTCAAAGTCAGCCACACCCAAGGAACGAAAATCACACATGGGATGGCTCATAGTTCTTCAAAGACTCAAACCCTTGGGGAAATTATAGCTAGAGCAGAACAAGCAACCCGAAGAGCTTTAGCTTTGAAAATTAATTTATTGAAGCTGCTCCTCGACATACAGAAAACTGCCCAGACAGCAACCAAGATTGTGGAAACTAAAACTTGGCTCAAAAGTATCCATACTATCCATACACAGAGAACACAACAGAGCAGTTTTAGAAAAAGCCTTTTCCACTGGGAGTTACGGAAACCTCTGAAAACTTGAGAAATTTCGGGATGTGCCTGTTGAAAAGGTTATCTACTTTTTCAATTTTCACTACTAATCCATTACCAATATATTCCTGTAATTCATTCAACTGCTGTCTCAAAGCTAGTAATCAACCAAACTATAATTGGTGGGTCAATGTACCCATGGAAAGAATATACATGATCTTCCCATTGTGAACTCATCAAACATGGTGTGGTGGACTAGTATTGCAGTTTGTAAATAGCACTTGACACAATAACACTCAAAACAACTGGACTAGTCAACTTCATTCAAATAAAACTAACACTCATTATGAATCAAGACATTTCTGGCAAAAGTAGCAACTTAGAGAAGAAAATCAATCCTGAACAGTTTGACCAAGTAATAGAAGCTATCCTGGCTGGTAAGTATTCTTGGGCTTGTGTTTTAATGCTGCGGTTTGTTGGTTACAATCCTTTGCATTACATTCCTTACCGCACTTATAACCGACTACTCAAAGAAAACTCTCGGATGAGTAGGTCAAACACCCAACAGAATGAAAGTCTGAAACTTGCTAAACCAGCAACAGAGAAAAGGTCTGATACTCATCTAGCTTCTGCTTGCTTGAGCAAAATTAAAGATATCGCTTATCTGGAAGTAGGGGGTAAGCAAAAAGCAGAAGTATGCGGTAGCCACAGAGAGAAGAAATCAGCATAGCTATAGCAGGAATCAGAATTCAGGAGTAAAACTCTGTTGTGCATGGAGTTTCATCAATGGCTTATACCACGCTATCACTTGATGTCCTAACCTCCTTATCCGTTGCAACTACCATCTTGATATAGGAAGTTCAGGAGTATGACTGACCGAAAACAGGGTCTGAGGTATGAGTTGTACGGTGTAGGGAAAGACAGTTTTCCCCATACCCTAAAAGGACGAGGAAAGGTAACTGGTCTTAGAGGTTGTTTGAAAAGTCGGTCTTTGTATCATGTTGAATGCAGCGGAGCGGAATGAAACATCTCAATACACGCTCAAAACACACGCTCAAAACCTAGATTGTAGAACCTCCGGCACGCTTCGCGTTCATGCAGTGTCCCGAAGGGATACGCTCCATTTCATTGCGCTCAGAATGACAATTTATACCTCCTAAAACTTTTCAAACATGCTCTTAGGTTAAAGATTTTTCTTTTCCTCTTACCCCTTACCTTTGTCCCCTAACCCTAGTACTGCAAGGCGAAATTCAAAAGTCCAAAATCTTATGTAGTAGGCTTTTCTTCTATTTTAAATGGTTGCTATATTTACGCCGTACTGTACTAGTATGGTCGGGTGGGTAATACCCAGCTTCAGAGCATTCCAAAAATCAATATTTGATTCAATTTTATAAACACTATACAAATACATCTACCATGTACTGCAAGCCGATCAAATAGCTGAATCGGTGTAAAGTTCTGCCAGAATGGCAAATATACACTAATAATACCTTATAGGTTAGATATAACCACCTGAAAGAAGTGAACGGCACCTAAATTCACTTTTACCAACAAAGTTAATAATAAAGTTAATAATTATGTCTAAGCATAAAATACATCACAGTGCATGTTTCAACATTCATTAATTTATGAATTAGATGATTGTTACACCAATCACAATAAGCCGTAACTACTGGTAGTTCTTTTTCCTGGAAAGTCTAAGCAATTAAAAATTGGGGTAGTGGCTTCCTCCAAATTTGAGATTGTGATAGAAATTATTTTGCGATTTTAGGTGTGATTTTTTGATTAAAAGCTTTAGCACCAAAAGTAGGCCGGGAAATTGAAAAGTTACGGTACAACTGTCCTCACAGCTGGTAGGATTTATCGCTATTAAACTTCTGTCTCAATTATGAGAATACTATTTGGGAAGAATAGGATTACGCTCACTGTATAAATTAGCAATTTATATAACTGATACTGGAAGCTAAAAATTTATACAGCTTCTTTTTTTATATAGAGGAATCCGGTTTGATTTCTGATAGCTTCAAATAGGATTCCTATAGTAGGTGACAGAACACACGGTGTGGGGTATACTTTAACTTTTTTGACTTTTAAAACAACCTGTTCATTTGGTACTTCATTAAATTCCTATTGCTTACCGCATATTTACTGTTTAATAATTTATCCAAAGTTGGATTTTTTAAATTAATCTATCTATTTTTTAAGGGTTATATTAATAACTGAGGATTTTCATCCTAAAGATAGATACATTTTTAGGATATTTGAGATGTTAATAGAAGATATCTCTATTTCCCAAGATAGATGTTTATCTATTTGATGTTGACAAAATACTTATTTTTATACTTTCACAAGACGATTTAATTTTATTTAGAAAAACTGATAATCTAATTGATTAATAATTCTAAATTGTTGAAATTTTCCCTCTGGAGTGGTTATTATGAAGATATAAATTTAATATAAATCTCTTGTAAAGATTAGATAAAGATTTTGCTTCTTTATATTAATCTTTGGTAAAGGTGTAGGAGGATTTTACTATGAATAGTAGTAACGAAAAATAAAAACTGAGGAACTGTAGCTTTTTCTTGTCATCTCTCTTCCGAAAAATTTGAGATTTACGACGATCTGCTGATGAGAAAATACTAGTTTTAAGCTAGTATTAAGAAATAGATAAATTCCTTGCCTGATCTTAGTAATTTTCAGGCGTCAACGTGTTTTTATAACAGGTTTTACCTCAGGTTGGTTGATCAAAAGCTAACTAATTTAAATATCTTGAGGATATGTTTGAACACTGCAGTGCAAGTTCATACAGCAGCCTCCAAATTAGGGCTGACAATAAGCTCTAAGTTGCATTTGTGTAATTATTGATCAAGGGCTGATACTGGAATTTAAGGTGTAAATGTGGGGGTAAATTAAAACCTTTTTCTTTTTTCCTTAATTGATTAATGGTGCATCTGGATTTTAGTAACAGATGTAAGGTGAAAATTTGCCCAAATTTTACAGTACACAGCAACTGGTAAGAATTATGTCCTCGTCTTCTAATCAAAACAAGGTTTCTGAAATTTACGATGCTCACGAAAGTAAGTTTTTAACACCGTTTCAGCGTAAGGCGTTGCTGAAAAATCTGCAATCTGATTTACAACCAGAATATCGACGCAGGATTGAAATTATGTTGTTAGCAGATATGGGTAAATCCCAATCTCATATTTGTGAAACTATTGGCTGTTCTCAGGAGATGGCGAGGTATTGGATAGGTATAGCTGAAGCTGGTATAGCTCATAAATGGAATGAAAGAAGGATAGGTAGACCCAAGACTGTGAATAGTCAATATATTGAAAGATTGAAAGAATTGGTTAGTCATAGTCCACGTGAATATGGTTATGCTTTTGGGTATTGGACCGCTCAATGGTTAAGTAAACATTTAGCAAATGAGTTGGGGATTGAAATTAGCGATCGCCATATTAATCGCCTGCTTAAACAAATGGGACTTTCTACCAAACGCAAAAGTTCCCAGGCATCAACGAATGCACAAAATCAGGATTCTGGTATCACGATTTGCGATTTGCAATCTAATTCCGAACCTAGTTTCAATTGGTTATTTAACCTGATTCAGACCAATAACTAATATTGCGAGCGAGGTAAGGAAATGCGATCAGCGCTTTCTCAGTCATATTTAGCAACACAAATTAGCCAAGTTTTGGGTGATTCGCTATCAAATCAAGAACTTGAAAATTGTGTTCAAGCATTAGACATTATTGAACCACCAATAGCCAAACAATTTTGGATATCGACAACAGCACCACCAGGAATTTATCTGGTTTTGTCGGGTAAGGTCAGGCTATTAGATGGTGGAAACAATTTAATTTCAACTTTGACTTCTGCTTCATACTTTGGGGAGTTGACTTTATTTCCCGAACAAAATTTTAGTGCTTATGTAGCAAGGGCTTCTGTAAATTTAAAAGTTGGTTATCTTCCCCAGGAGGTAATTAATAGATTTGCGGGTGTGAGTGATCGCCTATTCATAAAGGCAGAACTTTGGGATACACTGCTGTTATTGTCTCAAAACTCTGCTACACCTCGTCATGAATCGGTAGAGGAGATGCTAACAGCATTATCTCTATTTGCAAAAGAAAATCTAGAAATTGGTTCTCTAAATCCTCAAGTCACCAAAAATACTAAACTATTGCTAGTGCGTCAGGGGGAATTACAACATTCTCAGGGTAAAAAATTAACGCCAGGTAACATTTATGTAAATCCCCACAAGGCAAGGTGGCAAGCAACACAACCCAGCAGAGTATACATTTTGCGTGACACTGATTTGCAAACAGCACTACAACATTGGCCCCAATTAAGTAGGTTAATTGATGTAGAGAATGAGCCAATTACAGAACCAATCAAGCGGGAAGTTAAGGCTAAAAGCCTCAATGTGATTCAATTTCCCCAAACCACAATCCAGGAACAATCACAACCAAAACAAAGCCAAAAATACTTTCCTAGTCCTACTGTCACCGCTGGAAATTGGTGGTGTAAAGTTAGTAAACGCTATCCGTTTTTTGAACAACAAAGCGCCTCTGATTGTGGTGCGGCTTGTTTGGTGATGATTAGTCGTTATTGGGGTAAGAATTTTACCATTAATCGCTTGCGAGAGCTGGCCAATGTTAACCGTGCTGGTGCATCTATGCGGAGTTTAACTGCGGCGGCTGAAAGTATTGGTTTTGCTACTCGTCCGGTGAAAGCCAGTTTAGATAAATTAGCACAACAACCCTTACCTGCGATCGTACACTGGGAGGGTAAACATTACATCGTCGTCTATGAAATTACCAAAAAATCGGTAATTGTCGCCGATCCTGCTATCGGTCAGCGTAATCTATCTATTGGAGAATTTAAAGCCGGTTGGACTGGTTATGCATTGTTATTACAACCAACAAACTCACTTCAAATAATCCCAGAAGCTAACACACCATTTTGGCAGTTATTTGAGTTAGTAAAACCTCATTCCCAGGTACTGCTAGAAGTATTTGTTGCTTCAGTGTTAATTCAAGTATTTGGATTGGTGACACCTTTATTTACTCAACTCTTATTAGACAGAGTAATTGTCCAAGGTAGCACCATCACTTTAAATACTGTTGGGTTTGGGTTACTCATTTTTAGCTTATTTCGTGTTGTTATCAATGGACTCAGACAATATTTACTAGACCACACAGCTAACAGAATCAGTGTGGCCTTGATGGTAGGTTTTATTAAACATACCTTTCGTTTGCCTTTGTCATTTTTTGAATCTCGTTACGTTGGTGATATTGTTTCTCGTGTCCAAGAAAATCAAAAAATTCAGCGTTTCTTAACTGGTGAAGCACTGTCTATTATTTTAGATTTTCTGACAGTGTTTATCTACATTGGCTTGATGTTTTGGTACAGTCCGTCAATGGCTTTGTTGGTTTTAGCCATTGTACCACCCTTTGTATTAATAGCCCTATTTGCCACACCTTTTTTAAGACGAATTAGTCGTGAGGTTTTTACAGCAGTGACAAAAGAGAATAGTTACTTAATTCAAAGTCTGGCAGGAATTTCTTCGATTCGCTCAATGGCTATTGAACAAACAGTAAGATGGCGTTGGGAAGAATTGCTGAATAATTTGACTAAGAAAAACTTTAGTGTTCAAGTAATTGGAAACCAACTGGAAATTATTAGTTCTACAATTCAAGCCATAGCCAGTACAGGATTATTGTGGTTTGGAGCATGGTTAGTGATTCAGAACCAGTTAACCATTGGACAGCTAGTAGCTTTTAATATGTTACTAGGTAACGTTATTCAGCCTTTTCAAAGGCTAATTGGTTTGTGGAATCAGTTACAAGAAGTGATAGTTTCTACAGAACGAATTAATGATGTTTTAGAAGCAAAACCAGAAGAGGATTTAGCACTTCACTCACGTCAAATATTACCTAGATTACGTGGTCATTTGCATTTTGACAATGTAACTTTTCGCTATCATGCTGAAAGTGATATTAACATCCTGGAGAATCTGAGTTTTGAAATTTTGCCTGAACAAACTGTTGCAGTTGTAGGGCGGAGTGGTTCAGGAAAAACGACTCTTTCTAAGTTGATTTTGGGTTTATATCCAGCGACAGATGGCCGAGTATTAATTGACAATCAAGATGTGACTAGTATTTCTCTACATTCATTGCGATCGCAAATAGGAGTTGTTGACCAAGATACATTTTTATTTGGCGGTACAATTCGAGAAAATATTAGCATAGCTCATCCAGAAGCTGCCCTAGAAGAAATTATTGAAGCAGCTCAACTTGCAGGTGCAGATGAGTTTATTAAACGCATGGCTATGGGTTATGAAACCCAAATCGGTGAAGGTGGAGGAATGTTATCAGGGGGACAACGCCAACGCCTAGCAATAGCTCGTGCATTATTAGGAAGTCCGCGCCTTTTGATATTAGATGAGGCCACCAGTCATCTTGATGCAGAATCTGAGCGCATTATTCAGAACAATCTGAAAACAATTCTCAAAGGACGCACCAGTTTTATTATTGCCCATCGTCTTTCCACCGTGCGTCATGCTGACCTAATTTTAGTTTTAGATCGGGGTATTCTAGTTGAAAGTGGCACTCATGAAGAATTAATTCTCAAGAGAGGACATTATTACTATCTCAATCAACAACAACTAGCGTCAACAGGCTAAATCAGTTAACAGTTATGAGTGAATTGGGTTAGGTATTTTTAATTCAAAATCGGTAATCTCCAACTCAAACTTAGAGACGTTGTATACAACGTCTCTAATATATATACTTCATTTACAACTTATATTCAAAATTCCATCAGGGGATTTTATCCGCATTAATCTGCGTTAATCTGCGGTTAATTATTCATGTGTAACATTTTTTCCAAAACACTAATATTATTAATCCAAATCTGGTTATGCCACAGTCAACTTACAATTCATCATCTACTCTTTTTATCTCAGGACATGTCAAATCTTCATCCAGTCCACATGAGACACAAACAGCAGTTAAAACTAACAACTGGTTTTATGGTACAGAAGAATTATTAGATGCTTTACCCAAAGCCTGGACACGCTCAATGCTGTATTTACTGATTAGTTTTACAGTAGTAGCTTTACCTTGGGCAATGTTTACTAAAGTTGATGAAACTGGAAATGCTAGTGGAAGAATAGAACCTAAAGGATCAACCCAAAAATTAGATAGTGTAGTTACTGGTAGTGTTATTGCTGTCAATGTGAAAGAAGGTACAAATGTTAGAGCTGGACAGGTTTTAGTAGAAATTGAATCTGAAGTTCTGCGGACAGAAATTCAACAAACTCAAGCTAAATTAGAAGGTTTAGTAAATCGTCAGGGACAATTAGACTTACTCAAAAATCAGGTATTGTTAGCGATTAATATTCAAGAACAACAAAATCAGTCTCGAAGTTTGGAAACACTGGCTCAACTTAATCAAGCACGGCAAAACTTGGATGCGAAACAAAGTGCATATGATTTGCAGCAACTGGAAAAAGTTACTCAGATTGATCAAGTAAAACAGAACATAAATTCTACTCAAATTTCTCATCGGTTAGCCAAACGTCGTTTGAGTAGAGATTTATTAGAAGTTAAACGCTATCGTCTACTGTTACAGGAAGGTGCAATTCCTCAAACCAGATTTGTAGAAGTAGAAAAAACAGCAGAAGATAGCGAACGTTTGCAGGAAGAAGCTAAAGCTAATATCCAACAAGCTGAGTTGCGTCTACAGGAAGAGTTAAGTCGATACCATTCAACTATGAGTCAAGCTCAGTCAGATATTGAACAGGCAAAATTACGTTTACAAGAAGAGGAAAATAGCTATCAAAGTGTAGTGCAAGCAGGTAAACTCACGTTACTAAAAAATCAGGAACAACTTAAAGATTTGCAAACACAAATTACTTCCTTGAGATCAGAAATTGCTCAAACTAAGAGTCAGATTACATCATTAAAGTTGCAGTTACAGCAACGAGTAGTGCGATCGCCTATTGATGGGACAATCTTTGAATTACCCATTAAAAATCGGGGTTCTGTAGTGCAAACAGGACAAATGATGGCGCAAATTGCGCCCAAAGGTGCGGCTTTAATTTTGAAAGCAGAAATGCCTATCCAGCAAAGTGGTTTTGTGAAGGAGGGAATGCCAGTCAAAATTAAATTTGATGCTTATCCTTTCCAAGAATATGGTGTGATGCAAGGGTGCGTAACTTGGATTTCACCTGATTCTAAAATTCAGGAAAATGGCCCGACCAGTCGGGAAACATATCAGTTAGAAATTGCATTGGATCAACCTTATATTCAAACGGGTAACAAACGCATTCCTCTAACACCAGGTCAGACAGCAACCGCTGAAGTAATTGTCCGTCAGCGTCGAGTCATTGACTTTATCTTAGATCCTTTCAAAAAACTACAAAAGAATGGTCTAGAACTTTAGAAACTAGACATCATTAATAACAGGATTCCCGATTTCTGAGATAAATCGGGAATATGAGCATTTAGATTTTCATTACACCACTTAATTAAATTTACTTCTCAATATAAATCGAGAACTTAAGATTATAAATAGCTAAGAATTGAGGAATTAGATTATGTCGAAAGTTATGACTGTTTCTCCCGAAGATATTCTCAATCATGTAAAAATAACTTGCCAACTCCCTAATCTATTAGAAGCGATTACCACCAGAAAAATTATCGTTGATACTGCTGTTCAAGAAGGTATTCAAATCGAAATTGAAGAACTACAACAGGCAGCGGATAGTCTCAGATTAGCCAATAAACTGATTAAAGCAGAAGACACTTGGGCTTGGTTAGAAAAGCATTATCTTTCTTTGGATAACTTTGAAGAAATTGCCCAGATCAATCTACTATCAGCCAAATTGGCTAATCATTTATTTGCAGATCAAGTTGAACCATTTTTTTATGCTCATCAACTCGATTACACTGCAGCAGTTACTTATGAAGTAATATTAGATGATGAAGATTTAGCTTTAGAAATATTTTATGCTCTGCAAGAGGGGGAAATAAGTTTCCAAGAAATTGCTCGTCAATATATTGAAAATGCAGAAACTCGTCGTGCTGGAGGATATCAAGGTATTCGACAACGTAGCGATTTTAGACCAGAAATAGCATCGGCAATTTTTGCAGCTAATCCACCGCAAATTCTCAAACCCATAATTACACCTAAAGGAGTGCATATTATTATGGTTGAAGAAATTATTAAACCGCAGTTAAATGAACAGATGCGCTTAAAAATTATGGGAGAGTTATTTACAAATTGGTTAAAAAAACAAGTTAATACATTAGAAATTGTCGCCAAACTTATAGAAAATCAAAATTCCCCATCTTCTTCAGAGAAGTTGAGTGAAGCCAGCTAATATAATTCCCGATTGGGAATCCCTTACTATATCAGGTTTAGAGCAATACCATTTGTCACAATCATTGTTCAAATTGGTATATAAGTAGGAAGGCACAAAAAACCGTAGACGCGTAGTGGCTTCTCGGAGAGTAGTATGTAACGAAAAGTAAAATTGCCTACAACCTCTTCCCTATTGCATAAGTGCCTCTTGCCCTTTGGTTTCTCCAGTCCCACCTTGCGTGCGGGAAGGCAAAGCGCCTACATAGGGGAAACCACGCCACTTGCTTTATGCCAGGAAACTGATCCACCTCAGTGGCTCCCCAAGACCGTGCTGCTTCACCTCTTGCCTTGTCATAACGATAATTTTTAACACCCACCTACTTATAGGAATCCCTTTTGATTCCTGATGGCTTGCGTGGTGTAAGCCATAATTACTCGTAGATGCAGGGAACAGGAAAGAACGAATAAAAGTGTACTGAGTTTTTTCAAAAATCAAATAGGAATCCTATATTGAATATACTTTAATCTAAAAACTTTCATATCCCCGACTTCTTAGAGAAACGGGGATATTTTTGTTTATAATCTCCCAGATAAGTTCGGTGGATTTTTTCATCAAAGAATAATTGCTTATAGGAATTGGTCGCAATTAAAATTTGCACAATTCCCAAGAGACATCTCCAATTAACCAACTTTAATTTGAGCTATGTTTCTCATTATTTAAATTAATCCAGTTTAATTTTATACCTGGTAGTTTTAATTTTTTATCATGAATTGAATCATGATTATCTTTAGCAAAGATATAGTTTTCTTGGATTAATTTACTGTAAGTTTCATGGGGTATATAGTCTAGAGGATCGCATCCAGAAAAATGGAGAAATAGAATACAAGCCCAGGAATATTTACCAAGGACGATGGCTTTGATAATCTCTTGAAATTGTGACTGCTTAAATATCTTATTTAATTGTTTATTTTGTTCGTAGTTTTCTTTAATCATTCTATTACCTCCTGTATGTGAAGTTAACCTAATTTATCAACTCTACTAGCTCCCACAAAAATCATCCGCATTCAATTATTAGACATGATGATCAATGCTTAATGCTATTAAGACAAGGGAGTGTAAATATCCTCAGAGTTAGCATTAAGATAAGGACGTTGTAACTGAATCCTATGTGATGCGAACTGCTTAAAAATAGATTCCATTCTTTTATCTGGACTATGCTCACCTTGCTGCCAAGCGGCAATTAAACCATTAGCGATCATTTGACAACGATTTGTACCAAAACTTTCTTGATCACTAAATTTTTGGTTTGGTTCTTCTGCACAAGCTAACCCCGGTGCTAATTGCTTAGTAAACAAAGGCACTTGTTCATCAAAATAGGATTGATTATCTGCATAGATTCTTTCTAATGCTGGGTGAACTATCTCATATTGGTCTTTGTTAAAGTAAAGCACGGCTGAGTCATAACGTCCATAATCGGAAGGATTATATAGTGCTTTGAAGGAAAAAGAAATGGGAATATTATTTAGTTGCACTGTTAAACTTTCCATGACGGCGGCTGCCCCTTCTGGTGTTAAATTGAAGTAAATTCGCGTAATATTATGACCATTTTGGGAGCCTGCATTAGCTACGGCCATATAAAACCCGTTTTGTACCAAATTCTTCGGCATTTTGATAGATACAAACTTACCAACAGTTACCTCTTGGGTTGTTGGTAAGAGATGCAAATTTGGATCAACGTGCAGTGTTAACCCATTCTTATGCACTGCGAAAGTGCCATCCGTTTCTTCCCTGACTAGCTGCCAGTTATGACTCCAGTAGCCTTCACTTTTGTTCCTGGTATGTAAGCGATCGTAAAATTCTAAATCTATGCCGAATAAGTTCTTATTTTCAATATTTTGGTGAATTTTCCTATTGCTTTCCTTCTCATCAGCACTTACAATAGGCTTTGAGGCAACGTTATAATAAACACTGTATATAAAATTACGCAGTTTTAGTTTTAAATGCTGTTGCTGCATCTCTAATGGTAACTGCTCAAAGCGAGGTATGACTGACTCTGGCAACGCTATGGTTTTGTGCTTTGGATGTTTAATACAGTGGTGAGATGCAATTTCAATCTGAGTCGCAATATCTTGCAGTGATATTTGCAATTGTTCTGGCAATTCGGACAGTTGTGTATGGAGTGAATCTAATAGTTGCATGGCTGTAGGGTGTGGAGTGTGGGGAAAAATTAGTCCAAAATCCAAAATCAAACATCAGATAAGGTTGTGGGGGTCAAGTCTGATGCTTCCATCCCAAAAATCGTGGTCATAAATGCTTGAGGACGACACAATAAACTCTTGGCCACTTGGAGAATGCAGATACCAGAATTACCAAAAGTTCTCTCATGTTGCAATTTGGCTTGAATAGCACGAATTAGAGAAAAACCAGAAAATTGGACAACTAGTTGCAAGAAATCAGAACGAAGTTCCAAAATTTCCGGGAAGTTCGTTAAATATTCAATTACCAGGGATGAGAGGGACGGTTGTAGCAGTTGTAAGGGAATTGCAGCTAAATGTAAAGACTCTTCAATCGGTGTTGTTTTACTAGTTACCATGCTATATAGCCAGATTTGCAGATAACTGGCAATAATTGCACCTAAATCACTAGCCGGGTCTCCCCAAGCGCCTTTTTCCCAGTCAATAAAGCGTGATTCTGGATGAATAGCTGTGTCCCAATTTAATGAGAGAAGAATATTGTTGAGTTTGAGGTCATTGTGAGTTAAACAACAAGGATTGAGGGCATTACTCAAGTCTGCGATCGCTTGACCTAAGTTATCGTAACGTTGATAAAGTGCAAAGAATTTTAACCCATCCGCAGGAACTGAACCAAAAACTTCTGGTGTAATTCTCTCTAATCCCCTAGATAGGGTAGAAGTTGTGTGATTTACTGTATCATCAGAGGTTTGGAAAAACGCCCGATAATCTTGACGGTTTATAGTTAAACGATGAATTGATGCTAAATTCGCTCCAATTGACCGAGAAATATTAGTAGGAAAGATATTCTCTAGACCATAAAATTCTGCTAGGTCACGATAGTCATTGAGATAATTGAAAACAATGATGGAATTTTCAGCATCAAAATGAATCGCCTCTGATAAACATGAGCTTAAATGACTAATTTCTGGGAATGTTCGACAGAAATTATGTAGTTGCCATTCATCAATAAACTCACCACGAGTTTTACCTTCTCGGTTCAGACGCTCTTGTTTGACTAAAAATTGACTACCATCTGGTAAGCTGACTAATAGATTAAAGTTTTTGGCAGGTTTTAACTCAATTTGGCTCAATGACTGTTCTTCTGGACTACACAGTCCTTGGGAAATTAGATAGTTAAAAACATTTTGAGAACTTAAGAGAAATGGCATATTTTTCCAATAATGATAAAATGATTTATAATTGGCTTTTTGGTTGATATCAATGGTGTAAAAAGCACCATAAATAATTGGACTATCAATCAGTTCTTATGAATGAAGTAGTGAGGAACGAAATAGCATCAATAGCTGCCAGCATAAGTATAAACTCAAGGGCTTTACCCCCAACTTCTAAAATTTCCGAACGATATTCATATCGACCACCGAATACAGATTGCTCATCTGTACTTGTGATTTCATTAATAAACACTTCTGAATGAATGAGATGGAGATCAGCAATGATAATTCGTGCCATTTATTTTTATTTAATTTATTTAAGTGATTTGCCCAGAACTAGATGTTTTTAACAGGCTCTCCTGGTTGATTGGTAGATTTATTAACTTATTTTACTCACATAAATTACTTTTACCTTCATTCCCAAGAGAGCCGTTTAGCTCAGTCCTAAACTAAAAAATTATTAGTAGGAATTGGAGTGGCTGTAGGACTTAGCTAAGTAAGCAATATGACCAATGCCATATACATTAACGAAGGCTTCAGCCAGTTTTTCCAATGTGGATATATCACTTACATCGTTGTCATAACCACCACCATAGATAGAATTAGCATCGCTCATTTCATTGAGAAAGCTTTCGGAATCTTGGAACAATTCAGAACCAGTTGGTTGCAGTTCCGAGAGTTTAATACTTGCCATAATTTCCTCCTAGAAGACTTGTTCTCAGTCACTTGAACTTGTGAAGGTTTTGGAAACAAACACAAGCATATTAATAGCCGTAGCCGTTACTGTGGCTGTAGGACTTAGCTAAGTAAGCGATATGACCAATGCCATATACATTAACGAAGGCTTCAGCCAGTTTTTCCAATGTGG
>CAKZGI010000043.1 GCA_936914905.1 uncultured Trichormus sp. | reverse complement strand
CCAAGCCGCGGATCTATGCCTGCCCGCTGTACCCTACTTTTACCGCTTCAATCGCCGCTGATATACGGCGATCCTTCTTCTGACAAAGACTTATAGTATCGTTGCATTTTAACTTCAATTTCACCAGGGTCAGGGTGCATCATCTACCAGTTCTTCATCTACCCTTCTAGGGTATAGATATTATTGGCACTCTTACACCTTTTTCCTTAGAAATTAGTACAAATCTCAAAGCAGAAATTTTGCTTTTTGACTTGGCTTAAAAAGAAATTAATCCCAGTCCCAATATTTCATGAACCGACTGGTGATTGATAACGTTATGCTCTTGCGTAAGATATAGAATTTACATAAAAAGCCTACACAAAAGGACTTTCAAACCTGTTCCCTGTTACCTGCTAGAAGTTAATGTTGTCCTTCGAAAAAATATTTGACAATTAACAGACAATTTCTGCTGTCAGAATCACGTTCATAAACAAAATGATCTGCTACACGCCGAATAATCACCCATCCGTACCCATGATCTTGTAGATTATCTGGTTTTGGTTCAGGAACCTCATTCGGATCAAATGGTTTCCCATAATCCCAAATTCTCATCTCTAGTCTATCCATCCACAGACTCAATTCAATCTCTATAGTTGTTTCTGGGGGTAAAGACAAATGAGCATGACGAACAGCATTGGTAAATCCTTCTACCAATGCTAGGTTGAGGCGATAAAGTTGACTTTTTGACCAGCCTCGTTGAATTAAATATTGTAGAGAAAACTTTTCAAACCATTGTTGCACTTGGTTGAAGAACTTAAGATCGCTCTTCACCGTCAGATGGTCTTGCTGCACTATGGTAAGCATTGACCTTGACTAGAATATTAAGTAAGTGAGAAATGTCGCTATTCTTTCTTTCTTTTTTGGTGGGTTGAGATTCTGGAACAGATTTTATTTTACATCCAAAACTGAAAATTTAAGATAAAGTCTGGATTTTAACTTCTCCCTATTTTCTTATAAAAGCTGACGCGTTGACTTTCAAGAGCATATAAGTCAGAAGTATAAGCAGCTAATGGGCTGTATAGATTTTACGGCTAATCATCATTAGCCAGCTAACTTCGGTATATGCTCTTGAAACTCACAGGCATTACAGCACTTTGTGGAAACTGAATTAGAACAGTCCCAAAGTTAGAGATTTATCTAATGGCAACGCAGCGCCAATACCTAACCAGATAGTGACAATAGTACCAAACAAAAATACTGTTGTTGCTACTGGACGGCGGAAGGGGTTTTGGAATTTATTAACGTTCTCAATGAAGGGAACGAGAATCAGCCCCAAGGGGACGGAAGCCATAGCCAATACTCCTAAGAGTTTGTTAGGAAGTGAGCGTAAAATTTGGAAAACCGGATAAAGATACCACTCCGGCAGAATTTCTAAAGGAGTAGCAAAAGGATTAGCAGGTTCACCGGTCATTGAGGGATCTAGCACAGCTAGAGCCACAATACAAGCGAATGAACCCATAATCACGATGGGGAATACATAGAGCAAATCATTGGGCCAAGCAGGTTCACCATAGTAGTTGTGACCCATGCCTTTGGCTAGTTTAGCTCTTAACTGAGGATCGCTCAGATCCGGTTTTTTTTGCGTTGACATTTTGAAATGTGCTCTCCTGCTTAGGTTACGTTAAAGCATTTGTGAAAGCTATCAGCTATTTAGGTAAGCCCCATGCTTTGGCGTTTGGTGGTAAGCCACAAATTTGGTATGACACTAAGTTTCGCTTTGTTGGTTGAAGTAAGTGTCTATAGTCTTTAGGGCTTACAGCTTTCAGAGAAAAGTGTCTGTTTTTAACTTAAATATTACTAGTTCTAAGTTTAAAACAAACTACTTTGATCTGGAAACAGTTTTTACCTATTCACTGATAACTTTAGATTACAAAGGTCCAGAAATACCTTGCTTGCGGATCATCAAGAAGTGGAACAGCATGAATACTGCAATCAGCCAAGGTAGAACGAAGGTGTGGGCACTATAGTAGCGAGTTAGTGTAGCTTGACCGACACTAGAACCACCACGTAGTAAGTCAGAAATCAGAACACCAACTACTGGAATCGCTTCTGGTACACCACTAACAATTTTCACAGCCCAATAACCAACTTGATCCCAAGGCAGGGAGTAGCCAGTAACACCAAAGGAAACTGTGATGACAGCGAGAATGACACCGCTGACCCAAGTTAGTTCACGGGGCTTTTTGAAACCACCAGTTAGATAAACTCGGAAGACGTGCAGAATCATCATTAGCACCATCATGCTGGCAGACCAGCGGTGAATGGAGCGAATCAGCCAACCAAAGTTGACTTCATTCATGATGTACTGTACCGAGGAATAAGCTTCCGCTACTGTGGGCTTGTAGTAGAATGTCATTGCAAATCCAGTAGCAAACTGGATCAGGAAGCAAACTAGGGTAATTCCACCCAAGCAGTAAAAAATATTGACGTGGGGAGGTACGTACTTACTGGTTACATCTTCAGCGATCGCCTCAAGCTCTAAGCGTTCCTCAAACCAGTCATAAACGTTGGCCATACAATCTCAAGTTCCTAAAAATCAGTTGCGGTTGATATATCTCCCAATAGAAATTTTGGGATTTTCACAAAGAGTAGCTTTGTCGAAGAATCGTTAAGGTTTTCAGAAACTTAACATTCTGTAAATATGGAATATATTGCGATCTCTTTGCAAGCCAACGCTGAAAATGTTGGTGACAATGTAGATTTTATCGTTTCTGAGGACGGATATACTAACCATCTGTTGCTTAACAATTTAATGAGAGCAATACACCTCTTCTATAAAAAAAGTAACATAATCGAGAGATAGATTTCATCAAAAACGTGGTAAATGGTCAGTTCTAGGTAGTTTGGGTTGACATGGAATTGAAAATGGGGTTCATGAACAAACAGGTTTTCCGGTTGGGATTTTCATTACTTTTGGCTTTTTGTTTGGGTTTTGCCTCGCTTGTTTCACCTGCAATGGCTTTAAGAAAGGAGCAAAAGCTGGTTTCTGAGGTTTGGCGAATTGTTAATCGCTATTATCTGGATGAAACATTTAATCATCAAAACTGGGCTGATGTACGTCAACAGGCGCTAAAAAACCCGGTGCCAAATGACCAAGCAGCATACAGGGCTATTCAGAACATGCTAAAAAGCCTTGATGACCCTTTTACCAGGTTTTTAGACCCAGAGCAATACCGCAGTTTGCAAGTTAATACTTCTGGAGAACTGACCGGAGTCGGTTTACAAATTGCCCTCAATCCCCAGACGGGTGGATTGGAGGTAATTACACCTATAGAGGGTTCGCCCGCTGAGAAAGCAGGGTTAAGACCTCGTGATCGCATCTTGAAAATTGAAGGATTATCTACAGAAAATCTGACTCTTGATGAAGCTGCTACACGGATGCGCGGTCCCGTTGGTAGTCTTGTAACTCTCTTGATTTCACGAGAGGGAAAGGAAGACAAAGAAGTGATATTAGTGCGTGATCGCATAGAACTTAATCCTGTAGTAGCTGAATTGCGTTTATCCCCCCAAGGAAAACCCATTGGCTACTTACGCCTAACTCAATTTAATGCTAATGCGGCAATGAAGTTGGCACGGGCTATTAATAGCCTAGAAAAAAAAGGCGCAGTTGCCTACATTCTTGATTTGCGAAATAATCCTGGTGGGCTATTACAAGCCGGAATTGAAGTCGCCCGTCAGTGGTTAGATTCAGGCACAATTGTCTACACTGTCAATCGTCAAGGCATTCAGGGCAATTTTGAAGCCTTTGGCCCAGCGTTAACACAAGATCCCTTGGTGATTTTGGTCAATGAAGGAACTGCTAGTGCTAGTGAAATCCTTGCTGGTGCGCTACAAGACAATAAACGCGCCCAGTTAGTAGGTGAAACTACTTTTGGTAAAGGTCTAATTCAATCTTTATTTGAATTATCAGATGGTTCAGGTTTAGCAGTGACAATTGCCAAGTATGAAACTCCCAAGCACAGAGACATTAACAAATTGGGTATTAAACCAGACGAAGTAATTCCCCAACAACCAATTACACGGGAGCAAATTGGGACGGAAGCAGATAGTCAATATCAAGCTGCAATGGAACTGCTAACCAAAGATTCGGTTGTAGCTGGTTCGTAGTCAGTTACTCCCTTCCCAGTATGAAATTAGGGGTGTGGGATTCCACCTTACGCAGAAGCATTATCCCTGTACCCTATTACTATTTAGTGGGAAGGGAGTATGAGTTCAATAACTAAATTTTCAATGACCAATGACCAATGAGCAATAACTAATGATTCATGACTAATCGTTGATAAGCTTGGTCTATGATGCGTTTGCTTCGGAGGAAACCTATATTAGCACCAGGGCAAATGTATTGTAGGGTTTCTGGTGTAAAGCGATCGCACAAAGCTTGAGTGCTTTTAATTTGTCTTGGCCAGTGAAAAGTTTTTGCAGTGCGTAATGGTATCAGTTCACCTTGGAGGTTGGGGACTAAATGCCGTCCTGAAAAAAGAACTCCCCCAAATTCACGATAGTATAGACATGAGGAGCCTGGAGAATGGCCTGGTGTCCAGATAATTTGTGTGGTGGCATCAAGAGTGAATTCTTGACCAAAGGCAGTGACAGTTAAGCCAGGTAATAAATAAGCTTCTTGCTCTTGAATCAAAATCTCACAACCAAGAGCTTGCTGAATTTCTGCTGCTTTACCAATAGCACCGCGATGAGTAATAAATAACCAACGCACACCTGGTTGCTTTGGGTTAGTATGTTGCAGGCATTCCCAAAAATCCTCATTTATTTGCTCTGGGTCTGGGCAGTCGATGAGAATATTACCTTCACTTCTTACAATAAGATAAGAAGTCCCTCCTAGTGTATCTCGATTTGGTGGAAAGGCAAAAATTTTACTGATCCCCAAGTCGGTAGATAGTGCTTCTGTTGCCGTCCAAGTAGAAAGAATTTCTCTTACTGGCATTTGACTAGAAATTACAATCTGTGGGGGCTTAATTGTATAACTTGGTTGTTGAGGTGGAAGAGACATAAATCAAAGAATTTCAAAATCAAGAATTCTTATTTCGTCGCAGGTCTCTTTAATAACAGGAGTACCGCTACCTGAAGAGAATTAATTTTTGGGTGCAAGGCGTTTTTAATGTCCAGAATAACCTATATCCACCAGAGAAAAGGAGTTGAGGAGCTAAGACATCACTCAACCACAAGAAATTTTCGGGAAGAAAGAAAAACCTTTACGGTTTAACAGTCTTTCCCTAGACCCTACACCCTGTTTTCGGTCAACATTAGTGAACATAACATGGCACTTTGGTTTCTCCTCTTTATGGGGCTTACTTATCTCATAGTTCAGCTTAGTGTTTCTCACATTACCAGAACACCAGTTTGGTTACTGTGGCTGGTATTAATGACACCAGCATTTATCTTGATTGGTTGGACGCTGATCTATGGTGCAAAACAACCACCCCCACCAGCACTGATTATTTGGCCTTTATTTATCTGTCTGCTGTTATACTGGATATTATTTCAGTCGGGTCGTCAAATACCAAGAGATACCCAGACTCAACCCCAAGCTACAGGATCTCAATTGGCTAATCATTCTCACGCAGAACTATTACCTGTTCGTCCCATTGAACCAACAGAAGAAACTAATCTGCGAAGTTGTTTCCCTTGGTCTGTATACTATATTCAAAGTATTGAATATCGACCCCAAGCTGTGATTTGTCGGGGTCAGTTAAGAACTGGTGCTAGTCAGGCTTACCAGCAAATTAAAACTAATATTGAAGGGCAATTTGGCGATCGCTTCTTGGTGATATTTCAAGAAGGTATGGATGGTAAACCATTCTTTGTCCTCGTTCCTAATACTCAAGCTGGTAAACAAAATACAAGACGCGGTCTAGAAAATTTGACTCAAGTAGGAACGGCACTTTTTCTGCTGTTCCTGACTTTAATCACTACTACTTTGATGGGTTCGCAAATTGAGGGAGTGGAATTAACAAAACTCAAATCTGACTTCACTCTGCTTGCAAATGGTTTACCCTACGCTTTAGGGTTAATTACTATTTTGGGAATCCATGAACTTGGTCACTATTTTACAGCCCGATTCCATAAAATTCGCTCGACCTTGCCCTATTTTATTCCTGTACCTTTTCTCTTAGGAACTTTTGGTGCATTTATCCAAATACGAAGTCCAATCCCCAACCGCAAAGCTTTATTTGATGTGAGTATTGCCGGGCCAATTGCTGGTTTTATTGCTACTTTGCCGTTACTTTTATGGGGTTTGTCTCATTCTCAAGTAGTCTCTTTAAACGACAAAACGGGAATGTTAAATCCCAATGCCCTTAATCCTAAATATTCAATTTTATTAGCTTTACTTTCAAAGTTAGCCTTGGGTAGTGAACTAACCGCAAAATCCGCTCTTGATTTGCATCCCCTGGCAATAGCCGGATTTTTGGGTTTGATTGTGACAGCATTGAACTTGATGCCAGTAGGACAACTAGATGGTGGTCATATCGTTCATGCCATGTTTGGACAACGCACTGCAGTTGTTATTGGTCACATTGCTCGCTTGTTGTTATTATTATTGTCTTTTGTCCGGCAGGAATTTTTGTTGTGGGCAATTTTGTTATTATTTATTCCCTTAATTGATGGACCCACGCTCAACGATGTCACAGAACTAGACAACAAACGGGATGTTTTAGGTTTACTAGCAATAGCATTGTTATTGTTAATTGTATTGCCACTACCTGAAGTGATCGCTTGTGTATTACAGATTTAAAAGCTAAGGGGAGTTTATTGTTTTTCACCTTCCCCATTTCTCTCTATCTAAAATTGTGAGTTAGATTCAGATTAGTTAAATTGATTTGAGGTTAATGAAAATGACACAGGAATTAATAGACCTCAGAAATAGTATTTTAGAAAAGGGTTGTGCAGACAGACGCTTTAGCTATTGTAGATGAGTTCGAGGGAATGAGCAAAAAGGGGATCCTACGGCCAATTAAGTCTTTTCTAAAGGTGCTGCTAATACATTTGATTAAAAATCAAGTTGAGAAGGATTATTTACCTCGATTAGTTACTAGTTAATATGGAATAAATGGGAAGGATTAAGGATTGGATATTCAAAAAAATTTGGCGTTCCTAAATCTTTTTTTCTATATGTATTTTGGAACAAACTGGTAAGGGTTTAACAATGCTAAACCCCTACTTTCCAAAGTAAAAAGCGTTTAACCTGCGGTTGCCTGAACTGCATTAGCCGCTTCAGTAGATTTTATTGATGCAGCAGTGCTACCCATACGAATTTCGGAGGTGAAGGAAGCCATACTAAAGCCACCAAACCGCTTAAGGAGGCTTACCCGCATCCGCAAGTTGGGACTAGCAAACCATAGTCTTTCCTCAGACCACATGGTTTCATACTCAGTAATAAGAGTTAAAGCGCCATCTTCACCAATTTTGTAGGTTCCTGCTACGGGTGCTTTTTCTGCATAACCCATTTCTCGCAGTAACTTACCTTCACCGGGTTTATTTGCATCCGGTACTGTCACTAATACAGTACAACCTTCGTGTTTTTCTTCGTCCCATTCCATTGTTCCCTTCCAGGTAACTCTCGCACCACAGGAAGCCGCACTAGGATGAACTTCATACTGTTCACACAGTTTCACTACTTCTGGATGATCTGCGGTCAGCGTCTCAATTACGATGTCTGATTTACCATCTTCCGATTGCTTAAAGGCTAAATGGTGACTTGTACGGTGTGAAAACCATTTACCAGCACTTAACTCAAAAAATTCTTCAATATTCATGAATGAAATTATCCTGGATCAAAATACACAAAAATCCCACTTTTATTATTAAAAGGTAACAAGAAGCGTTTATCTTAAATTTGATTACCTATTTCCTCAAGTCTCTGAAGAGAAATCCTCGCGGATTCAGCAACGTGGGGATGACTATCTTTTTCTAGGTATTTCAACGCTGAGATGGTTTTGGGTGTGGGGAGATTACCCAAGGCTTCTGCAAGACGTTGGCGCACTAACCAATCCTTTGCTTGGGCGAAGCGGAGGATAGAATCTACAGATTCAATGGATTTAATTTCTCCTAAAGCCGAAATAGCCGCCTGTTGGATGACTACTTCTTTGCTATCTAGTGCTTGGATGAGGATATTGTATGCGCGAGAGTCTTTAATATTGCCTAAAGAAACAGCCGCACTAAATCTAACCAGCCAATCAGTATCTTCATAAAAGGCTCGTGATAGTGCTTCAACTGCTCTGTTATCACCCAAATATCCTAAAGCACCGGCAGCATCAGCACGGATAGCATAATCTGGGTCTGTTTCCAGAATTCTCACTAATATAGGATAACATTCTGATGTTTGTTTGATACCTAGAGCAAATATGGCCATGGAACGTAGTTGCAGAGATTCATCATTTAATACCTTTTTAATCAAAGGTACTGCCTCTTCTGCTGATATATGGTGTAAGCTGGCAAGAGCTACCATGCGATCGCGCAAATTTGGACTTTCTAACTGAGTAGAAATTGCCTCTAAGCTGGGAGCAGTCATTATATTTTAAATCACATTCTTTACTTATCTTTACTTTAACTGATTTACAGTAGGTCCTACACGCCATATCTCACACCCAGACTCAACAAACAAAAAAGTGATTTATTGATATCTTTCTTAAGTCTCATACCTATGTATTCAAGTTGGTAGCCAAACGTAACATTGAAACTGTATCTCAGGGATGACGAGAACACTGAAGGCTAAACGTAGGGTTAAAAGGTACGAATTTAGATTACAGGGTCAAACTTTCAGGAGAATCACAATGGTTCAACTTAGCGAACGTCCAGGGGTTAAAAAAATCGCCAGCTTGCAAGATAAATTCATCTATGAAGTTGGTACAATCTACGATGCAGAAAATCGCTTTTTAGAAGCACAGCAGGTGATGTTGCAATGTTGTCAAAACAATCAGTTTAAGTCTTTAATTGAGACACACATAGGCGAAACTGAACAGCAAATTAGGAACTTGGAGCAGGTTTTTAGTACCTTCGGACAGCAGCCACTACGGGTAACTTGTGATGCTGCTGCTGGTGTGATTAGCGATGGTCAAAAACTCATGCTACTGGCTGCTGATAATCCCACAATCTTGGACTTGGGTTTAATAGGAGGACAGTCAAAAGTTGAGCATTTCGAGATTGCTTGCTATCGTGGCTTGATCAAAGGTGCTGAAGAGATGGGACAACGAGAAGTAGTGCAGTTGCTACAACAAAACCTACAACAAGAAGAACAGACAGCACAAAAATTAGAGCAGTTGCTACCACAGTTGCTTCAAGAAACAAAATCTGGAGATGGTAAAACTACTGCGAAATCTCGCTAATTTATAGCCTATTGTATGGAATTGACATACTCCCCGCCGTAAAACGGACGGGGATTCTTTTTCATGGTTCATAGAACCCACATCCTGCACTTCAGTTTGTAACATATATACCGATATTAGCACTACCTATAAGCGTTAAATAAAAATACTTAATTATCTTGGTAATTAATACAGGCATTTTTACAAAAATTGCTAAGGGCTGATGTGAAGCTTGGTGTAAGACTCCTACGTCGTCACGCAAGCCATAACCATAAATGCATAAGGTATTGACAGACTCATAGTCTATCAAGTTAGAGGTGAACTGATGGAAAATTAGGAGTTAATTACAAATTATCAAAACTCTTCTGGGAGATTTATTTTAGCAACTAATATTTTAGATACTAGAGAGTTAGAAGCCCCAGAAATACTTAAAACCTATAAACAGCAGCAATCTTCAGAACGAGGATTTAGATTTACCAAAGACCCTTTATTTTCTCCAGATAGTCTTTTTGTAAAAAATCCCGAAAGAGTAGAGACAATGATGATGTTAATGGCATTGTATCTTTTGGTTTATAATCTAGGATATAGGCAACTAAGAAGCTCTTTAAAAACTGAAAAATCTACAGTTAAAAATCAACTAAATAAACCAACAGAATCTCCTAATTTGCGTTGGATATTTCAGAGCCAGTGCGTTGGGCGGCTTCCCGGACTTGAAGCAACTGGCGTATGTTTCTAAGAAATTCATTTCCTGATGATATAAAGAGTCAAACGAATTATTAACTTGATTAATGAACGTTATCAACTATTGCAATTTCCTCCTATTTATTGTCAAGAAGATTATTTTTTAATCGCCTGAAAATCTCTAATACATAATTAGAGATTCTTTGATATTTTTAATTTTATAAAATTCAAATTAAATATTCCTATTTAACTAGCTTTTACAAAGAAATATTAAAGCCGGTGATTTTTAAATGCATAATTTATTTTCTTGAATATTACTTATCTGTCCAAGTTATTATATTGAATTTCCTTCGGTTATAGTTTTAGGTTACTACTAATTAAAGTGCGAAATTTGGGTTATAAATGAATGTTTATACTCTAAACACTATGCTAATTCCGCTGATTTTAAATCAGCAATTTCTAACTGTATTGTCACTGCAAACACTGACAAACAAGAAAAGCTAGATAGCTTATTGACTCTCAATTTTCAGACATTTAAAAAAGTCCAGGCTTTAGCCGTTTAGAGTATAGCTGGGACATTTGGTAAAGAATCTATCCTTTCTTGTGCTGAAAGTCCTAATGACGAAGCGGATTTGGGTTGAATTTTCTGCTGCTGCTTCTTGATTGGCGTATCATCTTGAGGATTCCAAGCTGCGGCTTTTTGCACTCGCTGGTAAACCATACTCTTTATTACTTGCTGCTAGATGAATAATTTCTTGCGCAGATAAATTCAGTATAAACGCGTGGTTCCTCTGCTGCCAAATTCTTGAAGGAGCATAAAATTTCAAACACCCGTCCATCAGCAAAACATTGTCCTAAAATTTCGGAAGTGACAAACCAGGACATCCAATCAGTAAAAGCTGGATATAAAGTTTCTAGTAATGGAAACAGGTTGTCTTGTTGAGCATCAGATAAGAGTCGAAAGTTAAATTCTATCACTTTAAGGAAATGCCATGAACCGTTTGAAGCTAAAATTTTTTTGTTTAAGTAAAGTAATAATTAGCTCAAAATAATATTCGGGAAAATAATTCTTCATCGACATAGAAGCCAATATGGCATGAGCACATTCTTACATCTGTATTTCTTAACCCGCAGTTATAGGTTGTTGAATAGCTTCTTCAATAATCTTTGGATTGACATTATCAAATGCTTCGTTTGCTATTTGTATCGCTCGTAATAAACTCTACTGTTCATTAGCGGATACATTTAACACCATTTCTTGTAAGAGCATGAGAAAATACCATCCTCCTCCTAATCCTAAAAACTTTTCTTGGTTGAGTAACTCAGCAAGAAAATCAAAATATTCTGCATAAATTTGAGCATCTGATAAGGTGGTTTTAAGAAAATAAAAGCATTCTCTCAAGAGCGTGGCATCACTTGATGCAATTGCTTTATTAATAGTTTCTTTATTATTTCTAAATTCATGATTTTCTACCCATACTAGCCACTAATATATAATCAAGTTAAAATAACTATTATTTATACTTGAATAAGTAAATCAATATTAATAATTAAAAATTTTTATAAGAATGATTATAGTTTAAAGGTTAACTAAGAAATTACTTTTCTTTTGATAAAGGCAAATGAAACATTTTTGCTATGACATCAAAACTATTCGTTTTTATCCGTCGAACTTGCTTCAAACCTATAAATTTATAGCTTTTCATAAAGGACTTTTATACAGAAAAGCTTGAATACCTTGTTAGATCAGAGAAAATGATTTTCTGCCCGTAATTCTTTAACTTCTGATTGTAATTGCTCTATTAAGTTCAGTAATACCTCTACTGTATGATGTGATGTATGGATTCTTCTGCAATCGCTTTTAGCTCGGTGGTTTGCAGCAAATTGGATACTGAAAAGTCATTTGAAATAAGCTTTTGCATCATGTGTTCTATTTTATGACACTGTGTGTACCTCGCTTCAGTTATTTCCCTGTGTTACCCCTACTTATTGAGCCGATACCAAATCTTGCTCTTTTGTTCCGTTTAATAGTTTGGCTTCTCTAATTATCATACCTGTATTTTCTCAAGAAATATTGCAGATAAAATCATAAACAAATAAAAAACCGTCCTCTAAGGTTGCGGCTTTAAAACCAATCTTCCGGTAAACCCCTTGCAAATTAGGTTTGCAAGGGGTTAGTTCCAATACGGTTCAGATCAGCCTCTTTCTCTTCCTCTACTTCCCCTGCCTGCCTAAACAGATAATTTTCCTTAACTGAATCGTATTGGGGTTAGTTCTACAAACTAGGTGGCAAAATCAAATTATCAATTTGATGAATAACGCCGTTGCTGGCTGGAATATCTGCCTTAATTACTTTAGCGTCATTGACGAATACACCTTCAGATGGATTGACTTTAATACTAATTGGATCACCTTGCAGACTAGTGACTTGACCAGATTTTAAATCACCGGAAAGGACTTTACCAGCTACTACATGATAAGTGAAAACTTTGACCAATACTTCTTTGTTTTCTGGCTTTAACAAATCTTGCACTGCATCTTGGGGTAATTTGGCAAAAGCTGCATCAGTGGGAGCAAAAATTGTGAACGGTCCGGTTCCTTGCAAAACTTCTGTAAGTCCAGCTGCTTGTAAGGCTTTGATGAGGGTTTTAAAAGAACCTGCTGATTCAGCTACTTCTATGAGGTTTTTGCTTGATGTTGCCCCTGCCGGTGGTTGTGTTGGTTCAGGTGCTGTTATTTCAGGTTTTTGATTTTCTGGAGTGCTTGGTGTTTTTGTTGGTGGCTTAACGGGTAGGGTTTCGCTGGGTGCAGTGCGTCTGTTATAGGGAGGTTCGTTGAAAATACTCGGGTTAGGGTTAAGTATGCTACCGCCGCTGGATTGTGCTACCTGTGTTTTAGTTTTATTGTTGCCCTTTTCTGTTGCTAAAGCCTGTTCACCAGAGATGGAATGAGAATTTGCTTGAATACCTTGATCCCGATTATAGGGAGCTTCTTGGAAAATATGGGGATGAGGATTGAGGACTTCTTTTGCTTGAGATGGTAAAGTGATCAAGAGACTGACGCTAGTTACTCCTAGTATCCCGGCGATTTGGGTCAATAATGTGTCGTAATTAGCCTTCATAAATTCTGTTTTTCTAGATTTTTCACAAGCTACATGAAAACTTATAACATTTTGCTAACCTAAAATATAACTGCAACAGGAAGTAAGATTTTTTCGGCAAAAATTAGACGTTGCTGTCAAGATAAAATTTGAAAGATTTATTGCTCTCAATTATCACCTTCAGATTTTAAACCGCAGAGCATCTGAAAATATCTAGATTTTTGAATTTATTATCATATCGAACCTGAAAAAGTGTTGGAGTTTTAATCGTAAGCTGTTACGCAGCTAAATTTAATAGTTTGTAGCCTATAGTCCTTGTAGAAATTCTTTTGGGCAAAAGAAGTAAATGCGTAACTGCTTATCAAGGCTTACTTCTGGCATCTTCTCTACCTTGAATAACCTTAAAAGTCATTTTTACAAGATTTAAAAGTCCAGCATGGCCAAAATCACCATAATAAAAGGCGTTGCCAACCTCAATCAGCAACGCCTAATTTTCAGGAATTAACTACTCAGCCCAAGCGATTAACCTGGGTTCATAAGGAGTAGAAAGGTATTGGTTTTGTGGTAAGACTCGCAAAGATAAACCTTGCAAACCAGAGGTGGTGTAAGTGATGTCGGCTCTATAAACACTTAAACCTTGGCTATCCTGTCCTTGATAATCCATTACCACAGGTACAGCGTTAACAATTTCGCCATTAGCATCAATGGAACCCTGATATAATTCCACGCGCACATCATCATTTATTAAAGTGGCTAAATCAACCTTAGCTTTCACTGCCACAGTTTGATTAACCTCAATTTCTGAGGCTGCGGATACATCAATATCTTTGATTTTGATGTTAAACCAGTGTTCACCTAATTTTGCTTTCCACGCTGCTAATTCTTTTGCTGGGGCGTAGTTATCAACTGTGAGGGTATGATAGCGATCGCTCGCTGGGAAATAAGCCCTCTGTGCATATTCCCGTACCATCCGGGCTGTGTTAAAGAAAGGACAATTCAAACGAATTGCATCTTTCATTTTATCCACCCATTGACGAGGTAAACCATCCCCATCACGGTGATCATAGAATAGGGGTACAACTTCCTTCTCTAGCAACTCATAGAGAGCGTTAGCTTCTACCTCATCCTGATAATTAGGATCTTCGTAATTCTCACCATGTCCTATAGCCCAACCAGTGCGGACATAATCAGCTTCATCCCACCAGCCATCGAGTACGCTTAAATTAGGCAGTCCATTCATAGCTGCCTTCATGCCACTAGTACCAGAAGCTTCACGGGGACGACGGGGAGTATTTAACCATATATCACAACCTGCTACCATCAGACGGGCAATGTGAATATCGTAATTAGGAACAAACACCACCTGTTTTTCCAGGTGTTGTTCGCGGATAAAATGATTGATATCCCGAATCAATTCCTTACCGGGAATATCTTTAGGGTGTGCTTTTCCAGCAATTACAAATTGCACCTTGCGGTGTTTATTCCCCAATAAAATCCGCTTAATTCTCTCCAAATCACGCATCCATAAAGTAGCGCGTTTGTAGGTAGCAAAACGACGAGCAAAACCAATGGTCAGAACATTGGGATCGAGAACTTCTTGAGCTTGGGCAATCTCAGAAGCAGAAGTACCGCGAGCGCGCAAATGCTTCACCAAATGCTCCCGGACATATAGAATCATATCCAATCGGCAGCGTTCGTGATTACGCCATAACTCTTCATCAGGAATAGAATCCATCCGTTCCCATAACTGACTATCTGGTGCTGCTGATGACCAGTTGGGTCCAAGATAGCGATCGTACAACTCTTGAGTTGATTTAGCCACACAACTGCGAGCATGAACACCATTGGTAATTGCCGCAATTGGTACTTCTTCAACTGGTACCTTCTTCCACAAACCCTGGAACATTTGCCGCGATACCACACCGTGCAATTGTGCCACACCATTAGAAAATGTTGCCATCTTCAGAGCCAGCACCGCCATACTGAAAGGACCAGATAAATCCCCCGTATTTTCTCGTCCCAGTCCCAAGAATTGTTCTTTAGGCAAACTAAAGATATCTGCGTAGTAACCCAGATAATACAAAATCTTATCAGGAGCAAACAAATCAATACCTGCTGGTACAGGGGTGTGGGTAGTAAAAATATTACTAGAAGCCACTACCTGTCTAGCTTGAGCATAACTCAAACCCTCTTCCTGAATCAGAATACGGATGCGTTCTAAAGCCGAGAAAGCCGCATGACCTTCATTCATGTGGTAAGCAGTAACCTCATACCCCAACGCTTTCAACATCTGGACACCACCAATACCCAGCATAATTTCCTGGTGGATACGCATATCAATATCACCACCATACAACTGATCAGTAATGTCGTGGTCGTAAGCCTTGTTCGGTTCAATGTTGGTGTCCAGCATATATAGCGGCACTGTTCCCACCTGCACACGCCACACCCTAGCGTATACCTTGCGTCCTGGATAATCTACCCCAATCCGCAGCTCAGAGCCATCAGGATTACGCTCCAAATGCAAGGGCATATTATAAAAATCGTTGATCGGGTAGCGTTCCTGTTGCCAACCATCAGCATTAAGATACTGGGCAAAGTAACCTTGTTGATATAACAAGCCCACACCAACTAGAGGTAATCCCAAATCACTCGCAGATTTCAGGTGATCCCCGGCTAGTACACCTAGACCACCTGAATAAACAGGTAGACAATCTACCAGTCCAAACTCAGCGGAAAAATAAGCATAACATTCCTTTTGTTTCTGACCGCGTTGTTTGTAATACCAAGTGCGCTCTTGCAAATAATCCTCTAATTGACGAGCAGCACGATCCATTTGTGCCAGGAAGCCTTCATCTTCTACAACTTCCAATAATCGCCCTTGGCTAATAGTACCCAGCATTAACACCGGGTTATGATGGCTAGATTCCCATAAATCAGGGTCTAATCGACGAAATAAGTCTTTACTCTCAACATTCCAATCAAAGTGCAGATTGTATGCTAGTTTCCGCAGTGGTTCTAGTCTTTGGGGTATACAAGGAGAAACGTTAAAAGTGCGAATTGGCTGCATAGTTTGACAAAAGTTCAAATTCATATATGGTTATTGTTTACTGTCTTTACCCAATGTTGCCAATTCTTTATACTAAATTTGTGAGTTTTTGATGACTTTGTTAAGCATTGAGAATAATTCTCTCACTCTTTGCTAGACTTTACACCACAAAAAGTTATCGGTCTATGGGTTTCTTTCACTAATTTCCTACCATGAGTAATTAAGGAAGTACACAATTTAGTGACCAAAGATATACAAAAAGAGAATTTTACTAGTGACTACTGATGGCTATTAGCGCACATTATGATGCTATGTACATCTATAGCACTAACATAAAAGATTTAATTATTTCTTAATAAGTTAATTATTATATCTAGTTAGGAATCTAGTTAGGAAGGAAAAACTCGTGTAATTGCTATTTATATGGGCATAAACAGCTAAAACTTGTCCAACTCAACAGTTCAGCAAGAAATTTTCACAACTAACTCTTAGGAGAGGTCAGTGCTTGCGCGATTACACTCAGCTTTGCAAGAATTCGGCAAAAATTAATATTATGCTTTATGCTCAAAAACAAATTAAAATGCCATCAATTATGCACCTACAGAAGGCTGATCATGGGGATTATGTGGCATAGTTAGAGCCAGCGCAGCCGCAAAAGCCATCTCAGCAGCGACTTGATAAGCAAGTTTGATATTTGATGAAGCATCCCTATCTTTAACAGAACGGTAATTTTTCTGTCCGAGTGACTCTTTTTTGACCTCACCTGCCACAATAGAACGGTTTAGAATAATCAAAGCATCTAAGTCTTCTGAGTCATAATTAGTTTGCAGAAGTTTACGGATCTGGTTTTGTGCCATAACGCTCAAATAGCCAGTAGTTAAAGCTTGCTGCACAATTTCTTTAATTGCCATCATAAGCCAACCCTGTGTGTCAGTTAAAAGGGATATTTTACTCTGTAAGTTCGTTCTTGTCTTGTAAAATTTTCTAACCAAGAAAACGAACGAATTTGGAAATCTGCCTGTCAGTGGGTAAGCGATTTTCCCAGATGGCCATATCTAGCGGGAGCGAAGTCATTAGCTGATAGCTGAATGCTTAAGAAAGTCTTTATTTTCATGGCTCCTAGGATACGTCGTTCATGATGGCTACTTACAGAAATTAGACATATATGAAAACTTCCCTTATATCAATTATTACAGATACAAATCCTAGAGAATCGACGGATTTTTCCGAGAAAGTTGTCTATTAAAAATAAAGTATGTTATGGTTAAATTCAATTATTAACTATAAGCCGCTAATGTTATTAAAAGCGTGATTTTGTTAGCCTGTAAGTCATTTGTGTGCGACATGATTAGAGCCACTTACTCTGGAAATTCCTTGTCAGAAAGCCGTCATAGCTGTCGGGGAAGTCCTTACTTGTTTGCACCTATGGTAAACTTTAATATCATGGCAGAAGTTGGTGACACTCCACCCTAGTTTTTATACTAACAAATACTAAATTACAATCCAACAAAAATTACATGGCACGTTAAGTAAAAAGGTGAATGTAGTTCTAGAAGACCTTAATTACTAAATGTATTTTTGTTGTTAAATAGCCTATTGATATTAGTTGGTTGCAAAAGTACCAAAACCGTCTGATAGAAAGTATTTAACGGAAACATAACTGTATCAATAGTTGCATAAAAAGCTTTTCAAGTTTTGTCGATGTACTCTTATCGTTTCATGCTTGCTGACCATTACTAGGCTAGTACCGCAGGGCGAAAGTCAAAATGAATACGGTGTGAGCTTTTCAGAGATAATGAATACGGTGTGAGCTTTTCAGAGATTTGGAATCAGAGATTTGGAATGGTTGGTTTATTTACGCCAATCTGTACTATGTAGTTAAAGCAGATTGCAGATCAATGAGGTACAGAATCTAAATTGAAACCAAGACAGCAAGAGAGTTTTACTCCTGACTCCTGACTTCTGACTTATGCTGTATATCATGTCTGTTTGGATACTTATCATATCTATCAGGTCTGGTAATGGGGAAAAATCAATTAGTAGCTATTACACCTGTCTTATAAGTAATTAGCTCGACTTGATATTACGTATCTGGCTTCCTCAACTCTTTGAAAAAGAGAAACCAGTGCATTCTAGCTGGATTTCTTTGCTTTCAGCTTGGTGTAGATAGAGCTTTTGGAATGGATACAAGAGTCATTTAATGCAGGTTAATAGCTATTAAATGAACGCTGGGAAAAATTATTGATTTCAGGGATTGAGACGACTTAGGACTGTCGTTGAACTAGCCTATTGGCTTCATGCTGAATGCTAACTAATTAACTGCATCTTAGTGAAGATACCACAAGCAAAGATACAAAGGTAGATCAATTTTTAACCTTGTCCAAAACAATTTATTGGAGATATTTTGAGCCATGATTAGCCAGCAATATTCAGCCAAATTAGAACGATTCCAAGAACTTTTCATAACTACCTTATTAGGAGATATTCCTACCATTGCTTTAGGTCCCCATTTGAGAAGGTTGCTATATCGGCGTATTTTTGCGTCTATGGGTGAAAAAGTCTACATTCAGCATGGTGCGGAATTTATCTGTACTGCTTATATTGAAATAGGTAATGGGGTACACATATTTAAAAATGTCCGTCTAGATGCCAAAGGACACCCAAGCAATAGAATTTATCTAGGAAATGGAGTGGCTATTGAACGCAATGTGGATATAGGCGCTATGGATGATACTTACATCCATATTGATGATGATACTTTCATTGCTCCTAACGTCTGTATTGCAGGTCCAGGGGATATCAGAATTGGCAAGCAATGTATGATTGCATCTCATACAGGTATATATGCTAACAGTCATATTTTTACAGACCCATTATTACCGATAAGACATCAAGGTGTAACTTGTCAAGGAATTGTTATTGAAGATGATTGTTGGTTAGGACATGGAGTAACTGTATTAGATGGTGTAACTATTGGTAAGGGTAGTGTCGTTGGTGCAGGAGCAGTTGTCAATAAAGATATTCCTCCTTACTCTGTTGCAGTGGGTACACCTGCAAGAGTGATCAAAAACCGAAATGCTAAGGATTTGGTGGAAAAAATTAGGGTGTAGGGAGGGGTGATCAAAGGGGTAGGGGAGATGAGGAAGATGAGGAAGATGAGGAAGATAAAGGAAATATTTTCTTCTACAAAAGTCCTGAACTCCTGCCTTGAAACATCCCTCCAAAAAAGAACCAGATGTGGGTAAGATAGAAAAGCTATCTTTTCCGCGTAGCTGTTTGCTGAGAACTTTTTTGTCATACCCCTGGGAGATATTTCTATGGTGACTTTAAAAATCGCTGTTTATATTGTTGTTGCTTTCTTCGTAGGAGTTTTTGTGTTTGGATTTCTATCAAATGACCCGGCTCGCAACCCTGGCCGTCGGGATCTAGAATAAGAATACAAGACATTATCTGTAACTGCTGGAAGGCGGAAGACACTAAACGCCCGAAACCTGGCGACTAATCTGGAACGATGATACAGTGTGCTCCTCTTGGGGGCTTACTGCAAATTAGCAGAAGGCGAAAGTCGGAAGGCAAATGTGTAATCAAGTCCTTCCAGCTGAATATCTGCCTTTTAGTTAGCTTGATTTTCCTAAGATATGCTTCATCCAGTTTTGCAGCCTGACTCACCCCCGATTGTTGAATATATAAAACCAGCCCAGTCTCTTTCTTCTGCTTCAGTTGTAGAGGCTGAAACTGGTATGCAAAAACTGGGAAATTCAAGAAATACTGATATTTCTCAAGGTCTACCAACTCCTACGAGAGCTCCTAAAAAGGCTAATGAAAATGACTCAGGAGTTGCTGAACCCTTATCTTTGTCACCTCAGTCGGAGAATATACCTCCAGAATTTTCTCCTCAACAGACTGGGGGGAATGCCGCTGTTTTAGGAACGGGTTTAGAAGTTGGTTATCCCCAGGCCAAATATGTTGTGGCTGAAAAAACAACAGATGCTAGTTCAGCATCACTTTCTGGAGAAGTTGTCAATACAAATAATTTAAACAATATATGGTTGTCTGAGTCGCCAGTTGTTATTAAAACATCAGTCCCAGTACAACATAAAAATTATGTAAATTTACATAAATCAGGGGATATAATTAATCTTATTGATGAGACAGAAACGGCACAAAATCCCCCAAGTTTTTTGCCAGTTCAAAATATTATTGAGTTTAAGCCGCGTAGTGCTAATAACCAACCGTCAACTTCTACTACTGTAGAATTTCCACCAGCCCCAGAACCTATTTCTCCAAATAATCAACCGTCTGGAAATACTCCACAAGTCAGACAACGAGTTGTGGAGGTGATTGCTGATCGCCAAGAATATGATGAACAAAGACGAACTGTTACGGCTGCAGGTAATGTGGTGGTGCGATTTGATGGGGCGGTAGTAGATGCTGATAGATTGCAGGTAAATTTGGATAATTTGATTGCGGTGGGAGAAGGTAATGTTGCTTTAACCAGGGGGAATCAGGTATTAAGGGGACAACGTTTTAGCTATAATTTTATCCAAGATAATGGGGATTTGGAAAATGGCAGGGGAGAAATTTACGTTCCCACAACTCAAGCAGATTTGGCTTTTTCACCCTCTGCAACCACAGATACTACTGCTGGTGGTGTACCTAGTCGCCCACCGAGTGACCGTATTCGCGCTAATCAACCTGTAAGTAATGTCAACAGTCCCGGAGGGATTAATGTTACTATTGGTGGTCAAGCAGATGCGAGAAATATTCCCCCACCAAAAACAGGTGGTGTTGTCAAACGGTTGCGATTTGAAGCCCAACGCATTGACTTTTATCCCAATGGTTGGCAAGCTGAGGATGTACGAATTACTAATGATCCTTTCTCACCACCTGAATTAGAATTACGGGCTTCTAAGGTGACTATGATACGAGAAGCGCCTTTGGTAGACCGTGTTAATACACAGCGTCAACGTTTAGTATTTGACCGGAATTTTACTTTACCAATTCCCATTGATAACCAAAAAATTGACCGTCGGGAACGGGATGTGAATCCATTCATTATCTCTCCGGGATTTGATGGTAGCAAGCGGGGTGGTTTTTTTGTTGAACGTAATTTTTCAGCTATAAATAATGATCAGACTCGCTGGAGCATTACACCTCAGTTTTTTGTGCAGAAGGCTTTTGAGGGTAGTGGTAATGTTGCAGATTTGTTTGGTGTAAAAACTAAGTTGAATTCTGTTTTAGGTCCCAAAACTACTGTTGAAGGCAAGGGAGAATTAACAAGTCTCGATTTTAACAAAGTAGAAAATAATTTACGGGGGAGTTTGCGGTTGCGTCAGGCTTTGGGTGAAGTAAATCCCCACACATTGAATCTAGAATATAGTTACCGCGATCGCCTTTACAATGGTACTCTCGGCTTTCAAACTGTTCAGAGTAGTTTCGGTGGAGTGATTACTTCCCCAATTATTCCCTTAGGTAAAAGTGGGATTAATCTCAGCTATCAAGCAGGTGCTCAGTATATATATGCTAATACGGATTGCCAAGACTTACTAGAGCCTCAGCGCAAGAATGACCGCATTTCTCTAGGTCGCTTACAAGGAAGTGCGTCTCTGAGTAAGGGTTTTTTACTGTGGCAAGGAAAACTATTACCACCAACTCCCACGGAAGGATTAAAATATTCACCTAATCCAGTTGTACCTTATTTGCAAGCGATCACAGGTGTAACTGGTACTACAAGTTATTACACTAGTGGCGATAATCAAAGTACCTTAACTGGTACAATCGGTTTAGTTGGGCAGCTTGGTCATTTTTCTCGACCATTTTTAGATTACACAGCTTTTAATATTAGTTATTCCCAAGGCTTCAACAGCGGATTATCACCCTTTTTGTTTGATCGCTCCGTAGATAATAAAGTTATAAGTGCTGGGATTTCACAGCAAATATATGGCCCATTTCGCTTAGGGTTGCAAACATCTATTAACCTCGATACAGGACAAGAAAGCAGCACAGACTACACTGTAGAGTATAATCGCCGCACCTACGGAATTATTTTGCGTTACAATCCAGTGTTGGAATTAGGAGGATTTACCATCCGTATTAGTGATTTTAACTGGACAGGTGGTACTGATCCATTTTCTTCAGACGAAGTTAAGCCAGTTGTGGGTGGTGTGCGTCAGGATAATTAGGTGACAGGTGACAGTAATAACTGTTAACTGTTAACTTATAACTGAATTTAACGGTACTGAATTTAACGGTAAGGTGACAGTAAATGTCGTTCCCATACCCTCTTGACTGCTGATATTAATTTCACCATTGTGAGCATCCACACATCTTTTTACAATTACCAGGCCGAGTCCGTTACCATGAATTGATTGGACATTTGAGGCTCGAAAAAAAGAATCAAAAATCTTATTTTGGTCTAATTTGGGAATACCAATTCCTTGGTCTTGAATTTCAAAAATTGCTACTCCTGTTGTTAAATCACAAGATAGGTTAAACTGAATTTCACTACCAGTATGAGAATATTTAACAGCGTTAGAAAGTAAATTTATGAATAAATAATGTAATAATCTTTCATTCATCATAGCATCTGTATGATGGCTATTACAATTAAAAATAATTTTATGAGAGCTGTTTTTAATAATAGTAAATTCCTCAATTAAATCTCGGCAAAAATTATCTAATTTAATTGATACAGGATTATAACCCAGGTAATCTGCCTCAGCTTTACCCATGAATAATACGTCTTCCATGAGTTTTTCCATTGATTGAACAGCATCATAAATACGGGTAAAATAAGTATTTTTTTTAGTCTCAGTTAAATCCTTGCCTTGAATCTCTATTAGTTCTACCGCTGTTTGAATCATTGCCAAAGGATTACGAAATTCATGGGAAACTGTAGCAATAAATAGAGAGTTGAGACGATTTATTTCTTGTTCTTTTTTTAAAGCTTGTTCCAGATATTCTTTGTGACGGCGTTCGCTGAGATCCCAAAAAACCACTACTGCACCACTAATTTCATTATTTAGTTTGAATGGTAAAGCACTATGGCCGATTGGTATTCTTTTTCCGTTTTTATTAATTAAAGAATTAAATTCCCCTAAATGAACAACCTGTTGCTGCTGTAAAACATTAGCAATAGGATTTTCTGTAATTTCTTCAGTCACATCATCAATGATTTTGAGAATATCTGAGATATTATATCCCAAAGCTTCTTCCTGTTTCCAACCAGTTAAGTTCTCTGCTACAGGATTCATAAATGTCACCATTCCCTGCTCATTTATAGCAACTACCGCATCATTCATGCAATTTAACAGGGTTGCTAACTGGTTTCTATTTTCCCGTAATTCGCGTTTTAATTTGTGTTGTGACAGAGCTATTTCAATAGCTATACGTAAGTCTGTCATGGTGAATGGTTTGACAACATAACCAAAAGGCTGAGTAATTTTGGCACGTTTTAAAGTCTGGTCATCTCCATAAGCAGTGAGAAAAATTATGGGTATATCTAAGTTTTCACGAATATTACCAGCAGCAGTAATTCCATCCATTTCTCCTTTGAGGATAATATCCATTAAGACTAATCCTGGCTGAGTTTCTAATGCTTTAGAGATGGCAGCTTTACCAGAAGAAGCTGTACCTGTAACAATATAACCTAATTGATGTAATTGGTTAGAAATAGTTCTAGCCACAATGATTTCGTCTTCAACCACTAAAATTTTAGCTTGCTCCATTTGCTATTAAGTTATCCAAAGTTAACTGTGGAAATTGAATGTGGAATAATGTTCTGTGATTACGTCCTACAATAATATTACCTTCTAGTTGTTCTGTAACCAAATCATAAACTAATGACAGCCACAAAAAATTATTATTTTTCCAATCTAAGCCATTTAGCAAGCCGATACCATTATCTTGAACAGCTAATTGAATATAGTTATTTATGTTATGTTAACTAATATTAATCATACCTTTCTGTTTATTAGAGAAAGCGTGCTTGAGAGCATTGGAGATTAATTAATTAACCACTAAACCACAAGCAAGAGCTTGATCAACATTTAAGCTGACTACATCTATATTAGTTTGGAGGCTGATCTGACCGGGAACTATCTGATAGGAAATGAGCAGACCCGAAACCAAATTATTAATGTCGAATGCGTTATGGAATAGTTCGCATCAATTTTTCTAGTTCAATTTGAGCATTTAGCACCTGTTCACTTTGTTTGTGTGCTGTAATATCTTTACCAATACCGAGAATTTGACCATTGGGAAGGTAGATATTAGTCCAAGATGTATCTAGTATAGAACCATCCTGCAACTGACATTTAAGGTCATTCCACAGTGGTTGTCCAAACTTCATCAGGTCAATCATACACTGACGATATTCAGTTTTAGGGTTTAGTTTTACTAAAAAATCATGAGTTTGGAAATCCTTTAGATAATACTTCTGGAATAGAAGTGAAGTTTAAAACTGAATCTTTTGACATCAAATTAAATCAACCACCCAGTTCAGGATGTCAATTTTTCGGGACTGTGAGAATTGATGGAAAAACAGAATTGTTAACTGTTACATTCCACAATTTAGATGGTGAGAAAATAGGGAGCATCCACTATTGGAAGATACACAAGCTTTAGGAGAATATAAGGATCAAAAAGTGTGGATTAGCAACCATGAACCAGGATAAAGAAGAACGGCTTAAAGCCTGCTTAGAAGAATTGGCAACATTGTTATATGAAGAAGCAGAGAAAAGTCAGATAACAGACCTGGAAGGCATAGAAAAAACAGTAAGGAGTCAAATATTAGAACT
>CAKZGI010000042.1 GCA_936914905.1 uncultured Trichormus sp. | reverse complement strand
CAATAATTTAGTTAAAATAGTTACTTATTTATGGCTGAATAATTAGCTAATTTATCCTTAGACAAAAGTTATTTGACTAGAGATAAGTTAATTTACACCTTTGCAAAATAATCCATTTGTTCTGTTTATCCTCCTGTCAATTTTTGGACTTATATAGATGATTTTGAAATCCTTATTAGTTTTTGTTACGAAATCAAGTATGTGGAATTTGTGGACTTATGCTTAGAGATAGCCAAGCAATTGAAACACAGATATTTTGTTCACTTCAAGCATTTGTTCATTTATAAAAAATGTGCTCTGAAAACATGATTTCTAATTGCTATGAATTGCAAATGAACTTATTCACTTTAGTTGTGCGCGACTACATTGTGGACAGTCTTACCAATGCTGGTGCTGCTTAATACTCATGGATGAGTTTTTTGTCAATGCGTAACTCCTATGGTCTTAGTTCTGTCCAATTGTGAAGATAAGTTAACTATTGGATAAATGGTACAAGTCTAGAGAATGTGCTGTTACTCATAGATGGAAGAATAATCACAGAATACTGTGTTTCACGCTAGTTGCTCACCTAAGTGAGCTTACAGTAACCTAGTAACAAGGAGTTAAGTTATAAAAGCAACGAAGCTGTGAAGTTAGCAACATAACAAATCAAAATTTGGGTGATTTTGCCAAAGAAATGCTATTAGTACGTTATGAAGTGCAGCAACAACTGGGTAGAAAAGCAGGACGGAGGACGCTACTAACTCATAATTTACAAACTCAAGAACTAGTAGTAGTTAAACTACTGACATTTGATGATGAGTTTCAATGGCACGATTTAAAGTTGTTTGAACGGGAAGCTAAAAGCCTCAAATCACTTTCTCATCCAGCTATTCCCCGCTATCTAGATTATTTTGAATTAGATACACAAACCTACAAAGGATTTGCATTAGTACAGAGTTACATTCCTGCGGAATCTTTGGAAACCCAACTGAAGGCAGGACGCAGTTTTAGTGAATAAGAAGTTAAACAGTTAGCAAAAGCATTACTAGAAATTCTGAAATATTTACACAATCAGCAACCACCTGTTATTCATCAATAACAAACTAAATTCGGCTGCATCATCATCTAAATCACCATCTTCACCTGCTAAGATGGGTTTAAAATTAGCACCGTGAATTAATTCAGTAAATTTCATTGCTGGATTTTGATAAATAACATTTAACACCCTAATAAAATCTCTAATGATTTCCCCTGGTGTCAATAATGCTTCTGCACCCAAGCGATTGATAATTTTTTGGACAAAT
This sequence comes from uncultured Trichormus sp., assembly GCA_936914905.1. GTDB lineage: Bacteria > Cyanobacteriota > Cyanobacteriia > Cyanobacteriales > Nostocaceae > Trichormus_B. The sequence goes on along the minus strand of CAKZGI010000042.1, from coordinate 24,134 downwards.
TCTTTTAAATCACTATTCCTTAATATTTGTTAACACCCAAAATCAAGAGTATGAATATCTGTTAAACGCTGTAAAGGTGTGAGTATTTCTGTTTCTGTTAGGGCGTTGAGACGAATCACGGATCCTATGTATTCTTGTACATTGGCTTGGGTAACAAATCGGCTTTCTTTGGTGCGTCTGCGCCAAGCTTGGTCTGCAAATAGTTCACGATTTGGGTCTTCTAAAAATTTTGTTGTTCCACCAATGAAAATACCAAGATGTTCAGCTTTACATTGCTTGGTATCATTAAAGATTGCTAAAACTCTGTTGTAGTTTTTTTCACGAGTAACTGTGGTGGAAATTTGATATAAATTTACAGTTTCATCTACTAAAATTAATAGTCCTTTATAGCCGATTTCGGCGATAAATCTAGCTAATAATTTGATATAATCAAACCTAGCCTCAACATCAATGATGAAGCGCACTCCTAAAGGTGCTTTAGCTTCAGTTTTGGTGTTAAATTCTCCTCTTAACCACCGTAAAAAGGCATTTTTTAATTCATCGTCGTCTAAGCGATAGCTCCGCCAATAGGCTATAATGACACTACCAAAATCAAAGTAGTGAACTAAATCCTCAATATACTGAATTACTTCTCGGATTTTTGTTTCTACTTGGTCATCAAAACCTTCATCATTGGGGCGTATTCCGGTTTCTTTAGCTACTTCTTGCTGGATTTTATTAATCCATCCTTCTAATATGGAAACTAAAGCACCACCATCAGGATGGGTTTTTATAGCGAGATGACTCATGAATTCTCAATAGGTTGCTAAACCTTCATTGTGACTTACTGCTAGTCTGCATTCAGAGGATAAATCAGCGTCAGCAACTATAAATCCTTGCTCCATTGCACGGTTACGAATAATTTGCATCATGAAGCTTTTACCTGAGCCGTAGTTACCGATTATAAATCGAAATGCAGCTACACCTTCTGCAATATCATTGAGATTTTGTAATAGGCCATTTAGTTCTTTTTCTCCACCTACTGCTATATGTTCAATTCCTCTTCTGGGTACTACTCCTGTACCTAGTGAATTAATTAAAGCAGTGGATACTTTTTTCGAGGTTTTGAGCTTTGTAATGTAAACTACAATACTGGATTTTTAATCTCTATTACAAATAGCAAGTATATCATACCCAGTTGGGATATATGTTATTGGTCGATTTTGACTATCTAAAATCCTAAGTTTATATCAGATTATGTCAGCTATTGAGTAAGATGATTATTCTGATTGTTTAGGATTGAGTAATTAATTCTTCATGCTTGGTGATCATTTTTTTCACATTTAGTATATGCTTTTGATAAATTTCGGGTATTTCTGCATCTGTTTTAATAATTAGTTCCCCAATGGTATGATTGGCAATTTCATTTATAGCATCCATTAATAAATTTGGCATGGTGATATGTTCTTCGGCGATTTGTTTGATAATAGCCTTGGGATTATCTTGAGCAACTATGGCTTTTAATACGTGAATTTGGTCACTTGGCAATTTTTCTAGAAAATTAGTCCATTCTGGTGGTAAATTATCTGAAGTAGGACTTGAAGAATCTATGGGTTCTAGTATTTCATCAAAAGGAAATAATTCAATATCTTCTTGTGTGTTTTCAGTTAATGCTTCCTGATGGAGAGTTTCCATGTTTTGGAGTAATTCGCAAACTTCGTTTTGCAACAAGTGACGCTCATGTTGTAATAAAGAGATTTGATTGTGTAATTGGCTAATTTCTAATTGTTGTGCTTGTTTTCTGGTGTATAGGTCGGTGAGAATATTTTCGAGATTTTCTCTGGCGGTTATTGTATCTGTGAGTAAGTTATTTTGATTGGATACTTTGATTTCTAATTCGTGAATTTCGATTCTCAGTTCATAAAGTTTTTCGTCTAGTTGGGGCTTGAGTCGATTCATGAGAACTAGGTTATTTTCTATTTCCTGTTTTTCTTGCTTGAAGGCTTCAAGTTGGGTTTGTAGTTGGGTAATTTCTGAACGTGATACGTTACAATTTAGTTCTAGACGGCGTTTTTCTGCTGCGAGTTCAGAGTAAGAATTATTAAGTTCTTCTGTATTATTCTGTAGTTGATGCAGTTCGGTTGTGAAATTATTAATTTCTAATTCTAACTGCTTTTTTTGTCCAGCGAAGGTCCCTAGCTCTCGATGAAGGCTATCTCTTTGATTACGACATTCTGCGATCTGATTTTGCAGTTGTTGTGATTCTGTATAGAGGATGGTTTTATGTTCTTCTACTTGTTTAATTTCTCTAGCAATCCGATATTTTAATCCTTCCAGTTCTCTAATTCTTCTATGCAGAGAACTTAAAACTAGCATTTCATAATTTCTACGCCGTTTATCAACAAATAATGCAGCTGAATAGGTTGCTAAGACGGTAATTATACCTGTGAGTAAGGCTTTAGTAAAATCCCAGTTGGGGACGAGGCTTAAACCAAAACTGACACTAAAGGCAAATACACATAGAATTAATCTATTGCTGACTATTGCTGATTGCATATTGCTTGTTTTTAGCGTAGTAGATTTGTCCAAATTAGTAGTTATTAATGTCATTATTTTTCACATTTGCTTGTCGTTAAAGTTGATTGGGATTATTTCTAATAAAAGTTGACAATTCACTTAAGTACAGACTATTTTTATTTTCTCTGTATACAGATAAATCTGCTTTTAAGAAGTCCATAAACTGCTGTGTGGTGCATCCAAAACGGCCATTGTGGCGAGTTGCCCATTGCAAAGCTTGGTAATCTAAATGTTCTTGATTGAGATTAAGATCCACTTGTGCTGCTAAACGTTGAACAATTTGTAAATATGTTTTTTGATCTGCTGATTCAAATGTTAATGTTAGACCAAAGTGATTGCTAAAGGAAAGCTTCTCCTGCATTGTATCCCAAGTATGGACTTCCTCGTCATCCTTAGGGGTGGGTCTATCATTAAAATACTCTCGAATTAGGTGACAACAGTTCGACGTAGCATAAATTACTACATTTTGTGGTCTATCAGTTAAACTCCCTTCTAAAACTACTTTTAATGCTTTAAAAGCATCATTATCTTCCTCAAAGGAAAGATCATCGACAAAAATGATAAATTTTTGTGGTATCCCCCGCAACTGTTCGATAATTTGCGGTAAGTTTTTTAACTCTGATTTTGTTACTTTTATCAAACGCAGGTTTTTGTGACCATTTTCATTTAGTAAGGATTTGACTAAAGAAGATTTGCCAGAACCCCGACTACCGTAAAGTAATACGTGCAATACTGGCTGTCCTGACAATAAAAACTTGGTATTTTTTAACAATGTATCTTTTTGCCACTCATAGCCTACCAATCTATCTAGTTTAACTGGATCAGGATAGGGTATACCAGTAAGATTCCCATTTTGCGAGCGAAAAGCCCGATATTGTGCAAATAAACCTGTTCCGTATTGCTGATAATAATGGACTAAATTTTCTAGAGCATCCGCCCATTTTTCCAACTGTGGAAATAAGGAAATAAAATCTGTATCAACTTCTATGCTTTCTGATTCTTGATACCACACCACGGGGGAAACTGGCAAATGAGCAACAAATTGCACCCACTCACTTAAAATAGCACTGTTACAATCGTATATATTTTGTAATATTTGTAAATCATGTTGGGCTGCCGCAACCAACGCGCTTGGTAAATCAGCAAATGGTCGTTGTTGAGCTAATCTAGTAAAAGGGTTGTCAGCAATGAGAATTTGACGAATTAAGTATTCTTCCCAAGTTTTTTTGCTGGCATGTAAAGCTTGAAAGTAATTACCGTAAGCTTGGAGACAGTTCCGCCCATCGGCATCACTGTAACGTATAGATTGTAATAGATCAAGAAATGCGATCAGCACTTCGCCTTGAAGGACAGATTGGTAAAGTAAAAGAGATGCTGCTTGAAGCTGGAAAAATTGGACTTTGGTGTAAAAAGAGGTATTTACCATAGACATCGGTTGATAATCCATCAATCAACTGTAATTTTCCACTGACTCTATCAGATTTCGGATTGATACCACGGATCAATCCGGGGCCTTGTAACATAAATGAATTATTGGTAACAATGAATTTAGGTATAGTTATCGCTTTTGGCTACGGTATTTTAGCATTAGTAGGTGGAATAATTGGTTATATCCAGGCTAAGAGCAAAGTTTCTTTACTAAGTGGTAGCATTAGCGGTTTCTTGATAATCTTTGCTGCCTACAGTCAACTTCAGGGACAAACCTGGGGTTTAACTTTAGCAGCTTTTGTTACTGGTATTTTAGTAGTTTTCTTTCCCTTTAGACTAGCTAGAACACGCAAATTTATGCCTGCGGGCTTGATGATTATTTTTGGTATTCTGACATTAGTGGTAATAGTGAATCAAATCTTTGCTTCTTAGTAGCTACCTGTGTTTATTCAGAATTCAGAAGTATGGCTTGCGTCACGCTGCACTACCAGGAGAAAGAATAAAGGTTTTTCGCCTACATCCCTATTTTGTATAGGAACGGACAAGGCGGTTAGGACATCAATTGATGATAAAACCCATATACCAAAAGACTTTTCACACTGTCACCTGCTATAACTCCCAGCTTGGGTTATTCATGTTTAAGTAAACATATACATTTCCTGAACACCAGTAAATTTATTAGTACATTCATCTTATGAAATAACACTATGATTTTTACAACATCACAGTAAATATGAATAAATAACTCCTGTAAAATGACCTACAAGAGTGAAATTAAAAGTATTTAAACCCTTCGTTACATCAGGAATAAACACAAAAAATTGAATCCTGTTTCCTGTCACCAGTCATATATCATCGGTAACAGATGTTTCTTGAGAGCCAAGAACATTGACTAGCAATCATAAACTAGTTAGTAAACTTTACGATCAATAGCATTTAACCACAGAACTCTATATATACTAGAGTTATTAATGTCAACCTTGTAAAGATTTTATGGTATTCTCAGTATACTTTAAAGGAAAAATAAAGGTTATTTTGCCATTTTGGCAGGTTTACCAGGCATAGATAAGATATTACTAGATAGTAGCAATCGTGATTAATGCTTACTCCCTTGTGATTACCTACCGAATCATCATTAGTCTAAATCAACTCTGACTTCAGTAATTCTCTCAGCAACTTAAGAAACTAGGAAAATCATACATGATATTATCACTGTCTTCTCAAAATGTTATCCAGTATCTGCAAAATGTAGGTCTGTGTAGCTCAGAAGATGGCACCTTATATGAATCTGAGTTGCCAGGAAATAGCGGTAATAATCGAAATTTATTGGTGAATCTGCCGGATAGTCGTAAACTGCTGGTTAAACAAGAACGTCGCCTGAATTTTGATAGCAATATCCATCAATTCTTTAATGAGTGGCTATTTCACCAATTACTCCAAAAATTTCCAGTTATTGGCAATATTTCGGAGCTTGCATCATTATTACTTCATTTTGATGAAGAAAATTCTATTATTGTTCGTAGTTATTTAGGCGAATATGTGGAACTAGGTAAATTTTATCAAAATAACAGTATTTTTCCCACAGAAATTGCCACCGCTATTGGTACCACACTAGCAGGATTACATTGTTCCACTTTTCAACGACGAGAGTATCAAGATTTTATGGATACTGCTCCCCAAGGACAGTTCCGCTATCACTTTTATAATCCTGCTCAAGGAATCGGTTCAATTAATCAAGATATTTTTAGCAAAATCCCCACTGAAGCACTGAAGTTTCATGTTCTCTATCAAAGGTACGAAAGTTTAGAATCAGCAATTGGTGACTTAGCTTATGAATGGAAGCCTTGCTGTTTGACTCACAACGATTTGCAGTTAAACAATATTTTGGTACATTCCCGTTGGCAACAACTAGATAATTGCTTAATGAGAGTAATTGATTGGGAAGCTTGCGCTTGGGGAGACCCAGCTTTTGATTTAGGAACTTTATTAGCAAGTTACATCAAAATTTGGCTTTCAAGTTTGGTAGTAGATGCCAGTTTAGAGTTGGAAGAATCTCTAAATTTGGCAATGATTCCCCTAGAAATCATTCAATCTTCCATGTTGGCTGTAATTCGTGCTTACCTCCAGGCTTTCCCCCTGATTTTAGATGAACGCCAAGACTTTATTTTGCGTGTGATTCAGTTTACAGGATTAGTACTAACTCACCAAACTCAAAATATGATTGAGTGCTGCAAATACTTTGATAATACTCACATCTGTATGTTGGAAGTAGCCAAAAATTTGTTAATTAGTCCTGAAAAATCTGTATTAACTGTTTTTGGAAGTTCCGAAGCCGAAATCCTGGAATCTGTCAAAGGCTGCCACAAAATAGTTCAACCTGAAGAAAAGCAACTACTGCGGATTTATCACGAAAAAACGCGTCTACTTGGTTGCTAGTAATTCTAGATTTTTTTATTTAGAATAAATTTGGAGGTGCAAATTTATTAATGTTAAACAATTCTACTAATGAGATCCTAAATTCTTTATTTGATATTGCCGCCAATATCCAAATTGAACCTAACTTCTGTATTCAACATCCCAACTATCAACCTTTTGCTCTACCAACTACAGTAGCAAATAGATTTCAACAAAATTCATCAGATTTACAACATAAATATCTAGCTCTACTTTTGCGAAATTTTCTACATGGTATTTATTATAATGGTTCACTCCAAACAGCTTTATCAATAAATGCCAATCATGGGAATTACTCATCACATAAAATTTTAGATCAAAACTCTAATGTGGGCATTGATTGGGACTTTTATGAACAATTACACCAGCACAATAATGGTAATGGTCATTATGATTGTAATTGGGAAGTTTTGCGACTAGAACCTGATGGGAGTTTAGCGGTGACAAAAAATGATTTAACATTGTATGTTGAACCAGAATGTTATCTTAAATCCCGTAGAAAATATGCAAAAGTGGGTGATTTAATCGCTATTTGGATGCCTAAAAACCGCTTACAAAATGGCTGTTATCTGGCAGTTAGTAATCTAGGACAGGAACGCCAAGATACAGGAGATCCTAATTTGGGAGTAGGGCGAATTTATTTTAATTTTACTTCATTGGGTGCGATCGCACTCATGGATAGCCTGACACAACATCTTAACAACGCCAATATTCCCTTTAGCTTTGAAGTTCTTTATAACCCATCAACTTATGGGCGTTATGATGCAGGCGTACTTCACTTTGAACTACAAGATTATTCCATAATTCACAAAATTCTTCAGATAGTTTATAAACAGCACCAATCTTATTTTCAGCCAGAAATTCCCCTATTTACCAAATTTTTAGCACCCGGACTAAGTTTAGCAGAAGCACCAAGCCAAAAATTTGCCCCACAGGAAAGTTTTGGTATGAACCGATGTCAAATAGTTGCTAATGCCTTATTAGAAGCTTGGGAAAAAGGTAAAAATGCCATTGAAGAACGCATGAGGATAATTGACCAACATTTTGCACAGAATTTAATTGATCTCCAGCGTCCTTACTTGAACCCCAGTTCTGAAGATATATATATCCCCTTAAATTCCTAACCTTGGTAATTAGAGTAACATGAGTTTATAGAGCAGGCGTAATGCCTGCTTTTTGTTTTTATTGAGGAAATTAAAAACATGATTTTTACATATCAACGCACGATAAGATTTCAAGATACTGATGCCGCTGGAGTCGTTTATTTTGCTAATATTTTAAGTATGTGTCATGAAGCCTACGAAGAATCTCTAGGGTGTTCAGGTATAAATATTCAAAATTTTTTCACTCGTCCATTTGTGGCTTTTCCCATTGTTCATGCCAATGTAGATTTTTTGCGTCCTATGTATTGTGGTGATAAATTGATGATTAGTTTAATTCCTCAAAAAATAGGTATGGATAACTTTGAAATTAGCTATGAAATTACGGTCAATGATGTAATAGTTGCCAAAGCAATTACTAGGCACGTTTGTATTGATGTGAATAGTAGAACTAAGCAGGAATTACCAGTTGAGATGATTTCTTGGTTGGAAACGAACCGCAGAGATGCAGAAGTTGTAGAGAGGAGAAAGTCCAGAGAGGAAATTATGTAATTCGTAATTCTTAATTTGTAATTAAGAATTAACCAAAAGTGTATTTGTGTTTTCAATAGGTAAAGAAAAATTACATATTTGGCAGAAAATCTTCAGCAATTTGTTGTATTTGTTGGCGGTTAATTTTACCTTGAGCGTTACGGGGTAAGTTTGATAGGGGAATCCAATATTTAGGAATTTTGAATTTACTCAGTTGATTTTTGAGTTGGGTTTCAATTTCTAAGGTGGATGTATTTGGGTGTTTAGGAAGATAAATAGCTGTTAATGCTTGTCCCCAGTATTTATCAGGTATACCAATTACACAAACATCAATAATCAGGTTTGTTTTTCTAATCGCCGATTCTATTTCTGCTGGATAAATATTTTCACCACCTGTAATGATTTTGTTGCTGCTGCGCCCAATAATATGTAAATATCCCTCTGAATCTAAAAAACCAATATCATCAACTAAGAAATGACCTGGATTTGTCCAAAGTTGTGGATAGTAACCTAAGGCTAATGATTTAGCTTGAATATTGAGATTTTCTGTTAAATTTTCAATGGTGATTTTGGCATGGGGAAGAATATGACCACTGTTAATTTTACCATTCAGGAAATCATCAGGTTTCAAAGTAGCAATTTGAGAAGCGGTTTCTGTCATTCCATAAGTAGGTGCTAACCTAATCTGATGAAATCTCGCTTTTTCTAAAAGTTCATTCCATGCTGGTGCACCTCCTAAAAGCACAGTTTGAAATTGAGATAACCACTGGGTTAGTTGGGTATTTTGCAGTAACCGTTGTAGCTGGGTAGGAACTAAAGATATAAAAAAATCTGAAACATTAATATTTGGTAATTGATAAGATTTAACTTCTTTAAATGGACTAATAACTAATTTACCACCTGTAGTAAAGCTTCTCATAAATTGCATTAAACCACTGACATGATATAGAGGTAAGATACAAAAAGAATTAACTGCATTTAATTGAAAATATTCTGTAAATCCTTGTACAGAAGCTGTTAATGTTTCCCAAGTATGAATAGCAAATTTAATCTTACCCGAAGAACCACCTGTAGGAATCATAATATAATTGGTAATTGGTGATTGGTAATTGGCGATTGGTGGTTGGAAACTAATATTACCTAGCCCCCAAACTATATCCGGTTGGACTAAATCAAAAACTTGTTGCCATTCATTTTTTCCCCAGTCTGGGTTACATAAAAAAACTGGACATTTGGCAGCACAAGCAGCGATGAAACTGGCTAGGAATCGCACTGGTTCACGTTCAGCCAAAATTATTTCTGGTGGTTTTTCTTGTGTTGATAATTGGGATAATTGTAAATATAGTTCTGTGGCTATTTGGTAAAAATATTGGCTATTGTTACTAATTAACCAATCCTGATTTTTCAGGTTTTGTAGATAGTCTAAAGGTTGTTCCATAAACTTTCAGCTAGTTTGAGTCTTTTTCTTATGACTTCGGAAGTGTCACACTCAAGTCTCTTGTAGTCTCCTTTAGGGTGCGTCAGACCTATAAACAGATTTTTGACATCTGACGCACCCTACTAATATGCCAGTTGCGTAAGTCCTGTTTATGTAAAAAAGTGGTTGATACCAAAACCTACTGCGCGGTTATTTCTGGATAATTCTGCTGCTAATTTTAGTGCTGCTTCTCTACCAATTGCAGTTTCAAATACAGATGAAAATACTACATCAATTTGATGCTGGTGACAACATTTCCTTAACTGTGATGGTGAACCAAATATACCAGGTTTAATCACAAAAATTCCTTGCCAACCTTTTTGATAATACTCTTCAAGTTGTTGCAATGTGGCGACAGATTCATCTAAAGCGATTTTTGTATTATAAGCATTACTTAATGCCAGCATTTCTGGGAATTTATCAACAGGTAGAGGTTGTTCAATAAATTCAATTCTATTTTCTAGATTTTCGCAAGTTGTCAACCATAATTTAGTTGACTCATAGCTAAGTCCACCATTAGCATCTAAACGTAGTTTAGCTGATTTGGGTAATTTCTGAATCAGTGAATTGAAAATTTTTATTTCTTTGGATATTTCATCAATACCTATTTTCCATTTTAATGTTTGATATCCTTGTCTCCATAAGGTTTTCCATTGGTCTAAAGCTGGTTTTCCTGCTGGTAATAAGCCGCTATAGGTGAGATTCTGGTAATTTATAGATTCGTGCTTTTCTACTAAATTTTCTAATGCTGATTCAAAACAAAATTGACAAGCTGGTAATTTATCTGGAATATCAAAAATTATTTCTGGTGTAATTTCTGTCGGTAGTTGACTACAAAAATTTAAAGCTTGTTCTAGGGTTTCAGAACCAAACCAATGAATAGGGGAAATTTCCCCCCAACTAACTTTACCTGAAATATCCACAAGCCTGATAATTACGCTTTCACGAATTTCCCAAATTCCATGGTTGGTAATTACAGGACGAGTGAATTTTTTACTAATAGGACGATAGGAAAATTGATAAACCATTAGCCCAGCATAAATCCTATACCAAATAATAAGCAGCTCCAAAAATGTACAGCTACAGCAATGAATTTACAGTTACTGACTTTATCTGGTAAATCGTGATTTTCTAGGACATGACGACATAATTTGAATGCAAAGGGTAAACTTACCCAACTTAATAGCGTCCAAATTGGGAAAATTCCTAATCCAACCAACAACAAAGACAAGGGATAAATACTAGCTGTAAACCAAACTAGGACTTGTGCGCTTTTCTTTGTACCTAAACGAACAATAGGGGATCGCTTTCCTGCCGCTATATCATCCTTAATTTGGTGAAAGTGTGAGCAAAATAAAACTAAGCTGGTGACAATACCGACAATCACGGAAGCGGCTAAATTGGTGATAGACCAAGTTTGTGTTTGACTGTAGTAGGCTGCTGCCATTCCCAAGGGTCCAAAAGCAAAAAAACAGAGAATTTCACCCAAACCCTGGTATCCTAGACGAAAGGGAGGTCCTTGGTACATATAGCCCAAACCGCAGCATAGTAACATTATACCAATTACAGTCGGGTCTTTTTGCAAAAGGGCGATCACAATTATCGCCAACAAACCCGAACCTAAACACAAATTTCCTAACCAAAACATTAACTGCTTATTACCAGATAAATTCACAAGCGAGTGATTTTTATTTTTATCAATCCCTGTTTCCGAGTCGAAAACATCATTACTGATATTTTCCCAAGCCAGAATTAAAATCGCCGCAGTCATAAAAACTGCAAATATTACGCCATTAAAAATTTTAGTTTCTGCAAAAGCTACTCCTGAACCTACCCATATAGGCATAATAGCAACACTATACATCGGCGGTTTAATAGCCGCCATCCATAATTTGTTTTTGGGGATTGATATATGATTTGTAGTCATCAGTCGTGATGAGTTAAATTACTAAAAATTTACTTATCAATTAGATTTTATAGTTTAGTGAGACATTTAGCGGTGGTGAATTGCTAAAAAATGCTAATTTTGTGATTGCTGGTTTACCTCATGGTCATAAAACTTGGCTTTACATTTTGCAGCCACCAAACAGCATCAGTTCTGGGAAACCCCAGAACCAAGAAAATTTGAGGCTGGTTAATTGGCCACTGAATATGTTACCTATAGAAATAGGAACACAACTTATTACCCTTTAGGAAGATAACTTAAAAAAAATTAACTTACACATCCATGACAATTTCACCATGTCGGAGCCGTTTCCTTGTAGACTATAAAGATTTGCATCAATTGCTGTTAGCAGTTCAAGAAAAGTGCTGTGAAAATCATAGCCAGCAAATTGTTAGTATTTCTCTACAAATCGACTTCATTGATCCTTTAGTTGTATTGGATACATTTGCCCAAGCAAATACATTAAATTTTCACTTTGAAAATAGAAGTAAAGGTGAAGCCATTGCAGCCATTGATGCTGTAACCAAATTAGAGATCACTGGTAAACACAGGTTTAGTAAAGCAGAGGATTTTATCAAAGATTGCCTCAGAAATGTCATCAACTTTGGCAATATAAATCAACCATTTGCAGGTATGCACTTTTTTTCTTGTTTTAGTTTTTTTGATCAGCATTATCAAGCAGATTATCCATTTCCAGACGCTACTATTTTTCTACCTAAATTTCAAGTAGCTGTCAAAAATTCATCCTGTACTTTAGTGGTGAATAATTTGATTCATGCCGATATTAATATTCAAACCATATTACGAGAATTACAAAATAAAGTTAAAACTCTCCAATCTTTAGCAGATTATTCTCCCAACATTGAAATTTCTCCATCTGGCTTTAACAAAAATAAGATTACTAATTCCCACACTTTCAAGCATTCAGTATCATCAGCTTTAGAAAGAATTGCATCTAATCATTTAATAAAAATTGTTTTAGCAGATGCTTTAGATGTCAGATCACATAATTCTTTTAACTTATTCAAATCTTTAAATAATCTGCGACAACTACATCCTAACTGTTATGTTTTTTCTACCAGCAATGGTAAAGGACAAAATTTTATTGGTGCTAGTCCAGAACGCCTAATTAGTATTCAAGAACAGCAATTAATCACAGATGCTTTAGCAGGTTCAGCACCCAGAGGAAAAACACCTAATGAAGATGCAGCTAATGCCAACAATTTAGTTAATAGCAACAAAGAAAAGCACGAACACTCCCTAGTTATTGATTTTATCACCCAACGTCTATCACAATTAGGTTTATTGCCGCAAATTTTAGCCCCACGTCTGCGACAACTATCTAATATTCAGCATTTATGGACACCAATTACGGCTGTAGTACCTGTTAATATCCATCCGTTGAAAATCGTTTCCCAATTACATCCTACACCAGCCGTTGCAGGTGCAGCCAGAGATATTGCTTGTGCAGAAATTCGCCGTTATGAGAGTTTTGAAAGAGGTTTATATGCTGCACCCCTGGGTTGGGTAGATGGAAAGGGAAATTGTGAGTTTATTGTCGGGATTCGTTCAGCATTAATTGATGGCGATCACGCTAGACTATATGCAGGTGCTGGTATAGTTGCGGGTTCTGACCCTGATAAGGAATTTGCGGAAGTACAACTTAAGCTGCAAGCTTTACTCAAAGCCTTGGTTTAACAGATACCCGAATCTGGAAAAACTTTTGGAAAATTGGTTATGGATGTATTCAAACTCTGATAAATCTTCCTTAAACAAGGGGGATTTATAGGGGTTGAAAAACTTGTTAAATATCCTCTAACCGGCGAATCACATCAGCTTGACTAGAAAAATCTAAAAGTGCTTCTGCTAAACTTTCTAATTGAGTTTTAGACAACTGATTAATTCTTTCTTCTATCTTAGGTTCAACAGCACCAAATCCACGAGAAAGTAAACGGAGAATTAACAACACCTCTCCTTCTTATTTTCCTTGCTGTTTACCGATTTGTAAACTTTCCTGTTTTCCTTCGCACTTTCCTTTTTGCAGGATATCTTGATAAATTACAGATTCTTGCATAATTTCCTCTCGGAATAGTTGTTAAATTACGTCTTTTTCAAACCGCAAACCAGCTAGAAGCTGTAGGTATAATTAGTCAGCTAAAATAGGTGTTCTTTATCATAAGACCTTATAGCGATAATAAATCACGGATAAACAGACAAAACCCTGATTTGTTGTCAATCCATACAGTTGGACTTTGTTTGTCTACCAGCAGTTTATCATCGCTACTTTCTTGAATTTTATTCCAAATCACGATGGGTAAATGATTTTGCATTAGCCCCTGTGTAGCTGCTAACAATATGACCATCACCAGACATTTGATATTTATATGTCACCAAACCCTCTAAACCCACAGGTCCGCGAGGTGGCATTTGTTGGGTACTAATTCCTACTTCTGCACCAAAACCATAACGGAAACCATCAGCAAAACGCGTAGAACAATTATGATAAACTCCCGCTGCATTTACTAAAGCTTGAAAAGTTTCTGCTGCTGCTATATCTTCCGTCACAATTGCTTCTGTGTGCCGAGAACCATATTCCCTAATATGGGTTATGGAATCTTCTAAAGAATCAACAATTCTAATTGCTAAAATCAAATCACTGTATTCTGTTTCCCAGTCTAGTTCTGTCGCACTACCAAGATTAGGTAAAATTTCTAAAGTGCGTTCATCACCTCTTAATTCTACATTTTGTGCTGCTAAAGCTGCGGCAATTTTTGGTAAAAACTCTGAAGCAATGCTATTGTGAACTAATAAAGTTTCAATGGCATTACAAGCAGCAGGATATTGAGTTTTAGAATCAACAGTAATGTTAATGGCTTTATCAATATCAGCGGCTTTGTCTACATAAAGATGACAAATTCCATCGGCATGACCAAGTACAGGAATGCGAGTATTTTCTTGGACGAGTCTGACAAAAGAATTAGAACCTCTGGGAATAATTAAATCTAGATATTTATCTAATTGTAAAAGTTCTAATATTTCCTCTCTGGTTGTTAGCAATTGCACAGCATCCGGGTTAACAGCCGTGTGAGATAATTCTTGTTTAATGGCTTTAACTATGACTTCACAAGAACGTAAAGCTTCTTTCCCACCTTTGAGAATTACACCGTTACCTGATTTAATTGCCAGAGAAACAATTTGAATTGCAGCTTCAGGACGGGCTTCAAAAATAATTCCTAACACACCCAAAGGACAGGTAATACGCTTGAGAATTAAGCCAGTATCAATTTCCCGGTGAATTTGTACCTTACCCACAGGATCATCTAATTTACCAACATCACGCACACCTGCGATCGCATCTCTTAACTTAAGTTCATCTAACTGCAAACGTTTATAAAGAGGTTTAGCAATCCCTTCAGCCACAGCCGCTTGACAATCAGCCAAATTTGCTGTCAATATTTCCTCTTTAGCAGATTCTAACCCCAGTGCAATCGCATCAATAGCTTGATTTTTCTCCTCAGTCGAAACCAAAGCTAACTTACTAGCCGCTAAACGAGTTTGTTGGGCAATCTGAACTAATGGAAAAGTAACTTGCACAGTAGTCATAATGAAAATAAAGTTAATTATAATAACCAAAGTCAATAAAGAGTGCTGAGTTAGAAGACCGTAGTCGCTACACAACGAGCTTGCATTGAGTTTTTAGTAATGAGTAGGGAATCTAGTAAATCACTCAACACTCAAGTAATTACCAATTATTGCACAAATGTGGTAATCATAGCTAATTTGTCAGACATGAGATTTAGTGCCAATCATCGCTTTAGCAACGTCTATCAACAAAATTAAAATAAATGCTCAGTATGTAAATGAATATTACCGAATTAGTCAAGATTTCAGTTATTCTCCTGCTCGTTGCCACTGGTGTAGCTTTAGTATCTCGTCGTTTGGGAGTCCCTTATGTTACGGGTTTAGTCTTGGCAGGTTTGCCAATCACAGAACTATTATCTCGTCCCATTGGTTTAGATCCTGCCCTCGTTTTGAATCTTTTCCTGCCAATTCTCATCTTTGAGGCTGGTATCAACACCGATATCAGCCGTCTACGCAGCACGTTTAAACCAATTGCCCTTCTAGCGGGGCCTGGGGCTGTGCTTTCCAGTGCTATTATTGCCGTCCTATTAAAATTTGGGCTAGGACTGACTTGGATACCTGCTCTATTGATAGGAGTAATTCTAGCAAACACTGATACAGTTTCCATGATTGCCGTCTTTAAGGATATACCAGTACCCTCCCGGCTTTCTGCCATTGTTGAAGGAGAAACCCTTTTTAACGATGCCGCTGCCCTAGTTTTCTTCAATCTGATTTTGCAAGTATATTCCACAGGTTCACTCACATTACTAGAAGGAATCCAACAACTACTATTTATCTCTGTAGGGGGCTGTCTCGTAGGTTTAGTACTAGGCTACTTAAGCATACCTATATTTTCCCGTTTAGATGATCCCCTAGGCAGTCTCTTACTGACGGTCACAGTTGCATTAGGAACTTTTCAGGTTGGACAATTTCTGGGTGTATCAGGCGCTGTTGCCGTAGTGGTAGCTGGATTAATTTTCGGTAATTTTGGACTGTCTGGGAAGACTTCCGCTTCCAGTCGTATTACCTTGTTTAGTTTCTGGGAATATGCCAGTTTTACTGTCAACACCTTTATTTTTCTCCTAATTGGTGTAGAAATAAACCTAGTGATACTTTGGAGAACTTTACCTGCTATTCTACTTGCCGTTTTAGTTTATCAAGCGGGAAGAATTCTGACAGTCTATCCACTACTGACAGCGGTTCGTTGGTTTGACCGCCCAATTCCTCTGCGCTGGCAACATTTACTCTTTTTAGGTAACATAAAGGGTTCACTTTCTATGGCTCTGGCATTGAGCCTACCCAGTATGCTGCCAAGTCGAGAATCTCTCATTACTTTAGTCTTTGGTAGTGTGTTGGTGTCATTAGTAGGACAGGGTTTAAGCTTACCTTGGCTAGTCAAACGCTTAAAATTATCTAAAGTTTCAGAATCGCAGCACCAAGTTGAAGAAATGCAAGCCCAACTGATTACAAGTAAAGCAGCACAGGATGAATTAGATAGCTTGTTGAAGTCAGGGGTATTACCAAAAGCCCTCTATGAAGAAATGCGTTCAGCTTATCAGGTAAGAATTGCTGGAGCAGAAAAGGTATTGCGAGAATTTTATAATCGCCGTCCAGACGAGTTTGCAGCTAAAAGTAATAGTATTGGTAAACTAGATGCTATTCGCCGTCGTTTATTGCTTGCAGAAAAAGGGGCGCTCAACGAAGCAATGCGGAAGCGAATTCTTTCCGAAGATATTATGCGAGGGCGGATACAAACTATTGATGAACATTTACTCCAACTTGATGATGATTAATTTTGGTTTTTAATCACCTTGCCAGGACTGGTAAAAGAAATTCCTTGCTGAAAATCACTACCAATCATGATTACCTCTACTATCGGTTCAGAAACTTCTGTTGAGGCTACCCACTCGACAATAAAGTTTGTACCCAAACCACCACTGGTATCATTTCTATTGATAAAAACATTTGTTGAAGCCAGGGCATCCAGTTGAATAGGACGCTCTAAATATTGCCTTATTAATTTCCCATCTGAGTCATATTAACGCACAGAAGTAATGATGATCGGTTGTTCCAAATCTGTATTGCGAATACTCAACGTGGCTGCTAAATTAAAGATCTCCTGTCGATTGTTATGATAAATATGAGAATAGACGGGAACATAAATAGTCTGACCCATTGCTATCTTGAAGTTTTTATCTAAGGTCACAGTTTTTTGAAATGAGATGGCTGGAGTATTATTAGGTTGTAACTTAGATGGAATGTCTCTTGATTGACAAGAGGCAAGCAAAATCACTTCGACTGTTAAATAAATAAAATAAATCTTTGGACATAGCTTCATTCAAACTATAGGAATCCTATTTGAGTTTTCAACAAATCACATAAACATTTTACTTTTTTATTCCCTATTCCCTTCTTACTATCACCTGTCACCTGTCACCTGTCACCTGTCACCTGTTCTCACAACCTTCGATAAAATCAATAACTTCGTGTAAACATCCTGGTTTAGTCACAATCAGTAGAGTCGAACCTGGTTCTAGCACTGTACTACCATTAGGAATCATTAAATCCTCGTGAGGAAGAGGTTGGTAGCCGATAATTAGTGAGCCAGTAGGAAACCGAGAATCTTGAGCAATTTCAGCAACGCTGCGATTGGCTACATAACAACTGTTGGGAATAGCGAGTTTTAAAACCTCAATCTGCCCCTGGTCAAAATGCATCATTGATTCTATTTGGGGATACTCAATGGCATTCACCATTGTGGAAACTGCTAGCTCGACGGTACTGATAATATGGTTTGCTCCTGCCAGACGAAGCGGTTCGACAAAATCGGGGTGACGCATTCGACTGATCATATGGGGAACACCGTAGTGCTTGGCAAGAGTTACCATCGCTAAGTTTAAGGCATCACTTCTGAGGACAGCTGCTAAGGAGTCTGCTTTACGAATTCCAGCTTCTAACAACACTTCTGTACTTACAGCACTGCCTTCAAAAGCCATAGCTCCGACTTGTTCACGGGCATAGCGGCAGGCAGTGGGGTCAATATCAATAATGGCAACAGTATGTCCTAGTTCTACCAATTTTTGAGCCAAAGACAGCCCTACTAAGCCTGCTCCACCAATTAGCACGTACATGGTTGCTCCTGACGCTCAAAAACGTTTTACTTTAACTTATATCAAATCCGTTGGAATAGGTGACAGTTATCAGTGGGAATAGGAAATATTTATTCTGAACTCTTGCCTCCTGCCTTATCCCTCCTAAAACTCCCTCTTCTTTAACTTTTACAAAATTCTGATGACGAATCCTAGATTATTGGGTATTCATGGAATGAAATAACACCCTTTTGATCAGGGATATCATCGTATCATTGCAATCGGGCTTAGATGCCTTTCAACAGGGGCGCTATCAAGACGTAGTGTATCTCCTAGAGGAATTTTCCGAAAATTCTTTAGAACTTAATTCTCCAGATTATTTAACAGACCAAATGTGGCTGATGAAAGCTTAAGTGACAACCAACAGGTACGAGAATGGTCAGAACAAGACGGTCCATTTTTTTCCTCAGTTGCCAAGTCTAAAGCGGGACGTACAGTAAGCATGGGTGTTAGCTTCGCCATGGCAGGTGTCTGTGGTAGTTTAGCCCTAGCATCTGGTGTTACCATCGCCTTACTATTTGGTATGGTTTTTGTTTTAGGTTTAAGTGTAATATTAATTTACAATAGTAGCGATCCTTTGACCGGTTTAGCGATCGCTATTGGTATTACCTTAATATTCAATCGGGAGCAACGCGATTTTGTGAGGTGGGGCATAAAGTATTCTTTTAGCTACGTCAATCACAGACATCGCTAAAATATTTATTTTTCTGGAATTAAAGTAAAATAAATCACATCGAACAAATAAAGTTGCAAGACAAGGTATCTTATCAAAATATCCTAAGAAGACTTGCATTCAATAATTTGTGGCTGCTGGGAATAGGCTGCTTACGCTAGTAATTAAATAAGCATGTATTGATTAGCATAGAGAATTCTGTTAAATAGGAGTTGTAGGTCTAAAATATTAGACAGTTTGAAGATGGATAAAAGAGGTAAAAATGGAATTACAGAAATTATGCCAACTTCCAGCTATCCATTGACAACGAAAATGTAACATAATTTCCGCATTTTGTTTTAACCAAAATTTACTGTTTCCTTTCATTCTTAAATTGACAACTTGGCGGATTAAACTTTCGATAGCTCCACTACCAATAGGTAATTTACGGGCTAAAACTTTAGCATAATTCAAAGGTTCTTCCCGATAGGCACGTAAAAGAT
Source organism: uncultured Trichormus sp. (assembly GCA_936914905.1). Lineage (GTDB taxonomy): Bacteria > Cyanobacteriota > Cyanobacteriia > Cyanobacteriales > Nostocaceae > Trichormus_B. The sequence goes on along the minus strand of CAKZGI010000042.1, from coordinate 4,718 downwards.
AATTTCTTTATTTAACCAGAGTTTTAGAATGTACTCCTACTGCTGAAGCAATAAATTCATCCACATTAGTACAGCTTCTCTAATCTTTTCTTCATGGGCCTTAAAAGTTTGTCTATTCCATTCGGGAATGTTTTTTTTTCTAAAAGTCTCGTAACTTGCTCTTGAAAATCTTTCAAACATTCGGTTAAATCAAGACTTGAATATATATGTTTTGTCATTAATGGTAGGCGTTCCCTGTTTTTTCTTTGGAAATCCTACCTTTTTTTGACCACAATACTAGTCTGTCTCAACTTCTCTCATCTGATAGATTTGTTTAAATAATTTCATTTAATCTATATGTATACGATATTTTAATCGTACGGTAAATGATTTTTATCGATGCCTGTTTTGGGTTTAGTGATCGCACACTTCTTACCCCACCTCACAAAATCGCCTTGCTTCCCTGGTTGGTTTCGTCGCGGTGTGATGCCCTGGATGGATTTAATTCAACTAGAAGGTGAAAATGGCACAGTTGTCAACAGCTATCATCGCTTTTGCTCATTTATAGTCAGTGGCGGATCTATTATGCTGGGAGTGGTATTGATTGGATTTCTAAACGGCAAGTAATCTGCTATCCAAGCATTTCTAATTTATGCAAGCTGTGTTTTTTATGCCCCACATCTCCCCACATCTATCGTGGGGTTTCTTTTTTGGTGGCTTTTTCAATCCCTAATAGGGATTTAGTTGAATTGCAATTTTAAGGCTTATTTATCTAAATATGAATTTCTAATCTGTCTGCAAACCCCATATCCCTACCCCACACTATTAGCTTGATGAAGTTTGCAAAGTAGATTACCTCTGCATGACTGCATCTAACAGTAATCCACCACCAAACCGCACGGGATCTGTACAAGGTAGACCTGTTTGAGTTATAGTTTGGGCGATCGCATCCTTAGCCCCAGATTCATCTAAATCCCTAGTATTTAAAGCTATCGCCGCTACGGGAACTTTACCAAAAGCACCCCCTGCACTGGCCACAATTTCATACATCTTAATTACCTCTGGTAGCGGTGGAATGGAAACATGAGGATTATTACGGTTATGAGTTTGTCCTGCTTGATGAACTAGGATCAAATGGGTTGGTTGAGAACCACGAATCAAAGGTAAAGTTCCAGTTGAACCAGGATGCAGCAGAGAACCTTGACCTTCAATTTGCAAAATATCGTAGTGTTTACCAAAACGCATCACCAACTGTTCCACAGCACCAGCAGCAAAGTCTACCCGCACTGCATCTAAAGCGACTCCATCCCCTTCTAACATCAAACCAGTTTGACCAGTAGCTAAAAATTTAGAACGCCAACCGCGCAACTTAGCCGCCCAATGTAATTCTAAACTAGTAGACATCTTTCCAATGGCCATATCTGTTCCTACCGTCAACACCCTACGACAGGGAAGAGTCCGGGCTAACCCCGAAGCAACTTCTAAATTAGGTGGTTCTTTGCGGACATCCCAAATTAACTGTCCTGGTTTCAATAGTGCATTTAAATCTGGGATATTAGCTAAAGGTGTGTGTAAACCGTTAACTAAAGACATTCCCCCCTTCAGCGCATCTTGAATATCCGGCCAATAATTATCTGGTACGATTCCACCTTTGGGGGCTATACCAATTACTAAAACTTCCGGTTTATACTGTAAAGCTGCGGCTACAGAGGCGACGATGGGAACATCGCGCTTGATACCTGTTAACTTTGGGACAGATTTACCTACAGATTCCCGATCTATGACTGCAACAATAGGGGCTTCACTGTAGCGTAAAATCGATAATCCTGTTTTCCCCTGAGTTCCACTCAGTCCTTCATGCAGTAGAATTGCTATCTTTTTATTAAGGGGCAAACGCACTATATTGTACTCCCAAACCAGGTAAATCGTTAGGTAAAACTCGTCCTGCTTTTACTGATGCACCTGTAAACGGATCATCAATTAAATTCAGGTGACTATCTAAGTCTAAATAATCAGCTAAAGGTGCAAGTTGTGCAGCTGCTGTATTAGCTAGAGAACTATCAGAATAACAGCCAAACATTACTTTTAAACTGTATGCTTTGGCTGTATGTACCATTCGCAAAGCTTCACTCAAACCCCCAGATTTCATCAATTTAATATTAACCCCATCTACATAATCTGCTAATTGGGGAATATCAGCACTGGTAAAGCAACTTTCATCAACAAAGATTGGTAAAGGTGAATGTTCTTTCAATGTGGCTAAATGTGTTTCTTGACCTCGTGGTAATGGCTGTTCTATATACTGTATCCCCAAATCGGCTAACCAAAGGGACATGGCGATCGCATCTGGTAAACTCCAACCGCCGTTAGCATCTACAAATAAATCAATTTCTGGTGCTGTTTCCCGCACCGCTAACAGCATTTTTCTGTCTGCTTCTATCCCCTCGCTCGAACCTAATTTCACCTTCAACAGACGTACATCCATATATTTTAACCAGTCTCGCGTTCGAGTTGCTGCACCTGCTGGGGTATTAATGCCAATTGTCACCGAAGTTGGTGCAATCGCATTTCTATCCAGTCCCCAAAGTTGCCATAGAGATAAACCCACACTTTTACCCATCCAATCATACAGCGCCATATCTAACGCCGCCCTAGCTGCGGAAGGAATTTGATTTTTTTTTAAAACAGCTTCAATTTCCTGACGTTGCCAAGGGTTGAATGATTCTAACACAGGGGTAATTTTTTGCAAGGCTTCAGTAATTATATTAGTTGATTGGCGGTGATTACCGAAACCGAAGGGTGATGCTTCTCCCCATCCTTCTATGCCATTTTCAATAATTTTTACACAAATATTTGTGGTCTGTGCTGTTGTTCCTCTACTAATTGTTAAGGGAAATCGTTTATTGACTGTAAATAGATTGACTAGTATTTTCATGTTAAATGTTTATGATCACCCAAAGGCGCAGGGAGAAGACTGAAAACGTTATAATTTTAGCTTGTTGGATGTATTTTTTAACTGAAAAATGAATAATTTACACAAATGGAAAATTTTAAGTTCTCAAATGTTAATAGATCATCCTTTATGTCAGGTGAGACAGGAAGAAATAGAGTTACTTAATGGTAAAGTTATAGATGATTATTTTGTCCGTCAGTACAGACACGCTATAGGAGATTTTTTCATTGAACTTCCCACTGGAAGTTTTAATGCTGATGAAGAAGGTGCAGCAGCATTGAGGGAGTTAATAAAGAAACTGGTTATATTGCTGACAATGTCAGAAAAATAGGTACCCTGTAGGATAAACCCAGTAAAGATATCAATCTAATTCATTTGTTTATTGCTGAAAATGTGGTAAAGGTTGGAGAATAGGAAAACCTTGATATCTCTGAAGAAATTGAAGTTATTTTAGTTCCTACAGATTCCGTTCTTGAAGAGATTACTAAAGGAAAAATTTCCGTTCCGGAAACTGTAGCGCCGCTGTTTCTGGGATTCAATTTAAGTTCCTTGATAGGAAGTAGAAAAACTATTTCTAGTTAATTTAAAAAGAAGTATCACTGGAAAATACTTATGGCACAATTGGGAAAATGATTAACACCACAAGACTTATGCTAAAAACAGTCGAAGGTATTTATCGAGACAGACAAATTGAATTTACCGAACTCCCCGAAAATACTAATAATAGTACCCAGGTTCTCATTATCTTTTTAGATCCTGGTAAAATCAACCCTAGGAAGATACGTCGATTAATTGAGCATTTATAAACTATTGCTGGTATTCAACAGGGTTTTGAAGAACTCAATAGTGGTCAAAGTCGTCCTCTTGCAGAATTTATTCAAGAAATGCAACAGAAATATGACATTTTAAGTTGAAATTACTCCAATTGCTGAAAAGCAGATTGAGCAAGCATATCGTTGGTATCGAGAACGTAATCCTGAATTTGCTGATAGCTAGTTTCGAGGATTGATGAATGCTATTCCTACGTCACAAGATAAACCTCATCGTTGTGCTTTAGCAGTTGAACATGAGATTCTTCCAGAAGAAGTTCTTCAATTGCTTTATCGTAAATCTAAGAATGTTTACAGAGTGTTATTTACAATTCGAGATACTATAGTATCTGTTTTATATGTTTGTCATACTTCTCAAGAACCTATCATAGTAGATGATTTAGAAGATTTTACCTAGCATTCAAGGAAAATGTTGAGCAACAAGAACAAGATTATTATCAGAATCCGAGTATCTTCCTCTGAAAGTTTCACCTTCTCAAGGGTTGTAATATATAATCATAAAAAGCTTCTTTATCTACGTTATTCATAGCTTGAATGTTCCTACCAGTCGGTAATACTTTATTGCTTCCTTGACTCACACGATGAGTAATAATTTCTATTTCCAATTCTAGCAGTTCATAAAATTCAGGTTTTCCTGAATAAGCTGTTTCCAAAACATCCCAACAATAATATTATTGAGGAATAACTAAGGCGTAATATTGTCCTGCTAAATCAGAAATCGGATAATCACGTTGTTTACCCATTTTCCCCACTAACTCTGATGTTACTGGTACATTTTTTGTTAAATCTAAAGGACACATAATAATTTCAATTTGCGTTTCCCAAACTCTTGCTGCGGAAACTGCATCCCAATAAACATTCCATTCCGCAGAACCGTCTTGGGAGCATCCACTATTGGAAAATAGACAAGTTTTAGGAGAAGATAAGGATAAACAAGTGTGGATTAGCAACCATGA
>CAKZGI010000041.1 GCA_936914905.1 uncultured Trichormus sp. | reverse complement strand
TTATTGGAGTATTTCTATTCAAAAATTATTTAAACAGAATAAAATCTTTTTTAATATGTAATTATTAACATTAGACAATCTCCTTAGTCTATACTTCCACTATAGGTAGATATTCCATATATCAAAAGAGTTACCCACATTCGTTAATCAAAATTACTAAAATAATGGCTATTCAACACTGTTAGATGATGCCCCCTGACCCTGGTGAAATTGAAGTTCAAATGCAACTATAAGTCGTTGTCACAGAAGGATAGCCGTATATCGGCGGCGATTGAAGCGGTAAAAGTAGGGTAGGGCAGCCAGGCATAAATCCGTGGCTTGGTGTTAGTTATGCCATCAGGAAACCTGAAAGTTGGGCTTGGGGGAACTTGAGGAGGAAAAGGTAGTTAAGTAGGAGGGGATTCGCCAACCCATAGGTGGAGGGAAATCAGCGTTTGAGATGATTGCTTCCTGAGAAGAGGGGTATTTGGGAGTGTTGGAGGGCCACACAGCGGCTTCACGAATGGATGAAACCATCAAGTGGACTTATCTTAAGGGTGATGAGATTGCTAGATTGCTGGGACATGAGGGAATAGAAGTAAGTGTGATAGTGGTAGACCAGTTGTTCAAGAAACACAACTTTCCTAAATCAAATCCAAAGCAGTGAAGACACTAGCAACAGGAGAGAGTTAATATCCCAATGAGCAATTTGAGGCCTTGACCAGCCCCAGCAGTCTGATCAAGGCCCAGGTAATCCGGTCATGAGTATGGACACCAACTCGATTCTGCTCTTATGTAATGGGCGCGGTACAATAGCTGTCTCTATTACATCTTTAAACAGGACTTACAGGCGTTAGTTAATGAACTTGCCCATCGAAATTCCCATCCCTGATGATCTGCCCTACACCTGCAAGTACAATCCAATTGCGCATCCTTATATTTCTCCCCTGTGTGTCAGGGGCTGATCTTTGAGAGTGTCCAGACTCTAAAAGTCCTAATGGTAACGGCAACCACCCAAACTCGATTCAAACTCTTGACGACTATTCTCTATAACACCTATCAAACCTGGCCAAAAGGTGGCTCTCTTGACTTCAAATCAAATCTAAAGATTGTTGTTGATAAATTCTTACCGCAATTGAATTACACCCCTAAACCACCAGAATTACAGGTTATTTAATCCACTTTCCTTACAGTATTGTGTTCGTGATTGGTTCTTGATTTTATCAATCGTTAATACTCTGGACTTCTGTACGGTTGACTTGGACAATAATTCGTTTTCGTACTTCATCAGCTATCAATATTAACGGGGGACAAATTAATAACATCAGCCAATAGGATAGTTTTAAAGGTGCAGTCGAGAAGATTTTCTGTAGGGTAGGAGAGTAAATAATTGAGAGAATGATAAACCATTCCACAACAACTCCTATCCAAATGAGGTGGTTATTAAAAAACCCCAACTGGAAAATTGAAACCCGTTCGGAACGACAAGCAAAAATGTTACCATCTTGACAAATCACTATTATGGCTAAGGTCATTGTTGTCGCTTGATTATAAATAGCCATTGTGACAGCATCGGCTGAGTGAGATAGAATACTGGGGCTGAGAGCTTGTAATTGGGTAATATTATAGCCCCACGTCCACCAAACTAAGAAAAATCCTGCCATACCTACCAAACCTTCCAACAGTCCTAAAAAGCAGTAAGCACGTAGGAGTAAGGTTAAATCTAAGAGAGGTTGGGATTTTCTTCGTGGTGGTAACTCCATTGAACCAGCTTCCGGTTTCTCTGCTCCTAATGCCAATGCAGGGATCATATCTGTACCCAAGTCAATGGCTAAGATTTGGAGGATTGCTAGAGCCGGAGGTATTTTTAGAAACACCATTGCTAGGAATGGTAAAAACTCTGCCATGTTAGAGGCGAGAATATAAGTCATAAACTTACGGATATTCTGATATACTGCCCTACCCTGTTCAATTGCAGTAACGATAGTGGCGAAGTTATCATCTATAAGAACAATATCGGCAGCTTCACGAACAACATCTGTACCGCTAATTCCCATTGCAATACCGATATTAGCAGCTCGTAAGGCGGGAGCATCGTTTACACCATCACCAGTGACAGCGACGACATGACCAAGGGTTTTATATGCCTCGACTAACCTTAGTTTCTGTTCTGGGATCACCCTGGCAAATACTAACCCAGTTTTCTGTTTGTGGAGTATTTGCCGCAATTGAGTATCAGAAAGATGTCCTAATTGTTCTCCTGTGATAATTCTAGCTTTGCCGTTGACTAAACCAATTTGTTGAGCGATCGCAGCTGCTGTTAAGCCATAATCACCTGTAATCATCGTCACTTGAATACCTGCACGATGGCAAAGAGCAATTGCATCTGTAACTTCTTGTCGTGGTGGGTCAATCATTGCCACCAATCCTAAGAAAGTTAAATCCTGTTCCAACAAATTATTATTAAGCTCGTTTAATTCACCTCCACCTTGACTTGTTGCTACTCCCAGTACACGATAACCTTGACTAGCCAGTTGATCATTAGCCACCAGAATTTCTTCTCGCTGGGTTTGCGTGAGTTCCAGCTTCTCACCTGAATGCAATAAATACCGCGAATGTTTCAACACATCTAAAGTTGCACCCTTGGTAAAAATCAGATACTCAGAATTTGCAGTATTATCCAACTCCAAATGTCCTTCTAGCAAAACTGTCATCATGCGACGGTGGGAATCAAAAGGTATTTCCCGAATTCTTGGTGCTTGTTGTTGCAACTCCTCCAATTTCAGTCCAGCCTTAATTGCTGCTACTAATAATGCTGTCTCCGTAGGATCACCCAATGCCAGCCATTGATTGGAATTGGGGGGATGATCCAACCGCGCATTTGAACAAAGTGCAGCACCTGCCAACATTAACCGCACCTGAGATTGATATTTAGGAGACGCGATTTCCACTTCTCCCTTCGGTTCATAACCTACTCCAGTGACGCTAACCTGAGTATTGGGAATCCACAACTGGCGGACAGTTATTTCGTTTCTAGTCAAAGTCCCAGTTTTGTCGGTGCAAATAACAGTTGTCGCACTCAGAGTTTCCACTGCAGACAGACGACGCACCAAAGCGTTTTGGTTAGCCATGCGCTTCACACTAATTGCTAAGGCTAAACTCACAGTGGGTAATAAGCCTTCTGGGACAAATGCTACAATAATTCCAATGGCAAAAACGAAACTCTCTTTCAGCTGCATTCCTCCGAGCAACTTAGTTAATAAAAATATCACTACACCCATACTCAAAGCAATGATTGTAATGATGTAAACTACTCTGGAAATTTGCACTTCTAAAGTGCTAGCTTCCCGCCTTACATGGGCTGTGAGATGGGCTACCTGACCGAATTCTGTATGTGTACCTGTTGCATATACCACCGCTAGTGCATGACCAGCTGTAACTGTAGAACCTGCAAACACTAAGTTACTGGCTTCAGAAGCATGGATGTTTTCCGTCTTGACAGCTTCGTAAACACGTGGAACTGGTACAGATTCCCCTGTGAGTACGGAGACGTCTACATATAAAGACTGACTATAAATAAGTCTGGCATCAGCAGGAATTCTGTCACCCTCTTCTAACTGTATCACATCTCCGCTAACTAACTCACGGACAGGAATTACAGATAATTTCCCATCACGATAAACTTTGACTTGGGAAGGTAAGATTTTTTTTAAGGCAACTAAAGCTTTTTCAGCTTGAAACTCCTGCCAAAAACTAAAAATAGCGTTAATCCAAATCACTGCCCAAATTGCCCAACCTAATTCTGGTGTTCGGGAAACAAACGCTAAAATTCCGGCTACCCACAACAGCAACGCCATAAAATGTGTCAACTGGTCGGTGAAACGTAGGATTAAAGGTCGTGTCTTTGGTTCGGGGAGTTCGTTATAACCAGATTGTTTTAATCTTAAAGTGGCTTCTAGCTCGCTGATACCTTGGGGAGTAGTTGTTAAAGCTCTGTATACCTCTTGAGGTGTCAGCGTCCAAATATGAAGATTTGAATTCATCTTAAACAGAAGTTTCCTATTTATTGTTTGTTACTATCCTATGTAGAGGCGATTTCACTTTGTATATCCTTGTGCTTTCAGCAGGGGATAATTATTAGATTTATTGCACAATTATTTCTTTGGAAATATATAGAGCCTTATATCTTATATATTTTCGGTGTTTTTTGTGATCTTTAACTCAAATGTAAGCTTCTAAATTTAACTTCTGGTCTGCAAGTGATCAATAGACCTCTTGTAGTTTCTTAATAAAGCTAGTAGCTGCCGTTATTTGGTGTTGCTAGCCCTTGGTAATTATTTCGCCTCTTTCTCTTATCTCTCTTTTTCTAAAATTCATAAATGCAAGAATCTAACATTTGCAGAGGCTTACTATCTCAAAGATAGTTATCGCATCTTATATGTCATGATTCGGTTTTAATGTATTGACCTTCCATATATTCAGTATACTAATTAAGGTGCAGCCATGTCAGCTATCTTAGTATTGATTATTATTTTTATAATACTTATATTAAGTATTTATTTTAGAAATAGTTAGATTAGTTGATACTAGCGTGGTTTCATCTTAATTATAAGAGAAGTATCATAGATGTATCGATCTAACAATGTAGATATAGGAAAAATTATGATTACTTTCATAGACCCTCAGGAAAAACAGATAGTAAATAATGCAACACGATATTTAACGATATTTAAATGAAATTGTTCAAGTTTTGGACAAATACGCAGAAAATCAAACGACTAATTCTAATGCCGTTGTGAACAGAATATTAAAGGAATATTAACTGAATTGGGATACATATAAGCGAAATAGGATACATCTAATAATAATGATTGCCAGTTCAACAGTAGTTTAGCTAAAAATAATTTATTACCTAAGTTGTTGCTATGGTTATAACAAGAGTCTGATGTAAGATGGATTTTCTGTATCTAAATGACTTTTCTCACACAACCGTTATTCATTAGTTAACAAAGGGGTTTATTGTTGTACTAACCACTTTATCTTTTACGTAAATACTGTCTTGTCGGAGAAAATTCAATTGAATCGGATAATTACACTATTTAATCAATCTGGTGGTGTAGGTAAATCGAGTTTAGCCATGAATCTCGCTTACCATTTACAAGAGCTTAAAAACAAAGTACTATTAATAGATATGGACCCTCAGGGTTCATTGACTACTTTCATGGGTTTAGACTCCACGTCACTAAAGCAGACTATTTATGATGCAATTTTGCATTCTTTACCTCTGCCTATTCACCCTAAAATTCATGGTATTGATTTAGTTCCTGCCAATATAAACTTGAGTGCTGCTGAATTAGAATTGGTAATGGCAGATATGCGGGATATCCGACTCAGGGAAGCTTTAGAGCCAGTAATTAACCAATACGATTTCATACTTATAGACTGTCCACCTAGTTTGGGACTTTTAAGTTACATTAGTTTAGTAGCAGCAACTCATGTCCTTGTTCCAACTCAAACTCAGTACAAAGCATTTTGTGGTACTGAATTATTGTTGAGTACGGTAGCACGGGTGAGATCGCGTCCTAACCGGAAGCTGGTGATCGCTGGGTTTATCCCTACTATGTACGATGGTCGGAATATTCAAGATGCTCGTACGTTAGAAGCAATACACCAACAATTAGCGAAAGTAGGTGTTGTTTATCCAGCAATACCTCGTTCTACCGCCTTTGCTGACGCATCGGAAGATCATGTACCTCTGGCTGTATATAATCGAAAAAATCCTGCTGTACCTATACTCAAACAAATTGCTAGAAGCTTGGAGAAACTGTCATGAGTAGCAGGCGTGATCACCCTTATCAACAAATGAAGACTTTAGATATTTTGTTTGGGGAATCTCAACCAGTAGCAGAAATAGTTTCTATTGAAGCAATTTGTCTACCACCACAACAGCCAAGGTATTACTTTGATGCCCAAGCTATGGAAGAATTAGTAGAATCAGTGCGACAGCACGGAATTCTACAACCACTTCTGGTGCGTCTCCTCCCAGAAAACAAGTATGAGCTGGTAGCTGGCGAAAGACGCTATCGAGCAGCGAAAGAGGTTAATCTGAGTGAAGTGCCAGTTATTATTCGAGAACTCAGCGATGAAGAAGCTATGCAGCTTTCTCTGATTGAGAACCTCTGTCGTGAAGATTTGAACCCAGTAGAAGAAACAGAGGGAATTTTACAACTTTTGGTATTCCGTTTGGGAGGTAATGTTGACGATATAACTCCCTTACTTTATAAAATGAAGAATGCGGCAGATAAAAATGATAAATATAGACATAACGTTATGCCTAACCCAGAGGCCCAATTAGTTGAAGAAACTTTCACTAGTTTGGGTCTAATGACATGGGAATCGTTTGTGAAAAATCGTTTACCTTTACTAAACCTTCCTAAGGATGTCTTAGTAGAGTTACGTCAGGGAAAGATTGCCTATACAAAAGCCAAAGTAATTGCCCGCCTCAAAGATGAAACTGCACGTCAAGAACTATTAAAAGCTGCCATCAGTGAAAATCTTTCTTTAACTCAAATTCAATCGCGGCTAAAAGCTCAACTTCCAACATCTGATACTAACGAACGAAAACAGCATTTAGAGGGAACAATCCGCCGAGTTAAAAAGATACGAATTTGGGAAGACCAGCACAAGTGGAATCAGCTAGAAGCACTCCTGGCTCAAATTGAAGAGCTTCTTGCTCAAGAGTGAAGTTTCATCCCAATGGCCATTCTTTTACAGGATGACAACAGATATTTTTTGCAATAGTTAATAACCAGACAATAAAAAATTAGGTAAAGTCGATGCTAGCTATTACCTCATACACATCTCTGTTAAATTTCAGCGTGCAAGTTTCCCAAACCAACTTCCAGTGTTCCTAAAGTTGGCTTCTGCTCATGTGCAGGTAGTAATTTTGCTAATTATACAAAGTTAGGCTTTAATCATTTTTGAATGTTTGGTTATTTTCTTTGCTCTGCATGGGCTTGAGACTTGTTTATACCTTGAAAATGTTTAAGTCCTGTTAGCTCAACTGGATTATCTTATGAATATTATTTATATAAAGGTACAATTATATTGTTATATAAAAATATAGACTTAAGTAAAATTGCATTTACCACTGCTCAGTCATAATCTTACAGACACATGAAATCATAGATCTTATTTATGCTTACACAATTACAAATTAAATGTAGTCGTAAAACCTTCTATGAATCTCAAAAAATTGTTGTACAGTGAAAAGGGATTACTTTCTTACGCTTAGTTGATTAGTATAAGATAACTACAACTTATTAAGGATACAAGAAGCTTAGTTGTTGGAGTTTCCTATATGTTTAATAAGGCTATATCTAGAATGCTAAAATTAGAGGCATTCACTAATCTTTATACCTTAGTAATTACTACAAATGTGGTAATGGTTGTAGATATCATCATCAACCACACTCCCCTAAATTTCTTAATATTTGGCTTAACAACATTAGGGACAATAGTAATTATTTGGTGGTGTGATTCAGACAGGCTGCTAAATTTGTGTAAAAGGCTAAATCAACACAAAATATAATTGCCTTCACCAGATAAAGTAATCTCTCTACTCTCAATTTACAAGCGAAATTGACCATTAATCAAGATAGAAAGTGTAGTAGCTTGATTATTTACTACCCACTTGCTTCTACTTTCTCCTGCTTGATGCACACGCCACTTAATTTCTAGTGCTGTAATTGAATGTTAATCATTATCTAGATTGAATGTTAATCATTATCTAGAGTGATGAAGTATCCTATAAATCAACCTCGAAGATCAGTACCTTTGGTGACAACGCTGCCAAAAATAACATTAGACTGCATCACTCACCTCGAAGTTAGGAACTAAAATTTGCCCCGCATAACCTGCATTTTTGTATTGCTTGAGGACTTGAGGAGCAATGATTTTTTCTTCACCTAAGGCTACCAATGCTACACAAACACCCCCAAAACCTGCACCTGTTAGCTTTGCACCAAATACGCCTGGGGTTTTTTGTAAGACTTCTACTAATGTATCCAATGCTGGTACAGAAACTTCATAATCATCCCGCAAACTTGTATGAGATGCGTTCATCAACTCACCAAAACGCTCAGGTGTTACTCCCTGCAAAACTTCTAAAACTCGGTTATTTTCTGTCACCACATGACGAGCGCGATGGTTTAATGGCTCTGGTAATATTTCTGTTAAACTAGCAACAGTAATATCTCTTAATGCCTTAACTGCTAATAATTGCCTCGCCTCCTGACACTCAGCCCACCGTTGATTATATCCACTAGTTGCTAAGGTACGGGGTACACCGCTATCTATAACTAAAATCGTTGTGTTGTTGGGAAAGGGTAGTACGTGCCGTTCTAGAGTACGAGTGTCTAAAAACAAAATATGCTGAGTATCGGCAAGGCTAGAAGCCATTTGATCCATGATGCCGCATTGTACACCCACATAGTGTATTTCTGCTTGTTGGGCAAGTTGAGCAATTTCCACATTATCAATTGGTAAATCTAAGAGTTGACGAATTGCCCTGAGTGTTGCTACTTCTAACGCTGCACTACTAGATAAACCAGCACCTATAGGTACTGATGATTGTACATATACATTTAATGAGGGAATGGTATATCCTGCTTGTTTTAAGACTTCAATACAACCAAAAATATAACTGGCAAATCCAGAAGGTGTATGATGAATATCTAAAATAGTGACACGTTCTTGCAGATTTCTTGAGTAAAATTGATGTTGTCCGTCATCACTAAAACCAAGCTTTACCGTTGTCTGTTGCGGAATCGCAGTTGGTAAGACAAAACCATCGTTATAGTCAGTATGCTCACCCAGTAAGTTAACTCTTCCTGATGCACTGGCTTGAGTTTCAGGTAGTTGATTGAATATTTGTTGGAAAGTCATAATTGCTAGTCAATGTCTTAGTCATTTTTCCAAAGATACAGGATGTAATTTTCCTTGTACCTCCACACTAGAAAAGTTTCACACTAGAAAAGTTTGTATCAAAAGTGAGATCTTCTAATTTCCTATCTTTGAAAATGACAAAAGTATTTTTAACCTTCGTACCTGTTAAGCTAGGATTCGAGGGAATCTCTATATTTTCTGTTAAAAAGTCACTTATTATTGGATTAGCTATAATCTCTCTCAGTAAATAACCTATAACTCTTTCCTGATGGTGTTTGCAGATCAACTGAGGGAAGCCGAGCTATTAATAGACTCGAGTTAAAGCATAATAAACTACATAGAATAGAGAGTCATTTCCCGTTGAGTCCTTCCCAGTTGAGATGCTCATGGTGCCTTAGTTCCTAATAAAGGTAAACACCCCTCTTAGCAGTTACCAATATCAAAATCGGATATAAACTTCTCGATCACAACATTTCTGTACCCGCGCCCACTAACTAATATTCTGTCCATGTAGATTGGGGGATTTATAGTACTTCTGTCATTACTAAACTGGCTTATTATTAGATTTGACGATATTTCTCTAACTCAGTAGGTAATAATACCTGCCTATGTTGTTGTACAGAGTGGGATATGGGTTATTCTTGTGAAGTTGAGTTATTGCTAACATTGCTAATAACTATACCTCCATCTGTTGTCTCACGGAAGAAAACCTCATAATCATTACAGACATATATCCTCACAGACATATATCCTCAATCTCAGTTTAAGGATAGTTTTTCCTATGAATCCTAGTTTCATCGAGATTTCTTCGCTGAATTTTCTATTCCCCAATGACTACGGATAGACTTAGCAAGTATTTTAGTATTATCCTCAATATCACTGATTAATTCTGAGATAGCTGTAATCTCATTCGATTTAGAGTCTACTTTGACCTATCCTAACACTAATTTATTTGTAGTTACCCATGCACTACTTTAACCATGAAAGCCATATAAAATTTTTCCATAAATTGCCACAACTTCACCTTCTGTCCTGATATGTAGTGTTTTTATCCAGACTGAAATTACTGCGTATTTAATTGTGCAAATACTCGCACAAATATATCCTCTGAGGGTATCCTGTTTGGTAGCTCTAAAAATGTTTTTAACCACTCATATTTTGTGCATCCATACAGTTCAATTGTACCCAACTATCTGTGGATTCAGATTATTGCACAGATGGCTATCGCTTTATACAATATATTTGTGGATCTGATATCGTAGCAAAATTGTGATTTTGGGCTTGAGTTTCACGCTTCCCTTAGGCAATATTGCTACTTTTACAATGACTTTACCATCAAAGCCTCATTGCTCAACCTTATACAATCAGTGATCCCTGCCTTCATCTCTCTTAGTAGTAATGTACTGTATTTAAGAGTTGGCGCATTTTTTAATGCGATTAGACCATCATTCATCTATACATTGGGCATTTTCAATTGAAAAGTCCAGCCTAACCTAATTTCTCAGAATTGGATTATCAAGTAAAAGAACTTATGTACTTACTTCATAATAAGATAGCCGCTATTGACTGTAAATAGCTGCTATTAGCTGAATGCAAAAGTTATAGATTTCCGCATCACTATTAGTTACAATGGTGATATTATCCGACAATATCTGATCCTATGTATAAAGGTAAGAAGTTTAGCAAAGTTATAGATTTCCGCATCACTATTAGTTACAATGGTGATATTATCCGACAATATCTGATCCTATGTATAAAGGTAAGAAGTTTAGCATTGTTACCCCAATAGGGATTTATAACCTCGTCACAGAGTTAGCCAAAAAAGAAAGCCGCACAGTTTCTCAAATGGCAACACTTTTAATTAAAGATGGTTTACTAAGTCGTGGTTTGGAGATCCCAGAGGATGAGCAGTGATGGCTATTAACTTTGGCCTAGTACACAAGTATTCTTATTTAGAATCTACGTACTACCGATTTCCTTAAACTACTACATCTTCAATCCTTAGGGAACACTTGAGATAAACATAATTATTTTCATGTCACCTTACTAATTTTTTGGTCAGGTGATATATAGCTGTCTTTTTCTATTAAAAAAAATACTTTGAAAGTAAAGCTATATCTATATCTATCCTTGAAGGTAGAAAATAAATGATTTTATTATTCTTGTAACTTAAATAAGTTACTATCTATTTTTATTAAAAATCACTTATTATGAAAAAGAAGTATAGCTATAGTTCGTCTTTTCTAATTCTAAGTTATGAAAAAGAAGTATAGCTATAGTTCGTCTTTTCTAAGTATTGATGAAAAAAATATACGTAAGAAAAGAATGCCTCCCTGTACTCAACTTGTTGTTACCAAGTTGTTTTGCAGTCCGAGAAGACACTCCCCAAAAATTATTCAAATTTCTTTGTAATTTAATGATATCAGTTCCGATGAACAGTAGCAACGGGTTATAGAGAAATTTGATTAAAACCTTGGTGAATCTTCAGGGGGGTAAAACCTAAATTATCTACCACATAAGGATTTCACAATGGTATACCTTCTGGAAGGAAATGAAACAATTGATTGCTCCGTTATGTCAGGAACGATCACTTCCTTTGATATTCGTAATTTCATAGACCAGCTAGAATCAGCCAAAGAGAAAAATAAATACATTTGCCCAGCCTGCGGTGGTCATAATCTAAGCATCAACCCAAGTAATGGCAAATACAGTTGTTATAACAACTGCCTTCACCGAGATATTAGAGAAGCAATCAAGCCCTGGAGTGAGGTATTAGAAGAAAGAAAACTTGGTACTTACACACCGCAACTTAGGCTCAAGCCCATCAAGGCGAAAAAACTAGTAGCAGTACCCAAGATTTTAAATATCGATCCATCACAGTTAAGGATATGCAAACTTAATGCTAAAATCACCACACCACAGCCCTTTTCACCTGATTTAGTTCCCAAGTCTGTCGTCATCAGGTTATTAGATTTGGGAGCTACACCAGAGGAATTAAAAGAAATTACAGTAGTTGAATACGACTATGGGAATGGGCGAAAAGCTCACAGATTTTCTTGTCCCTGTGCCGCGGTACCAAAAAGCAGAATCAAAACATTCTCAGTCAGCCAAATTAACTCCATAACTAATAAAGTTGCCTGGAAGAAAGAAGGAAAATGGCCCGCTTACAGACAAGATGAGGTTATCCCCATTATCAAAGCTACAAATGGTATCCCAGTACTGCTAGCCCATGAAGGTGAAAAATGCGTCGAAGCCGGCCGATTACAAAACTTAGCCAGTATTACTTGGGTAGGCGGGAGTTCTGACAGTGACATACTCCATTCATTAACCGAAATCCAGCACAGTACGGGTAAAGATTTTTTACTAGCTTACTGCACTGATAATGATGAAACGGGCTGGAAGAAACAAGAGCGAATAAAAGAAATTTGCCACCAAGCTGGAGTAAATTTTGTTGCGATCGACTTGCTGAAAGTTCAACCCAGTCTGCAAGATAAAGGAGACATAGTAGATATTTTGGAAGAGGGCATGACAGGGGATGAATTAGTAGAACTACTACTAAAGGAAATCGAAAAAATTACCAGTAAGGAGCAACAACAATCAGCCCAAGACACATCAGATATAGTGGATTTGGGCGATGAGGAGCCAGACAGCACATTCCTACAAAAAGGCTTCAATACCCTTTACGGTGAGAAAAAATGGATCTGTGCCGATGGGAAGCTGTACTATTGGCATGGCAAAGGCTACAGATACTCTGCTGATGCAGTCGAGCGTCGGCGTATTACCAATTATTGTAATTCATATCCGGTGGTTAAGAAAAACGGTGACAAATATGTCATCACCTATCCCTATGCTAAGCCCAACAAAGTAAAAGAGTTGCTGGAATGGGTAAAGCTACGAGTGGAAATTGACCCCCAATTACTCAATCCACCAGGAGTTAACTGCACCAATGGCGTCTTAGCCATTGACTGGTCAGGCTCCATACCAGACCCTGTATTAGAAGAACACAACCCAGACTTGCACTTTTATACTTATGAGCCATTGGTGAAGTATAATCCTCTTGCTGACTCTAAGCATTGTGATCGCTTACTTGAATGTTTAGACTCTCCACAACAGCAAATCTTATTAAGGAACTTGGGAGCGAGTCTTGATTTAGCGGAAGTTCGCAAGCGTCGCGGACGAGAAACAAAGGTAATACTGGCTTGTGGCTTGGGTGCAAATGGTAAGGATTCAATTAGGCAGGTAGTATCTATCATCTACGGTCATCAAAATATTACTAGTTGCTCCTTGGCTGACTTTGTTGCTTATGATGAAGGGCGGAAATTTGCATTAGCCCCCCTAGTCAACAGCAGGGTAAATTGGGCATCAGAGAACCCACAGACCACACGAATCGATAAAATTCAATCGCTTAAGCTATTTGCTACTGGTAACATCTTACACTCTGAGCGTAAAGGCAAAGACCACATCGAGTATGAGCCCAGAGCTATAGGCATCTTTAACCTGAATGAAACCCCTCCATTGTACGGCACAATTCAAGCCACTATTGACCGCATTGCTGCCCTACTCTTCCGCAAAACATTTAAAATCAATCCTGACCTCAACAACCCCGATGAGTTACTAGCTGACCCCCGGTTCGCTTATGACTTAGATTTTGTGCGTGAGTGTGTTGCCCCAGCATTTTTAAATAAGATGATTGCTGGACTTCAGGCATTAATAATTAAGGGTATTGACTACAGCTGCACTTCTTCAGCATTAGAGGATATTCAAGCTGAAAACTCACACTTATTCCAATTTTGTAAGGATACAGGGCTAGGTTACAAAGAAGGTGGAGTCGTGACTGCATTTGATATCTGGCAACGTCTGGAAGATTGGTACATTGACAATGGTACTTTGTCCTTTGAGGAGTCCAGTAATGCCAAGGTAAAAGCAATTTGGCAGGAGCAGTCTAAACCTAGTGATAAAACAGTCAAGGCGATTAACCAAGCCCTAGCTCGAATTAAAGCATTATGGCCCAAAGCCAAATTAACCACCGTCCCTCACCCATCGGGTAAGCGTAAGTTACAAGCACTCCAAGGAATTAGTTTTGATATTATGCCAATGTCAATTACTGGCACAGTCATAGCAATAAATGAAAATTCCACACCAGATGCACACCAACCTCCATACCAAAAAGGCTATATAAATCAGGATTTCCACAGCAACCATACCAGTTATGAGGGATTGGATGAAAAAAATGATTCTGCTCTACAGAGCACTCAGAGTACAGATTTAAATCAAGAACTAAAGTCAGATATCGACTCAAAAGACCGAAGGGTTGATTGGGTTGATCAAGTTGATCAAGAGGATTGGAATGAGGAGCCAAAGTCAGATATCAATCCCAATGTTGATACAGAAAATAAAGTAGAGGCTCCTAAACTGGTGTGGTCACTGTGTAACGAAGTTACAGCAGGCGATACAGCCGATTCAACTGATGTGGAAACTGGTGTGCGAGAGAACCTTATTGCTATGGAAAAAGACTTATTGACAACAGAATCAGGTCAGCAGTCCAGTGATGATATAGCCCCAACTTCTTCTCTAAAGGAAGATAAGGTAGCATCACAGCAATCAGCCGAAGTTCAACCCCAAGAAAAGCCAAAGCCAAAGTCTTCCAAATCTGCTAAAGCCGTATTTGCAAATGAGGCGGAGAAAGTTATGGGCAATGTAGTACTGATTAAGGAATATGTTACCGATCAATCCTGGGACTTAATCGCCTTGCTTACAGAAGAATGGACTCAGGAATTTAAATCTGCTGTCTGGAAACAGTTAACTGCAGAAGAACACAAGGCCATTAGGGAACTCAAGGCCCGATTTGATACCTGATATGATATCACAACCTCAGAATTTCTGAGGTTGTGAGGTTGTGCAGTCGTTTTGTCAATTTTAGAATCTGAGTCGCTAATTTAACGTGCATAAGTTTACCAATAGCTGGTAGTTAAACCCTCTATGTCAGAGTGGTTAAAAACCAGCACGTACGAACATAAGAAGATAATAAAGATTTCTAGCTAAAAAGTCCCGCTAAGTTGTCAAAGCACAACAAAAACTCCACATATTTTTGGGTAAAACAGAACTAAGAGTATAGATCGAGCGTACTAATATATGGTCATAAGAAAAGAAGTTTTCATGCATATATGTTTTCATTTCTTAGTAGTTTTGTAGTTTTACTGAAAAGCTACTGAAATTAAACATAATGTTTATTAAAACGTTTAAGTAATGTGGTATTAGCAATTTCTTAATCGTAATGTCAAATTTTGGTAGAGAAAGCAATTGGAGAGCCAATCCTGCGTGTTGTACCTTCTATCTATTTGTTGCAAGCTTTCTTTATATTTAAAGCAGTTGTTTTCTTGTTGGGTTATCCGGCCTTAAACGATTACATAATACCTTAATTTCTCCAACTTATCGTTATCTAATTGCGCCGGTCTATAGTCTGAAATATAATCAATATCAGTTTTTATTAGGACATAAGGTGTGTTTCCCGTCCCCTAACCCCGAAAACCAAAAACCTGAAATCCTGAAATATGGATAGTGGTATTTGTCACTGCCACCAACCTATTCTTTTACCGTTAGATCACGTACTTCCTCATCAATCCTTAGACTCTTATCGTGGAAAATTTCTCCCTATCATCCCCCCTGAATGTAAATTATCTGATAAATACTTCCTAGTTACACTATAGGTGACTCCGAACACATAGACTATCTCATAGTCTAGCGGACAATGGGCAATAAGTATATAGAAAAATCTACACATACCATTCTACAGTTAAATATTGAGCTGCTCAATAGTTTGGCGGAGAATTCTACTAGAATGTTGTAACTCTTGTAATTCAGTTTGATTCAACGAGAGATTCAAAACTCTTGTAACGCCCTGACGGTTAACTACTGCAGGTAAACTCAAACACACATCTTGAATACCATGAATATTATTAATAAAGCTGCTGATAGTTAAAACTCGGCTCTGATTACGTAAAATTGATTGTGTAATTCGGGCTACTGCCAAACCAATGGCATAGGAAGTTGCTCCTTTACACCGGATAATCTCGTAGGCAGCATTCTTCACTTGTGTGAAAATTTCTTGTAATTGGGAATCTATCTGTTTACCTTCTTCCAACTTTTTATCTAGAAGGTGCATTCCAGATATATTTACCTTGCTCCAAACAGGAACTTCACTATCACCGTGTTCACCAATAATATAAGCGTGTAAACTACGCACATCAAGTTGTAACTTTTGGGATAACAAATAGCGAAAACGTGCAGTATCTAAGAGTGTTCCCGACCCAATTACCCTAGAACTAGGCAACGCAGAAATTTTGAGACAGGCGTAAGTCATGATATCCACTGGATTGGTAACAATAAGCAAAATTGCCGATGAACAATATTTCACAACTTCTGGAATTAGGCTTTGAAAAATTTCTACATTTCTGTTTACTAAATCTAAACGGGTTTCTCCTGACTTCTGCTTGGCTCCAGCAGTAATAATAACAATGTCTGCATTCTCACCATCAGCTAAAGTTCCTGCTCTGATTAACGTTGGTTCAACAAAGGATAGTCCATGATTTAAATCCATGACTTCCCCTTCTAATTTATACTTATTGATATCAACAATTACCATTTCATCTAAGATATTTTGGATTAGCAGCGAATAAGCGCAAGCTATCCCTACTTGACCTGCACCAATAATTACTCCTTTACGGGATTGGCGAATGACAGGCGAAATAAATTTTTCCTCTAGTGAGGATGTGAATAAGTTTTCAAAAAACATACAAATAGTTAACCCATATAATGGACATCTTCGTTTTACTTTGGAGTTTCCAGTAAGATTAATCTGTTCTCAATCAGGACAGTAAGATTAATCTGTTCTCAATCAGGATTTGACAACCCAAATCAAATGATTCAACTCATCGACCAACGCAGCATTGTATAAACTGTGAATTAAAACGGGAGCACTGCCTGTAGGAGATGTAAAGATCAACGTATCATTCTCAGTAATGTCCGGTGTGCGAAACTTGGAGCAGTTTCGCACACCGATATATTCAAACTGTAACGAGTTGTAAATTATGGTTGAACTCCTTCGTTCGAATCGGGACGGAAAATCAAATTACATCTATCTTGACAACTCTATCATGATTGATTACTGACCCCTTGAGTTGTTCGTCCCGTCATTTCGCTAGGATGAATACGGTAGATAACAATGATATTTGCTCGTCCCCAAGCATCTATCCACGTTCGATTTAGCGCAGGTGAAAGCTCTGGATTCTTTGCTTTGATCAATTGCATTGTATGAGTAAACTCTTGCTGCTCAGTTAGGCGGTAGGCTCGACCCCTGACAATTATGCTGCGCCAATGGGATAAGTCATGAATCTCTTCCACCTGTAGGCACACCTCTGGATTTAAATCAATGTACTTCGTTTTCATTCCTTCGGTTGTAAAGATGTATAGATTGGGATTTTCGAAATAATAGTGCATCGGCACCACGTACGGATGTCCTTGTGATGTACAGCCTAAATGTCCATACTCTATCTTCTGTAGAAGGTTATGTATTTCCTTAGTTCCCATTTCATCAATATCTAACACGGTCTTTCTTCCTTCCAACTACAATACTTTGATAAAGTCTACCCTTATACAAACCGATTAACATAAGATCTCAATCCTCCACAAGAGATACTTCAACCAAGAGATAATAAAGAGTAAATAAAATTTTTTAACTTCCCTAATTCTAAGACACGTAGCGATTTAATCACAAATTTCTGAATAAGAGTAATCTACTACAATTGGCCAATTGACTAGTTTTTATTCGCATAAGTTCTTCATAAGAGTTAGCAAATCTGACGTCTCCCACAAATCTTTATTGCGGTTATCTTTACAAATAATCAACGTTCTAGCCTCAGCATGATGGCTTAACTTCTCCACCTTTCTAATATTCCGGTCAGTCGTATCCAATACCGCTATAATTGCCTAATCTCTGACTCGTTGAGGAAAACGTCAGTTTCTTTACCCCTAACTTCTTAAAGGCTGCTGACACTATTTTATAAGCAGCATCCGTAGTCAATTTATGGCCAGCATTATGAAAATCTGGCGCTATAAAAATTGGCAGATTGGACATATCCAAATCTTCTTCATTCGTCCCCTTGCGCTTACCCGAAACCCTTCACTTGCGTCCGTAAAAATCAAAAGCACCCACATTTAATTGATATATCTTTTGATAATGAAATTTACCAAACATTTACCAATTAACATCTCCCTATCAAACTATCCAAGTATAAGTACTATCCTTCTGCTATCAATGCGCTGCGTATCCCGCTACACTTCTAGATTCTTTAGGGAATAGTTGTATAGCTACAACTTCCGTGCCAAATTGGCCAACAATTTTATTGTCGCCAACCACCGATTAATTGTCGCCTTCTACAACTTTGATACTATCAGTTTCACCTTGTACTTCAACACTACCATTACTGCTTGCTCTTACTGCAAATACAAAAACTCCAACATTACTATTCTCAGTTGGTGGCATTAGAGTCATCTCCTTCTTGTAAGCACGTTGGGTACTTTCGTTACGCCTATATACGAATAATTGCGCCACTACATCCCGGTTGTCCTGACATTCTGCATCAGAATACTTAGTTATCGATGTAGCTAAGCATGCTATAACTTGACTTTTACTAGCTCCCCAAATATTACCTCGTTAGGTATAGATAATTAAGTATTAAGTGCTTAGAGCCTCATTATTGATATTATTGATATTGATAGCCCTTCAGAATAGGAATGGCGGAGTATTGATATTGATAGCCCTTCAGAATAGGAATGGCGGAGTGGAGCATCTTGGTTCTCCAGACCCAGCTTCCGATATTCGTGCGCTCATCAAATCATAATGGATAACGCGCTCACTTGGTGGTAAACAGTCTAGTTTCCCTAGATATGAGCAATATAGGAAGAAGAAAGAAGCTGGCATCTTTTAAATATGACCAAAAGATATGAAAGATATGGGAGCAAATGGGAGCAATTTATTACCCGTTGCTAAGTCTCAAGGCACGATGGTAAAAGCTACGGTCACATGATTTATTGAGCTATATCTAGACGGTAACGCTTCTCTAGATGACCTTGATGTACTTGATGCAATTGCTCTTCATAATTTAGATAAAACCCTAAATTTTAGGATAAAGGCAAGTGTTGAGAAATATTTAACTCTCCTATTTCTGAAAATATATCGGCTATTTCCTCTCGACTAAGCAAACTTCAGTCATAAAGGGAAGCGAAATCTGATAACACAGACTTTAAAAAATTGAGGAGATAACAGCCCGAATTACACAATTGCCTGAAGCAATTGTGTAATTCGAAATTAACAGAGGGAACACAATAAATCATACAGCAACAACAATTCCTAAACAATTCCTACAGTTAACGATCTATTCTCCATATTGAACCACTAACGGAAGAAGGTTTAGCAATAAGACTTAGTGTAGATCCAGAAACCTATAAGCAAGTTGATCTGCTATCATCACTTTTTGTGGCATACATAGTGTAAGAGAAGAGCAAGGATAGAGTAGATCTAGACTGGGAATTTAACCAAAGTACAGGATTATATTATCCTATACGGATGCGTAAAAGAATCCAATGCGAGAGGAAAAATCAGGAATGATGCGGCAGGAGACTTTACAATTTGAACCCTAGTTTAGTGAAAGCCAGGAAATACAATCAGGAATACAGAAGTGAGATAAATCTCTAAAATTGCATCTTATGGGAATTTCTCGAAGCTAGGGTGTAGCGGCTTTTGTGGTGTCGATTGTTGGGTGTTCATTGGCTCAGTCCTAAGTGCGACCACTAGTTGAACTTTTCCTATTAAGTAAGTATGCATTTACAGCTGGGAAATCCCATTAGTAAAACGCCAACAAAACTTAAGCCTGATAATTACCTGATGGTTAAAAATCAATATGCACTCTCTTACAACAACAGAAAGGGAACTACTAATTGGGTAGTTTGGCAGCTTAACTCGTCATAGTTGGGGAACACTTTGTACCAAAATAACTTCTGCCTGGACAACACGTTACCTGCGGGTTAGGTGCGACTAACTCCTTCTATATACTCTATACTCCGGCTCAGCATATGTATGATTGAGGTCATATTTTACACCTTGAGCAGACCGCACCCAGATAGTAGAAGATAATGGGACTACTTTCTTGATGAGAAACATGATATCCTAGACACCCGACAACTTAGATAAACCACAGGGAGGACATCTTGACAGCCAAAATCTACATCCGATTATCAGAGAAATATTTGATCCAGTCGGGCTGAGTGATAAAGTTCCGGTCCATTGGTTGCGTCACACTCATGGTTCACATGCTATTGAGTTGGGGATTAATCCAGTGCTGGTGAAGGAAACTCTCGGTTATGTAAACTTAGCTACAACCTACTGTTATCTCAAAACTAGACCTAATGATAGCAGTGCTTTAAAGTTGATGGATGTGTAAAGGTTTAGTAAATCAATCTACAGAACCAGAAGTACTGGTTTTAAACTATTCACTTTCATTATTATCAATAATGCTGAGTTTTCAACCAATAGGTATTATATTTTGGGCGAATTTAGTAAAACATTAGTCAATACTCACTAATAACTTATCTTCTTCTATTATTCCAGGTCCTACTAATTTTTTTTGTTAGTTACTTACTTTTGAAATTGGACTCATATAAAATTGGCTCATAAATGGATTTATATAAGTAATATACGTAATTTATTTCCTATCCACTTTGTGGAGTAGCAGAGTTATGTTAGTTTGTTATCCAACTAAATTTAAACCTTTTTTTATTTCTCCTGGCAAAGATTAGTAATGTATGTGTCATAATGTCACGAGTTAATAGCAAATAAACTATTTTCATGCCCCAACATAATATCTAGTCTAGTGCATGAAGTAGTATTATTTACTATAGAAATACAGTACCACTCGCTATAAACAATCAATAAATAATCGGGTGAAAACTCATACTCTATCTGACAATCCAAACATTTTTGTCTAAATTTAACCTAATAGCAGGGGTTTAGTAATTTCTAGATAAGGAGGATAAGGAGGAAATCTGATGAGATTGTTAGATTTAAAAGATCGTGAAGTTGAACTACCCTCTAAAGCTGATAGTAAGTTTTGGGACTTAAAAACAATAGGACACCCACGTCCACTGTTAAAACGCTCTAGCTGGCAAAGCTTAAATGGTGTTTGGAAATTCGCGTTTGATGACGAAGGAAGATGCGTTCGACCTAGAGATATTGAACATTGGTCTTATGATATAGAAGTTCCCTTTGCCCCTGAATCTATCAAAAGTAGGATTGGTGATCAGGGTTTTCATTCAAATTGCTGGTATGAGCGGGAATTTGCTACACCAACTGGTGATGGTAGATTATTGTTACATTTTGGTGCTGTAGATTATCGTGCGCGTGTGTGGATCAACGATCAATATATAGCTGAGCATGAAGGGGGACATACCTCTTTCAGCCTCGATATTACCTATGCTTTGAATGACAGTGGTACAACGAAAGTAACAGTGTGGGCACAAGATGACCCCCATGATCTTGCTAAACCTCGTGGGAAGCAGGATTGGCAGTTGAAACCCCATAGTATTTGGTATCCCCGGACTACTGGAATTTGGCAGACTGTTTGGTTGGAACGTGTAGGTACAACCTATCTTGGTCATCTGCGTTGGATACCTGACTGCGAACGCTGGGAAATTGGCTTTGAAGTTGGGCTAGCCGGTGATGTACCTACAACGGGTGTACAAATAAAAGTGAAATTGAGCGTTGGTAGACTGGCATTAGCCTACGATACATACGAGGTATTCAGTGGGGAAATTAGCCGCCGGATTGCTTTAGCTGATCCAGGTATTGATGACTGTAGGAATGAATTCCTGTGGAGTCCAGAAAAGCCCACGCTGATAAATGCAGAAATTCAGTTATGGTGTAAAGATCAGTTGCTAGATGATGTGCATTCCTATACAGCAATGCGCACTGTTAGTATCCAGCGTGATCGCTTTATGCTTAATGGCCGTCCTTACTATCTGCGCCTGGTTCTTGATCAAGGCTATTGGCCTGATACATTAATGACTCCACCTGATGATGAAGCATTGCGCCGTGATGTAGAGCTAGTCAAAGCTATGGGTTTTAACGGAGTCCGCAAACACCAAAAAATTGAAGACCCTCGCTTTTTATATTGGGCAGACGTTTTGGGATTGTTAGTATGGGAGGAGATGCCCAGTGCCTACCGTTTCACGCCAAAAGCTGTGGAACGTACGACCCGTGAATGGACGGAAATCATCAAGCGAGATATCAGTCACCCGTGTATTGTGGCATGGGTTCCTTTTAATGAATCCTGGGGAGTACCAAATTTGGTTGAAACTGCGGCTCATCGCAACTACGTTTTAGCAATGTATCACCTGACTAAAACCCTTGATCCAACTCGTCCAGTCATTGGTAACGATGGTTGGGAAAGTACAGATACAGATATTCTTGCTATACACGACTATGACAAGAAGCTTGAGCGATTAGCCCATCGTTATCGACCTGATATCAAGACGTCAGATCTATTTGAGCGTAGCCGTCCAGGTGGACGCATTCTTACCCTCGATAACTATCCCCATCAAGGACAACCAATAATGTTGACTGAGTTTGGTGGGATTGCTTATATACCACATGACCACCCTGGTGCAGATCAAGCGTGGGGATATGAAAGCTGCTCAAATATCTCTGAACTAGAAATGAAATATGCTGCTTTGCTCAAAACAGTGAATGACATTGAGCTATTTAGCGGTTTATGTTACACACAATTTGCAGATACTTTCCAAGAAGCTAACGGCTTATTGTACAGTGATCGCACACCAAAATTTCCCATTGAGGCAATACGCGCTGCAACCCTTGCACGACAAGAACTATGTACTCCCACAAGCTGTTAAAGCCTGATGGTCGGCAGTTGACTTTATACAGTCGCTACCCAATTGCTAGTGAGCTAGAAGCTCCTAGCCCTAGTAAAGAGCCAGTCCAAGCTAATCCTCACCTGCGCTGGCATCCCTTGCGAGGGGAATGGGTAGCTTATGCTAGTCACCGTCAAGGGCGGACATTTATGCCACCCCCAGAATATAACCCTCTTACGCCAACCATTGACCCCAAATTTCCTACAGAACTACCCCAAGGTAAGTATGACGTAGCGGTGTTCGATAACCGCTTTCCATCAATGATTCTCACAGCGAAAAATCCACCAGATACTATCGTGGAGACTTTACCCGCTAATGGAGCTTGTGAAGTAGTAGTTTTTACCCAAGATGTTAATGCTTCCCTCAGTTCTCTAGAATTGTCGCACTTGGATTTACTATTGGAAGTTTGGGGTGATCGGACCCGTGAACTGGGAGCGAACCCCCAAATACAGTACGTTCTGCCCTTTGAGAATAAAGGTGTAGAGGTAGGTGTTACATTGCACCATCCCCACGGACAAATTTATGCTTATCCATTTATACCACCTATCCCTGCACGGATGTCAGCTATGCAGCAGAAGTATTATCAGGAATATCAGAGGAGTTTGCTACAAGATTTGATTCAACAAGAGATTGCTGATAACCAACGAATCATATATCAGGATGAAGATGCGATAGCCTTTGTCCCAGTATGTGCGTGCTATCCTTATGAAGTCTGGGTTGCACCTATTCAGCCAGTGAGTAGTTTTATGGAACTTAGTCCACAACAACGTTTGGGACTGGCTAAGGCATTGAAAACTGTCACTCTCAAGTATGATGGCTTGTGGCATCGCCCGTTTCCTTACCTTATGGCTTGGTTTCAAGCTCCTACGGACGGTTTAGTATATCCTGGAGCACATTTATACGCCCAGTTTTACCCGCCATATCGCACCAGTGACAAGCTGAAGTTTTTGGCGGGAACAGAACTTGCAGCTGGGATGTTTGCTAATGATGCTTTACCGGAGGAGAAGGCGAAGGAATTACAGGCAGTGAGCATCAATTTACAAATGGAAATTTCTGCATGAGGGGCCAATAAGTAACTGATGAAAGGTGCATCTCATAAAGGATGTGCCTTGTTTTGTTCATTTTATTAAAATTAGGGGTAAGATGTAATGTTAAATCCCTACAGAGATTAAATTGCATTGTTATCTACCTGATTCTTTTGAAAGCATTGTTAGGCTAAATAGCAGCCTACTTTAATCTGATACCGCAAATATCTATACTTCACTTCTTTTGAAGTCAAGAGCCACCTTTTGGCCGGTTTGATAGGTGTTGTAGAGAATAGTCGTCAAGAGTTTGAGTCCAGTTTGGGTGGTTACTGTTGCCATGAGGACTTTTAGAGTCTGGACACTCTCAAAAATCAGCCCCTGACACACAGGAGAAATATGAGGAAAGAAAGGATGCGTAATCAGATTGTACTTGCAGGTATAAGGCGGATTATCAGGGATGGGAATTTCAATAGCCACAGTTTATTAACTAACGCCTATAAGTCCTGTTTGAACATGTAATAGAGACAGCTATTGTTACCGCGCCCATCACATAAGAGTAGAATCGAGTTTGCTGAATGATAAGATACCTTGCCATAGGTGTTCCACCAGTAGCGAATCGAGTCACAGAGCAATTCACTAGTATTGTGGGTGGTGCTAATCTTGATGTAGCTCTCATATTGTTTGTGATGTTGTACATTCCGTGAGGAATAGCAATTTCAGTAGGAAGGATTGGCTAATCATGGTCAAACACCTCAATTGTTCCTGGGTGTACAAGTTGTCCCTCTCGGTATCACTGCCCAATCAATTCTTTCTTTTAGTGTCCATACTCATGACCGGATTGTCTGGGACTTGATCAGACTGCTTGAGTTAGTCAATTACCTCAAATTGTTCATTGCGATGTTCACTCTATGGGGTAGCGGATTTTCTTGATACCTAATCTTGATACCTAATTAAGTAAACAACTCTAAATCATCCAAACGCCTTGCATGACCATTGTGTTCTAACTGGTTAAAATATTCCTCACCCACATGATTAACAACCATACACTCCAGACTACCCTAAATTTCCACCGGATATTTTGGATTGATAATCATAACTTAATACCAACTTGTAATTCCTAGCAAACTAACCTTGAAAGTACTCTGCGTAATTTTATTTGGTGTTCTCCTGGTTTTTAAAAGTACAGGGATGCAAACCATGAATCTCTCAAACCTTGACAATAATTTGCTTGTAAACAGATAAGGCCTGAGCTACACACTGATCCATGTTGTAATACTTGTAAGTTGCTAGTCTTCCTAAAAAATATATTCCGGGAGTGCTATTTGCTAAAGCTTTATATTGCTTGTAAATCTCCTGATTTTCAGGACGCGGTACAGGGTAATAGGGATCTCCCTCAGTTCTAGGAAACTCATAAACGATACTAGTTTTAGAGTGTTCCTGTCCAGTCAGGTATTTAAACTCAGTCACACGAGTATACAAGTGTTCATTTGGA
The DNA here is from genome assembly GCA_936914905.1 of uncultured Trichormus sp. Taxonomy (GTDB): domain Bacteria; phylum Cyanobacteriota; class Cyanobacteriia; order Cyanobacteriales; family Nostocaceae; genus Trichormus_B. The sequence goes on along the minus strand of CAKZGI010000041.1, from coordinate 75 downwards.
TAGTTGATAACTGGCGTAGTTTGAAATACTTCTGTATTATGTGTCTCGTGGTTGAAATCCAGTGACCGATAAGGC
>CAKZGI010000040.1 GCA_936914905.1 uncultured Trichormus sp. | reverse complement strand
ATGCTTGGCAACGACTCCTTGTAAAAAAGAGGATTTTATGCTAAAATTTTGGTACAAAACCCTCTTTTCTACAAACTATGATATTTTAATAAAATCATATTGTAAAGCGCCCCACTAATGAGTGTGAAACCCCACAACTAACTAGCCTACCCTCAACTAACTAGACTTGTAACTGACAACTAACTGGCCAATCTTGGCAACTAACCTGCGTGAGCTATAAAGGTCTAAGATGGAGACATAGAGAGGGGATCTGATTGTAATCTGTTCATGAGAAGGAATCAAGAAGATATTACACTGGTGGAGAAAACGGGCAATTCAACATGAGTTTCACTGACCAAACTCACCACATACAGTCCCCTCCCTATGAAGATGCCTCTATGCACCCCGAGTTTCATCCTCTAATGGCTCAGAACAACCCAACACCTCTGGAACAGATGCTACACGCCATGTTTCTGCAAATGAACAACACGAATCAGGCCCTCATGACCATGCTAACTCAGCGACAAGAACAAACCTTTCAAAGAGACTCCAAGATCCGACCTAAGCCATTCTCGGGTCTACCAACAGAAGATGTGCTTACCTGGCTGGATCATTTCGACAACGTAGCAAGTTATCATCAATGGGACGATCCAAGAAAAGCAATGGAGGCTAGAACACTTTTTGAAAACATAGCTGCAACATGGTTCATTCAACAAGAAGAGGCAACAAAGAATAATTGGAACCTGATTAGAGACAAATTGGTGGAAAATTTCGCAAATCAGGACGTCGCGCAAACAACATTACACCAACTCTAGCATTTACGCCAACAACCTTCCGAACCGGTAGCCCAGTTTGGGGCCAAGCTGAACCAACTTCTGTTACGGATAGACCCAGCAATGTCTGACAAGATGAAGCTCTTTTTGCTTTGGCCGCGTATGCGTCACGATCTGGCCCGGAGAGTTCGCGATCAGGCCCCCAAGACGTTCCAAACAGCAATCCAAATCGCCCAAATAATTGAGTCCTCATCGGTACCTGATATAACAAACCCCCCCGCAATACCAATTAGTCGTCCACATGATGGGGGCCCAAGCCCTATGGATATTGATGTCCAAAACGCCCAAATATCACAGAGAAGGTCGCTGCTCGAACGAGATGCCAACGGACGACCACGATGTTTCCACTGTAACCTCTATGGCCATGTTCGCAAACACTGCAGAAAATGGAAGATGCAACAGACTAACAAAACCCATACACAGAATGCTCAAATCACTTGGGCCGACACTGCATCATTGGCCGAATTACCGGGAAACGTGTAGGAGGGACGATGGTGGAAGAGCAACGTCCCCACATTCAAGCATCAACATCTTCCAAGAATCTAATCTGTTCAACAATTATGCGGATCGGGGACAGCGAACAAGAGGTTCTTCTTGACTCCGGTAGTAGCATTTCATCCATTAATGAAACATTAGTTCGGGCATTGCATCTCCCAGTACAACCTGCATCCACCATCAAGGTATTGTTTGGTGATAATAAAGATTTATATACATCATCAACACAAGCACTCTGCACACTGTCCGTTGCACAACACTCATTCACTCATGCATTTTATGTATTACCTCGTCAGATTTTTCCTATCACAGTAGGATGTGATTGGTTCATAAAAACTGGCGCTCAATTGCATTTCGATTCACAACACCTAGTATTGCCAAGCACAACTCCAATTCCATTATTCATCAATCGCACGAGAACATGCACACCAATCAACTCACAACATAGAATAGTCTCACCCGAGGAAAGGCAGCATGACATACGATCATTATTGCAAGCTTTCCCTTCACTGTTTCAGCCATCTGCACAGACGGCTAAGGTCAATTATCCCACTCAACACATCATCCCAACTGGCGACGCAGCCCCCGTATACATGGCCCATCGACGTCGCTCTCCTTTGGAACAAGAGCGCATCAACAAGGCGGTGAGGGAGATGCTTGGACAAGGCATCATCCGTCATTCAAGCAGTGAATGGGTATCCGAGCCTCACTTAGTACGGAAGGACGACGGCAGCTACCGTTTCTGTGTCGATTTCCGCCCCCTAAATAAGATCACTATCCATGACAAATATCCACTCCCATGAATAGACGATCTGTTGGACCAACTCGGATAGTCCCGGTACTTCACATCTCTAGATCTGGCTTCAGGATACTGACAAATCCCATTGGATGAGCGTGACACCCATAAAACAGCCTTTCGGACCAGCCAAGGCCTTTTCCAGTTTCAGCGGATGCCATTCGGCCTATCAGACGCTGGAAGCACATTTCAGCGAATGGCAAATATGATTTTTCAAGACCTGATCATCGAAAAAGTGGTATTGGTATACCTCGACGACATTTTGATCCACATGACATCATGGCCCCAACATTTGCACGCGCTCCGACGAGTCCTGCAACGC
>CAKZGI010000039.1 GCA_936914905.1 uncultured Trichormus sp. | reverse complement strand
GAAAAAGTGGTATTGGTATACCTCGACGACATTTTGATCCACACGACATCATGGCCCCAACATTTGCACGCGCTCCGACGAGTCCTGCAACGCATACAACATTATAGCTGAAATTCCTTGGCTACGTCATCTCCGCTGCAGGAATTCAGATGGATCCAGAAAAAATAAATTCAATCATGGCATTCCCACAACCAACATCAATAAAAAAGTTACAAAGCTTCTTGGGGCTGATAAATTTCTCACTCAGATTCGTACCTAACCTAGCTGCTGTAACAGCGCTGTTACGCCATCTCCTCACAAAGGGTACCGACTTCATTTGGTCCAATGCTTGCCAAGAGAGTTTCATGAAGCTCAAAACATTGGTCCAGCAGGTCTCTACTCTCGCCCATCCGGATTTTTCACGCCCTTTCAAGTTACAAACAGATGCTTAAAACCAAGGCCTAGGTGTTGTTCTCCTACAAGAAAATCAAGAAAAGCAGTGGCAACCCATTGCCTACATCAGCCGATCTTTGACCAAATTTGAACAGAATTATTCCACAACAGAAAAGGAACTACTGGCGATAGTGTGGGCTTTCCAAAAATTCCATCCATACCTCCACGGTTCGAACACAGAAGTAGAAACAGACCACCAGCCACTAGTGTCGTTGATACATAAACAACACCCACCAGGAAGGTTGCTGCGATGGGCACTCGCACTTCAAGAGTACACGTTTACACTCCGTTATTGTAAAGGCTCTACAAACATAGTCGTTGACAGCCTTTCCCGAGCCGAACATCAAGCGGTACAAGTTCAATTTGAGGGCGACGCATTTCCTATCCATCGGGAGCAGTTAATGGTCGCACAACAAAATGACCCAAAGTTACTGCAAATTATACAAGTGAAAAGTCCCACCAGCACCACGGCAAAGTCAAGTTTCATACTCATCAACAACATTCTACATCAGTTATCCACAGATCACCAACCACGGATTTACGTACCTAGATCCCTACAGCATAACTTCCTCTCTTTCTACCACGACCATCCCCTCTCCGGCCACCTCGGTTTCCACAAAGTTCTCCTCAAGCTCCGCACACACTACTACTGGCCCAAGCTGCGACAAGATGTATCCAATTACACTCGAACCTGTCCAACATGTCAACAAATAAAGACGGTACCACAAAAGGTAGGACAACTACACCCCATCACAGTCTCCCACCCGTTCGAATTGATAGGTTGGGATCTCATGGGTCCCTTCCCACCATCCACGAAAGGAAACAAATACATACTAGTGATTACAGAATACCTAACGAGATGGTGTGAAGCCGAACCTCTTCCGGACACGGCAGCCTCCACTATTGCAACAACACTTCTCCGACGGGTAATTTTCCCTCATGGATGCCCCACCAAAATCCTCTCCGATCAAGGCCCTCAATTTCGAAGCGAAGTCATGACTGTCCTATCAAAATCACTCGGCATTCAACAACTCTTCACCACTCCTTATCACCCACAAACAAACGGACTTACCGAACGCATGAACAGGACTATCAAGCAGATAATCGCCTCTTATGTCGATCCCCTCCACACCAATTGGGACGAGATTCTGCCATATGCCGTCCACGCATATAATACATCGGTGCAAGCATCCACCCGGGTCAGCCCATTTCGAGCTATGTATGGTCGTGATCCACGTTTCCCCCCCGACATTCATAACCTGCAAATGGAACCAAAATACAAGGACGCAGCTGAATGGTGGCTCTACATGCAGCAACAGCAACCACTACTCCGACAAGCACTCCAACAGAACTTGTCTATTGCACAGCAGCGCCAAAAGAAGGCCTACGACAGAGGGCGACAAGAGATCACTTACCAGGACGACGATTTGGTGCTGCTGTACTACCCTCTACGCCGACGCGGACGGAGTGAGTCCTTGCTGCATAGATGGATAGGTCCTTATCGGGTCGTGAAAAGGCTGCGCTCCACATCCTACAGGCTCGAACGACTAGGCTATGGCACTCAGACAACAGCTCACGTTATCAGGATGAAGCCCTACGCAAAACCCTCTCCAACAGCCACCCAAAACCCTCCATCGGTTTCACACTTACTTGCTGAGGGGGGAAGGTGTAGAGCACCCCACTCAGGACCCACCCCAACAACTACCTAGCCCCTAAACTAACTAGCCTTGTAACTAACCAACTGACCAATCTTGGCAACTAACCTAAGTGAGCTATAAAGGTCTAGGAGGGGGACATAGAGAAGAGGAGGGAAAAAGACCTGATTGTAATCTGTTTATGACAAGTAATCAAGAAGTTAATATACTGGTGGAGACGACGGGCAATTCAGCATGAGTTTCACTGATCAAACTCACCACATACAGTCCCCTCCCTATGAAGATGCCTCTATGCACCCTGAGTTTCATCCTCAGAACAACCCACTGTCACGGCCAAGGCTCGTAGACCT
>CAKZGI010000038.1 GCA_936914905.1 uncultured Trichormus sp. | reverse complement strand
ACTCTGCTTTGCAGACACCTTCTTTAATCCCTCTAGCTTCGACCTGAATCCTTAGGAAGAATCTTTAAATTTAGTTGCTCTGAAGACTAGTGAATTAGAAACTGCTTATTTAATGGATACAAAAACATCTGAATTCATTAAGGGAGATCTTACCCCCTTAAGACAAATATTAGTTAATTTACTCAGTAATGGAATTAAATTTACTAATTATGGTGAAGTTGTTGTCTCTGTCACCAGTAAAGTCACAAATCAGTTAAATAATTCATTTATTACTCAAGAAATTCCCCAGTTATATGAAATGAGATTTACTGTTAAAGATACAGGAATAGGTATTCCTAAAGACAAAATGTACAGGCTTCTTCAGACATTTCCATTTAGTCAAGTCGATGCTTCTACAACTAGTCATTATAGTGGTACAGGTTTAGGATTAGTGATTAGCTAGCAACTAACTGAACTCATGGGAGGTAAAATATGGGTTGAAAGTAAAGTTGGTAAAGGATCAAGTTTTATATTTAAAATAACTACTTCATTTATTGAAAAATCAGATATTAAAGATATTAATGATAATGATAAGTTGATTACTAATAGACAGTTGTTAATAGTTGATGATAATATCATAAATCGCCAATCACTGATGCTACAATGTCAGTCATTCGATATGCTTCTTATAGCTGTAGAATCTGAAAAATAAGCAATCAGATATATTAAGCAACAACAAGTTGAAATTCGTATTTTAGATATGCAGATGCCAGCAATGGATGGTTTGACTATAGCTGAAGAAATTCGCGATTTACCTAACTACAAATGATTACCGTTAATCATGCTGAGTTCCATTGGTAATGTGCAGAGTCATGAAAATTCTCAGTAAGTAAATTTAGACTTTGCAGCGTATCTGAACAAGCCTATTAAGAAGTCCCAACTTTTGAGGATATTAATTAATATCTTTAGTAAAGGTGTTATCATGAGTAAAGATAATATTTCTGCCAGCACAGAATCTAAATTTGATCACCTGATGGCAGATAAGCTACCCTTAAAAATTATCGTAGCTGAAGATAATGTGGTAAATCAGAAAGTTGCGATTAATATTTTGCAACGTCTGGGATATCATGCTGATTTAGTAGCAAATGGTTTGGAAGTTTTACCCGCTTTGCGTAGGCAAGCTTATAATTTTATATAAATGGATTTGCAAATGCCAGAAATGGATAGTTTGAGAGCAACTCGTCAAATTTTTGCCAAGAATGGCCTTTATCTTCTCGTCCTTGCATTATTGTCATGACTGGAAATGCCATGCAAGGAGATCGAGAAAAATGTCTGGAAGCAGGGATAAATGATTATCCTACAAAGCCTATTCCGATAGAGGAGTTAACCAAGGCTTTAAGCAATTGTCAAGAACACAGTGTGACCATGAATAAAAATGTAAAATATATGTATGAAAATATACTTGAATCTGCTGTTTTGGAAGAACTCAGAGATATAATTTGCAGTAATAATATAGAAGAATTTATTCAAATTATTGAATGTTATTTGGAAGATACACCCCAGCGTTTTCAAGTAATTGAGGATGCAATTAATCAAGGAGATGCAAAAACTCTGCAATTAGAAGCTCATGCTCTTAAATCTACTAGTGCTATTGTTGGTGCTAAACATTTATCTCAAATTTGCAAAAAATTAGAAGATTTGGGACGTGATGCTAATCTAGCAGATGCAACATTATTATTATCCCAAGCTATGACAGAATATCACCAAGTAGATGCTGCATTAAAATTAGAATGTAAGTAATTATCAACTCAAAATTCAAAATAGAGCCTCCTGCACACTCCAACAAGAGCAACGTGATTTTGTGAGATGGGGAGGTGGGGACTTAACTAGACACCCAAAATGCGTGCATTTCTAAGCCAGTAAGAATTGTAACTAATTTAATGAGAATTAAAACTATTTTGTTTTCTCGCCCTGTATCCTCTCCTCCCCCTGCTGATTTGAGGATGATCTCACTTTTTCGCGTTGCTCCACTCGTGAACTCCACAAATTGCGTTATTATTTATGCTTCCCTTATCTCCCTCTCTCCAAGCTAGACTTTCCCAACCTTTAAAAATCGGTTCTCTGGAAGTTAAAAGCCGGGTTTTGCAGTCACCTTTATCGGGGGTGACAGATATGGTATTTCGTCGCTTAGTGCGTCGCTATGCACCAGAGTCGATGATGTATACTGAAATGGTGAATGCAACGGGGTTACATTATGTAAGGCAGCTACCGAAAATTATGGAGGTCGACCCCAGTGAACGCCCTATTAGTATTCAGTTATTTGATTGTCGTCCTGATTTTTTAGCAGAAGCAGCAGTAAAAGCCGTTGCAGAAGGTGCGGATACTGTGGATATAAATATGGGATGTCCAGTCAATAAAATTACTAAAAATGGTGGTGGTTCTTCCTTATTAAGACAACCAGATGTAGCGGAAGCTATTGTGCAGGAAGTGGTAAAAGCTGTTGATGTTCCGGTTACAGTTAAAACTCGCATTGGTTGGAATGATCAGGAAATTACCATTCTTGATTTTGCCAAAAGAATGGAAGATGCGGGAGCGCAAATGATTACAGTACATGGACGTACCCGCGCCCAAGGTTACAATGGTAATGCTCGGTGGGAATGGATTGCACAGGTGAAGCAAGTATTATCCATTCCTGTAATTGGAAATGGGGATATTTTTTCTGTAGAAGCAGCCGTGAAATGTTTGGAACAAACTGGTGCAGATGGGGTGATGTGTTCCCGTGGAACTTTCGGTTATCCATTTTTAGTCGGTGAAGTCGATCACTTCTTAAAAACTGGGGAGTTATTACCAGCACCAAACCCCATTCAAAGGATGGAATGTGCTAGAGAACATTTATATGCTTTATGGGAATATAAGGGTGATCGGGGTGTACATCAAGCTCGGAAACATCTGACCTGGTATGCGAAAGGTTTCGTCGGTGCGGCTGAATTGCGCGGACATTTAAGTTTAGTGGAAACTGTGCAGCAAGGTTTGGATTTAATTGATAGGGCGATTGAAAAACTGGCAACTGGTTATGAACCAGAGGATGAGGAAAACTAAAATTTGGCGCTGGTTTGAATTGATATCTTTTTCTATATTCTCTATTTGCTTTTTCCTATTTCTTGCTCAAAGAGTTCAAATACACATATTGTCGGTGAATGAGGTACAAACTGAAAATCAGAACATGGCTAAAGCCAAGCTGCGCTATCAACCATCAAATGGCTTTCACTCCTGAATTCTGCTGTAACTATTCCAAGAAATGTGATATTTTCAATAAATCACAAGTTAATTGTTAGTAGTTTATTGGTTCTATCTTGGATGACTCCTGTATTAGCTGCCCAAGATCGGCCACTAACTCGCGCATAACTTTATAAACTGATTCAAACTGCTGAACTTTGGCTACAAAATCAAAAACCACGGAAAGAGGAATTGAAGGATGTGATAGTTCCCCGTGATTGGGTGAAAACAGGGGTTAGTTCTCAAGATGAATTATTTATCAATGATAAATCTTTAATTCGAGTAGATCGAAGTAGTATTTTTAGATTTGAACCTGGTGTGCATCGGTTTGAACTGAAAAATCACATTGCTATAAATGAGGTAATTTTTAAGTTGGAAAATGGTATGGCCTTGATTTTGAGTCCTCCAGGAAGTGTGGTAACAAAAGTGGAAACACCCCAAAGTAAGATTAGTATTTTTGCTGCATATCCTCTCAGTTGTCCCATCGATCATATAGTACAAAATTCAGCAGCGTCTGAGAGTAGCGATCACTTAACATCTGTTTCCCAACTATCCGATGTTCAACCAAGTGATTGGGCATTTACAGCATTTCAATCTTTAGTTGAACGGTAGGGTGTAATTTCTGGTTATCCTGATAGTACATTTCAAGGTGATCGTTACCTCACTCGCTATGAATTTACCGCAGGTTTACAAGCGGTAATGCAGAAAATCAATGAATTATTAGTTGGTGCATAGTGGGAGCATCCACTATTGGAAGATACACAAGTTTTAGGAGAATATAGTGTGGATTA
>CAKZGI010000037.1 GCA_936914905.1 uncultured Trichormus sp. | reverse complement strand
ACTCTGCTTTGCAGACACCTTCTTTAATCCCTCTAGCTTAGACCTGAATCCTTACCCAAAAACTAAGGTTATATTGATTAAAGTATTTGGATATAATCAAGAAAATATTCTGGAATCATCAGCAAGAAAAGACACAGAAGGTCTATTTAATTTTTTACCTACCCAACTTGAAAATATATGACAGAATCACAAGGACGCAATCTACCACCCCCCCCACCAGCACAACCACCACCAACATATCCGACACCAAGACCGACACAAACAATGCAGATGCAAACAGAGATCAAGAGTAATCCCCCTCGGAAAAATGCACCGCCACCACCACAAATGCCACCGGCTCCCGCTACTCCGAAACAGCCTTCAGGACTGACCTTAGCCCAACTAATTCAAGAAGCTTTTGATCAAGGATATTCTGACGTTCACGTAGGTATAGGTGAAATACCACGCTTTCGCAACCGAGGAGAAATTCAGATGACGAATTATCCAGAGGTTGATAAACCAACTTTTATCAGTTGGTTACGGGAGATTATGAGCGATGCAGAAATTCAAAGCTTTCAAGACACCCTAGAATTTGACGGTGCGACTCAGTACGAATTTGTCCGTATACGGGTTAACGTTTTTGACTCCCTTCGGGGCTATGCAATGGTGCTGCGGTTAATTCCGCTAAAAATATTGTCGATGGATCAGTTGAGATTACCGCCGATTTTTCGGGATATTTGCCATTATCACAAAGGTTTTATTTTGGTTACAGGTCCTACTGGTTCTGGTAAATCTACGACAATGGCGGCAATGGTTGACTACATCAATCGAGAGATGCCCAAGCACATCATCACCATTGAAGATCCTATTGAATTTGTTCACCCAAGTCAGAAATCTTTAATCAAACAGAGGGAAGTAGGAATGCACACCCTCAAGTTCGATAATGCGTTAAAAGCGGCCTTGCGGGAAGACCCAGATTTGATTCTGGTGGGGGAAATGCGGGATAAAGAAACTGTGAATACTGCCTTAAAAGCGGCTCAAACTGGTCACTTGGTAATGGGAACACTGCACACTAATAGTGCGGTGAAAACTATTGAACGGATTCTCAATTTGTATTCAGGTGACGAGCAAGATGCGATGCGGGTAGCTGTTTCCGAGTCTTTAGTGGCAATCATTGCTCAAGGTTTGTGCCGCACTACTGATGGTAAGCGGGCTGCGTTTCACGATATCCTGATTAACACTGAGGCAGTGAAAGAATGGATTAAAGATGGTAAGTATGACGATATTGGTGAATTGATGAAGCAAGCCAATTTTGATGGCATGATTACCATGAATCAGTCGTTATTCAATCTCTACCAAGAAGGTCGCATTACTGAAGAAACAGCTATAGAAATGTCACCAACTCCCAATGAAATGATGCAATTCCTCCGAGGTCGTGTATAAGAAGTTCAGTTATCAGTTATCAGTGAATAGCAAGAATTGAAAGGATGACGGACAAACTATCTACACCCCAGTTATTTAAAGGTATTGCTCTTTTTACACCTGGAGGAGATTTAATTTACTGTATTGACCCTAGTAAGCAGGTTCGATGGCATCTGCATCTGTGTGGGGCTTTGCAGGAAATCCTAGATTTACCAGAACCACCACATTTTCTAGTACCTTGTTATACTGCAACAATTGATCACTGGCTAAATCCACGCACACAGCAAGTAAAAACCTTTGCGGAAGCTTATCCGGCTGTTATGCGTCATCAATCTGTGCTAAGGGCAATTTTTGGCACTGGGGAGTTAGTATGGCAAACAGCACCTTGGCAGGAAGATTTGTGTGATCGGATGGTGTTAGGAACTTATCGCTCTTCTTTCCCCCAACTTTGGGAAGATCATGATTTAATTGTACGCTTGGATCGTGCAGATATAGCCCCACAATACCAACAACATAAACTAAATCCACAACAGGGCATACCTCATACTCAAGGCTATGTCTTACGTCTGTTTGTTGCTGGTCATAGCGTAGCTACAGAACGCATTTTACAAAATTTACATGAATTATTAGAGCGATCGCTAAAATATCCTTATACCCTGAAAGTTATTGACGTTTTAACACACCCAGAACAAGCAGAAATCGATCAAGTTTCAGCAACTCCCACCCTAGTAAAAGTTTGGCCTCATCCCATTCGGCGCATTGTTGGCGATTTGGATAATGTCGATAAGCTTTTGCAAACACTGGGGGCAAAGGAAATATAATTAACTATTAGTGTGCAGTAAATAACATACCAAGCATTATTATTACTATTTCAAAACTATGTACTTCACTTGGTTGGACAGCAATAGTTGGCTGATGGAAATTGGTAAACAGAGGATATTGCTTGATCCTTGGTTAGTTGATTCCTTAACATTCAATAACTTGGATTGGCTATTTAAAGGTTATCGACTTCAAGATCGGCCAATACCAGAAAATATAGATTTGATATTGTTATCTCAGGGTTTAGAAGATCATGCCCATCCACCAACTTTGAAGCAGCTTGACAAAAATATTCAAGTTGTCGCGTCTCCTAATGCAGCTAAAGTCGTAGAGAAATTAGGCTATAAAAATTTTATCACCCTTAATCATGGTGAAACTTTCACCTTGAATAATCAAGTAGAAATAAAAGCTTTTCCAGGTTCTCCCATTGGACTAACTGTGTTAGAAAATGGTTATCTTCTCAAAGAGTTGTCCAGTGATTTAACGTTATATTACGAACCACATGGTTATCATTCACCCCAACTGAAACAGCTTGCACCCATTAATATAGTAATTACACCAATTGTTGATTTAGCCTTACCTTTGCTGGGATCAATTATAAAAGGTATGAATAGTGCCTTAGAAGTCGCTAAATGGTTGCAACCTGAAATCATTTTACCTACAGCTGCTGGACGAGATATCTTATTTGAAGGGTTTTTAAACAAATTCCTACAAGCAAAAGGAGGTACAGAAGAATTTCAAGCATTATTAGAGAAAAACAATTTAGCTACACGAGTAGTTGCACCTAAACCTGGTGAACAGGTCGCTTTTTAGCTATTTTTTTCCCTTTGCTTCTCATTTTTAAGTAGGGGTTTAGCAATGTGCTTTAACCCTACTTCTTTACTCAAAGCAGATTTTTGATTAAAATGAGTGAATCAAAAGACCGCAGAAATATAATAAATGGATTGGATTACCTTACTGCGATCGCTACAAACTGACTTTCTTCAAAGATTCAAATCTGGTTGTCTACTTCACTGCCAAACACAAGGTCAGCATAGTGAATTAACTATTATCTCTGGTCAGAGATTAAAATTACTAAAGGAATTTTGCTGATTAATGGGAGAAAAATATAAACGAACATCCCCAGTCCGTGACGTTTTTATTAATAACCTTAAAGGTAAACTAGGTGAAGAACTCGTCAAAGAAAGTTTAACTGACTTTATTACTGAAGTCGATTATGAAAACACATGGGTGGCGAAGGTAAAAGTGATTTTACCTTCACCTCTAACCCAGCCACCAGTGTAGACGCAAAATCTCGTTATGCTACTTTTGATAAAGTTAGATGGTCAGTCAGTTCTGAAGAAGTCGAGAAAAAACCGTTATTGTTTGTGTCTTAATTAGACCTATTGCAAAATTGTTTCTGTGGTACGATAAAGAGTTTTATATTTTATGTATTATTCGTGTTATTTGCGATCGCTAATTCAAACATAACCGTGTAACTCTAACTTTTGGCTAAAACAAACACAACGCGCCATTTTAAGATAAAATCAATTCTGCAATAGGTCTATTCAAGAAGAAGTTAATGAAGCTCAGTCTGAATATCATCTTTTTTTAGGTGGTTTTCTCCCCACCAAAATGATTAAGCTAAAAACTGGCAGAATTTCTTTTGGCATCAATCAATTGTTATATGGTGGTGGTTTATTCTGCTATTTAGAACAATCACAAACTACTCCAACGTCGGGAGACATTCTCAAGAAAACCGAGAACAAACAACAAGAGAAACCAGAAGAAAACTAGATACCAAAACGGAAACCAGGAGCACAAGCAGGCCATAGGGGAAAAACGAGAAAGGGG
>CAKZGI010000036.1 GCA_936914905.1 uncultured Trichormus sp. | reverse complement strand
AGTCCCCTGGAGGTTCTGAAGGCCGTTTTATGGGCTTCTTTTGGGTTCATTGGGATCTGCCAATATCCGGAAGCTAGATCCAGCGAAGTGAAGTATCTGGACTTCCCAAGTTGGTCCAGTAGGTCATCGATGCGGGGCAGGGGGTATCGGTCATGTTTTGTGAGTCTATTTAGGGGCCGGAAATCTATGCAGAACCAAAAACTCTCATCTTCCTTGCGCACCAAATGGGGTTCGGAAACCCATTCACTATGTGAGGGGCTGATTATGCCTTTCTGTAACATCTCTTCAACAGCCTGATTAATGCATTCCTATTCCAAAGGGGAACGACATTGTGAAGCCATCCGGAAGGGCATAGCGTCACCTGTATCTATAGAGTGGTGTGTGGGGAAATTCACTTGTGATGTATGAGAAGGTGTTGTAAAAAATACACGGAAATCGGTTAGTAAGCATCGGATATCCGATAGTCGGGTATGGCTGTCTACTATTGCAACTTGTGTATTGATTTGTGTGCAATTGGAATGTGTTAAAAGAGTGGTATGGGTGGTGCTGAAGGAAGAATTAACTGACGTGAATCAAAATGCAATTGTGTGTCTGTTTTTATGAACCAGTCACATCCTAAGGTTATGGGGAACAATTGACGAGGTAATACATAAAAAAAATGTTGAAATTCATGTTGAGCTAGGTGGAATGTGCAAATAGCTTGGGTATGTGACTGATATGTTTGTCTATTGTCGCCAAACAATACACTAATCGGCGGTGAGGGGATTGTGTGTAAATTTAGTGCTAATACCAAATGTTCACTAATAGAAGAGATGCTACTACCTGTATCTAATAATGCTTCGTGAGATGTATTTCCTATCCTAATTTCAGAAGAACACACCAACCGAGTGGAAGAGCTTGCGGCTTGTATGTGAGGATGGCGCTCTCCCGGTACCGCCCCACTTAATTGTTTTCCGGCAATTCTGCCAGAGAAGCAGCATCTGCCATGGTGATTTGTACATTTTGATGTTGGCGAGGATGTAGATTCGGTTGTGTCTTTAACTTTCTGCAGTGGCGTTTGACATGGCCATACAGGTTACAGTGGAAACATCGGGGCTTTCCTTGGGCATCTCTGTCCGGCAATTGTCGACGAGCACCCATCTGCACATTTTGAATGTCGATATCCATTGGGGTAGGTGGTGGCTCTAGTTGTTGTCGTTGCTGTGTAAAATGTGTTAATGACGAAGGGGTCAGCTCGGAGCTGAGTGCAGTTTCTATCCGTTGGGCTATTTGTATTGCTGCATGGAAGGATGTTGGACCCTGATCGCGTACTCGCCGCGCTAAGTCATGGCGCATACGAGGCCAGAGAAAGAAAAGGTGCATTTCTTCGGACATCTTGGGATCTGCTTGGATGAGTAGTTGATTCATTTTGACTGCAAATTGTGCTACCGGTTCGTTTTGTTGTTGTTTGAGTGTTTGTAGTTGTTGCAGGGCTGTTTGTGTGATATCTCGATGGGCGAAATTTTCAATTAATCTTGTCTTGATTTCGCACCAATTTGTCTTTGTTGATTCTTCTTGTTGTAGATACCAGGTTGCTGCAATGTTATCGAACAAGGTACGTATCTCCATTGCCTTCCGTTCATCTGTCCATTGATGGTAGCCTGCGATATTTTCGAAATGGTCGAGCCAGGTCAGGACGTCTTCTGTCGGTAGTCCTGCGAAAGACTTTGGGTGGATCTTTGGATCTGAGCGTTGCATGGGTTGAGTATGAGAGAGGAAATTTAGCAAAGATTGGTTTGTATGATTAACTTGCAGCAAGATATTGGATACGGCTAAGGGCATATGTTCGACATGGCTACTTCCCTTTGCTGCTTGATTCGGAGTTGTTTGGAATTCTGGATGCATCGAGGCGTCTTCGTATGCTAGTGACTACATCGTGTTCTGTGGTGATGCAGGGTAACTCATCTTCTGTGATCTGCAGGTTTCTTGTTGCCCGTCTTCTCCACCAATGTAGTATAGCTTCTTTAGTTACTCCAGAATGCCTCTTTCGGGCTTAGGTTCTTCTATTAAATAAGCAGTCTTGTTACACCCAAGCAATCTTGTTACAATCAAACCAGAGGTTCTTGAATCGGTTATTCAGGTAACTTCTAGTTTA
>CAKZGI010000035.1 GCA_936914905.1 uncultured Trichormus sp. | reverse complement strand
TGAAGACAATGACTTTGGCATGTAAGGATGCTTCCCATAGGCTGTTTCACACCCCCTCTGTAAGAACACTTTGATGCCATGCATAACTACCACTTGTTGGTTTGTGTTGTACTGCTAGCACATGTCTCCCCATTTGATTGTAGATTGCAACAAGAGAAATGATGCCTCGGAGTTGAATGTCATTCAAGGGCATATTTTAATCATTGGTTGCATCAGTTTGCATAGAAAGAATTGGACCAAAAATCATTTGAGCAAACAATTTAAAGATGTGAGATAAAGATGATTAGCTCTTACACAATTGATTAATCTATATTCTAACTTTGTGTTTTGTGGTTCCTTATAGAACGACATTTCAAAGGAATACATGTCAACAATTTCTTCTTTGCATACATTTGATTTCAAACATGTCAAGGTTTAAGTGTGTTCATATTCATGCATGTAAACACTATTGATGATAGAGTAAAAAATAGAGCAGCACATTATTGTTGGTTCTCATGTATTAAGGTCTAACCCTTCGTACTTAATCAGTGAAGATGATTATTTGTTTTCTATTATTATTTATAATTAGATGCTGCATTAGTAAAGAAAATTTTACATGAGAGATTTACATCTTGCAAGAGAGATGGGTGCCCTCTTGGGATATATACAAAAACAAGACAGTTTCAACTGCTTGAATCCCTTAGCCTCCACTAAACGGAAAAAGCAGTCCAAAGCTCCATAAAACCTTCAGGAAATTGCCTTTGTACAACAAAAACTTCTTCCATTTTCGTAAAATCGACAATTTAGCTAAGATGATTTTGTCTGAATCACCTTGTAACTCCTCAAATTGGCCCTTTACTGTGTGAACCATATCAGCCCAAATGTTTTGAATTGTGACTGCCGGAGGAGTATCATCTTGTTCAAAAATGCGTTTGCATCTGCCTACCCAAATATGCCAAACTGTAATGGAACTTATTAGTTCCCATTGTTCACTCACATCTATTTGTTGAGAGCTATTTGTGGTCCATTTATCTGTAGGTATTTGACATAGTCGTCCTTCGTGTAGAGCCCACCCAAGTTCAGCTATGTCTTTTTCATAAAATTGTACCTGGGCTGAACATGATCCCCACATAACCATGCCCCATGAGAATGTGATTTTATCGTCTATATAAGCCATAAGTCTTAGAACCCTTGCCCAAATTTGTGAAGCTTTTGGGCATGTCCATAGACAGTGAGCTTGAGATTCGAGGGGATATCCACATGCATAGCAAGAGGCATTATATCCACATTTGGCATTCCATTCACCAACTGCTAGAGCATAATGAATGATTTGCCACGTAAAGACTATCAGTTTTCTAGGCTGTTTTCGCAGCCATAATTGTTTCCAGAATTGTTTGAGGAAGGAATCATCAAGGCCCCCTAAAATCCATTCTTTTTGGGATGTTGGCTGCATTTTGGAAGCAACATGTTGTAAGAATTGTCTCCCCATCTTGGCCGAATATCCAAAGATGTCCTGGTTGGTAGACCTACCTGGAATTTTCCACAACAATTCCCCAAGATCCCAAATTAACCGGCAAGCAGGAGGTTGCCATATATCCATATTAATGTATCCTCCGTAAGTGCATTGGGTAGAGGATCAATCATCCAAATGCCATTGTTGTAGCATACCAGCCTGCATCGTTGCCATTCCCTCTGTATGTTGTGTAGTTCGCAAAATGAACAAAATCTCCTTCTTATTATGTCTATTGTGAAGATAGATATTGTGCCTTGTGTTGTTTCTGCCCGTAGATGTATTTTGGAGGCTCCATCTGTGAAATCAACATACCATTTTCCTCTCTTTGGATGAAGTTTGTTGTTTGTTTCCCAGGTGCATTGGCCAATAGCTTCCTTAATAGTGTGCGCTCCTCGAATGCCTTGGAGTGTTGTTTCCTGCATCTGTAAAGAGGTTTGCAAAAAATTGTTCCATTCAGCCCATGATTTTGCCGATCCCTTCTCCATCTTACCCCAATTCAAAATTTTCTTCCAACCTAGCATTTGACCATTTAAATCTTTAAAGTTTAGGTTCCATATTAGAGGCTATGGATCTCTTTCCTCGGGATCTGCTGGGGCTGTCATTTTAGTCCTTGCTTGATCTCATCCCATGCCCTAAAAATTCCTTGAATAAATTTATCTTCGTATGCTCCAGAAAACTTTGCTTTATTTTCCTGCAAAAAAAAGCCAACGGAAATTAGCTTGCCATGGGCCTCCAGTTGAGGGATGATATGCAGATGTCCTCCACTTCAATATGTGTTGCCATGGGTTCTCAAAAGGGAGCATACTTCTAATGATGAATTTGTTGATCAAGGCCTTGCATTGTATGAAGGGATCAATCACTCCCAAACCTCCTTGTGATGTTGGAAGGATAATAGTTTGCCATGATACCTTAGCTCTAGCATTATGATCAGAATTGTTGGACCAAAGAAAATTTCTGATCAATCGCTTTACTTGCTTCATACACGACCTTGCAAATAGCCATCCGGATGCCACATACCATATGGATGCCAAAAGCACATAGTTGACAATGATCACCCGGCCTGCTAGGGATAAATGTTGCTTGTTCCAGAAAACTATTTTTTTCCTGAGCATAAACATTAAGGGGGCTAAATGGGCTTCGGGCGGAAGCTCAAGTCCAACTTGGCAGCCAAGGTAGCGAACAGCCTCCCCCTTGGGAATCCACTTGAAATGCGGAGAAGGAGATCAACTTGGAATAGGCTCTGAGCTGACCCAAAAGGCGACCGACTTATTCTAATTGATAAGTGCACCTGAACCTTGACAGGAAATTTCTAATGCATTTTCTGCCCTTGATAAGTTTTCCAAGTTGCCATCTAAATATAAACCTGTGTCATCTGCAAATTCCGCATCTAGTAGGCTACCCTCCTGTAACAGTACGCGTAGGCCCTGAAGCTTTATGTTTGCAGTAGTTAGATGCATGTGGAGAGCTTTTGCAAAAAACAAAAAGAGAAATGCATAATTTTGCTTATTGAGCTAGACTGAGGCAATTGCGCAG
>CAKZGI010000034.1 GCA_936914905.1 uncultured Trichormus sp. | reverse complement strand
ACTATTATAGAGGAGGGCCTCATAGGCAAAGGAGGTCCAGACCGTGAATCCCCATGTTTGTATACATGCCTTCCATATTTGTCTACATGCCAACGACTGAATAACCCTTCACCATATCTGTTGTGCGTGCTCACAACCCCATAGGCAATGATATTGAGTTTCTTGGACATGGCCACATAACAAGAAACTTAGAGTCACCAACACCCTAGATCATATCAACCTGGCTCAAGGCACAGAGGGTGCTAGAGTAGAGGGATACACCCAACATCAATTGCCATGGTGCTATTTAGAGAGCACAGGGTTCCATGGAAGGAAACTCTCGAGCTCATGCATAATACCCCCAAACCTAGAGGATACCTATAGGGTGTCACGACACTACAATAAACTGTCATGACACTTTGACAAGGCATCTTCACCCGCAACAACACACTTTTGATGTTTTTAGGGTATCACTACAGCCATGCGTGCACTCATTAACACGGATAGCGGATACCCACCAACACTCATAATTATGCAAAATTGTGAACACAATTTTAACATAACGAACACACCATATCAACCAAATATGAACAACAAAAACTAATTGAGGAAATCAGTGGAAATACCTTGCTGACTCCAGAATGTCGCCGATGCTGGAGTAACTTGCTTAAGACTCGCCAAAATCCTCCTTCCCAGTTTCACCGTATACTTAAAGAACGGAATTAATGAGCTCTCAGAGGGTTTGAACGGATCCTTCCACATGAATTCGCCGGGATCCCATTGTAGACGCACTAAGGGCATATTACCATATGCCCATAACTTCCAGAAACCTGTTACCTTTTCTGGAGATGGATCAATGCTCCATTCCTTCCCTGTGTAACCAATAATTCGTACATCCTGTCATTCCAAACCTTGAAGATGAGGGATGCCGGTAGCTGGCCGTAGTGATCCTATGGGATCTATGACATGGAAAAAGAGATCCATCCCGCTCAAGCATTCCCCTTTGACTAGTTTTAACTTGTTGTCACTATCACAGCCGCCTAACCACTTGGATGGATGATCCCGTTGAAAGCTTAAGTTAGAGTAGCTAAGGGCATTATTTATCATTGAAAACATTGTACTTCCCCCACGTATTTGCCGAAGAAATGTGTCCTGTACCTCTTGTGGTGAGGTACAAAACAATCTCCAGTCCTTTACGGATCTACCAGGCCCTGCTGCCAAGGGCCCCCATGCTACCTTAGTTCGAGTTCCTACCATCTGTCCAGCAATTGTTGTACATTCTCATATTCCAGAGTAATGGCTGGCGAAGAAGCTCATCCCGATTGGATCCACTCCTATATTCCAATCCTGTACGCATTCTCTCCCATGCATGCCAAATTCCATTAATGAATTTATCTTCCCAATTCCTGGCATACCTGAATTTGATGTTCTTGTTGAATATCCATCGCACATCCGGTTCCCATGGACGACCCACCACAGGGGAACATAGAGCAATTCTATTTCTCATTAGCATCTTCCAAAGTTCCTCCCCTGGTAGGAAGGTTCGGACGACCAATTTTTCTAACAACGCTTTGCTTTGTTCTATTGGGTCCACAATGCCCAAGCCACCTTGTGATGTCGGTAATGTGATGACCGACCATGCCACTTTAGCCCTAGCCGAGCCTTCCCCACGTCCGGACCATAAAAAACAACGAATCATTCTTTGAACCTGAGTAATGCATGATTTCGAAAACATCCAACAAGATAGTGTATACCACATAGTTGCCAGCAAGACATGATTTACTACTACCACCCTGCCTGCTAAGGAGAGTCGTGACTTACTCCACCCAAGCAGTTTCTGACGCATGCTCAGAAGCAAGGGAGCAATTTGCTGTTCAGGTGAGAGATCAATCCCTATTTGACAACCAAGATAACGAACTGGTGTACCTTTAGGGATCCAACGGAAGCCAGGATCTGGGGTCCAACTTGGGGGTTCTGTCGGACCAATCCAAAGTCCGACTGTTTTGCTCCAATTAATCCGAGCACCCAAAGCCAAACAAAACTCTTGGATAGCCCTTTCAGCCTTGTGAAGATTGTCACCATTGCCATCTAAAAACAGGCTTGTATCATCTGCAAATTCAGATTCTAGAAGCTCCTTGTCTGATAGCGGAATGTTGATGCCTTTTAATCCAATGTCCTCTGCATTAAGGTAGGTACTCAGGGCCTCCGCAAAGAAAAGAAATAGGAAAGGGGCTAGAGGGCAACCCTGGCGCACCGAGCGAGAAAGTTCAAAAGCAGGACCCTTTCCACCTGCCAAAAGAACGCGACTAGAGGCCGACGAGTACAAGGCTGCTACACCCTTAATCCATGTCCTGGGAAAGCCAAAATGGAGGAGGGTTCCTTCCAAGAAGTTCCAGTCAACACGGTCATAGGCTTTTTCAAAGTCAAGGAGCAGGACCGCCAAATTTTGCTTGGATTTGGATGTTAATGTCGTCGCTTCCCAAAAGGTAAAAATGTTGTCAAGTATAGACCTTTCTTTTATAAAACCTGTCTGGGAAACATGAATTAAGGTTGTGAGTAGAGGCTGTAAACGAAGACTTACCGCCTTGGCCAATATTTTGTATGTAGTGGATAAGATAGTTATTGGTCTCCACTTCTTAATATCATCCGATGGTCCATCACCTTTAGGAATCAGAAAAATAAGACCTTCAGCAAGTTGACTGGGCATCCTCCCTGTATCTAATATGGCTTGAAAGGCCTCACATAAGGGACTTTTCAGTATTTCCCAATATTCTGAAAAGAATTTTGGAGTAAGACCATCTTCCCCTGGACAACTATTCGTGGACAAGGCTTGAACTGCTTCTGTCAACTGTAAGATAGCTAAAGGCGCAGTTAGCTGAACCCCCATCGCTTCTGTGACCCTTGGATTAATCTTGGACCATACTTTCCGTCTACAAATATACATTTCTGGTGTACACTCCTCTGCTGTCAAGAGTTCTTTATAATAGTCAGTTGCCACCTACCTCATAGACTCCGGGAACATGGCAAAAGAGCCATCTAGCCGT
>CAKZGI010000033.1 GCA_936914905.1 uncultured Trichormus sp. | reverse complement strand
TGGATCTGTCGAATCTGCTTTTAAACAGATTGGAGCAAGGATTAAAATTTCTGGCCGACAGTGGAATGTTGAAAGTGTCTACCAAATCCCTTCTCTTGGTTGTGCTTATCTCAATGGTTTGCTTGCTATTTGAGTCTTTCTGTCAAAACTCGATGCTCTCGGTTGCGGCAAGAATGTATGGTATCAAATATTGTCTATCAATATCCACTATAACCAGATAATCATGATGGTATCACCATTGAAAAAGCTGCAATTGCACTTGCTTGTTTTAGCGGTAATACTGAAATAAGTGTTGCAGCAAAGAAAGATATTAACCAGCTTTACAAGAGTTATTATTCAACACTTTTTAGTCCTGATATTTCAGGAAATATACTTTGTCGCTATGTGCGTATATTTCAATATCTTGATCAGATTTTTGAAAATTCTCGAAAGGCAGAAACAGAAACTCGGAGAAAAAATTTCTATCAACATGGTAGATTGTTTATCTTGGATATTTTATCAAGACGCTATAAATCCTTGATCAATAAGCCAGAAGTTAATTTATCTCAAGATGACATAACTGAGCTTTCTAGAACTGGTATAGAACTTGCCGAGGTAATTTATACTCTCGCTGAATCTCAGTTTCCTGGTGATGAAAAAGGATATCTTGCTATTTTTAGGAGTTTGACAGATATTAAAAGCTTAATGAGTGTAGTAATGCAAGAATTGGCTGGAAAATAAAATCAAGCTAAAAATACTAATTTACCTACAGGTTAAATTTTACAATTTAATTTTTACGATAGAACTCAACTAATTATGAGTAAAAACCAAAGACTTGAACTTACATGGATTGGTAAAGGAATTTCCCAGAAATTAGAGCGGCAAATTTTGTTAGCAGATGCTGATAAATCCTATAATGCCGGACATCGAGTCAGTGGAAATGATGTTTTTGATAATCGCCTGATTTTTGGCGATAACTTGTTAGCCCTCACTCAAGGCTTTAGAGTAAGAATTTACAGGAAACTTTAAATGTATTTTCATTGATACTCCCTATAATATAGGTTCTACTTTCCAACATTATGATAATGGAGTCGAACATTCTATCTAGCTTTCTTTAATGAGAGATAGGTTAGAGATTATTCGTAATTTCTTATCATAAGATCGAACTGTGTGGATTAAGATTGATGAGGATGAAGCACATTATTTATTTAAATGTAATGTGTGATGAGATTTTTGTAAGAACGAATTTTATATCAAATATAGTTTAGCAAAACAGATATTCTCGGTCTAATGATGCTTGTCTCTCCCTATCACATAATTCCATATTAGTTTACTCAAAAAATCCTGAAAGATTGAAAAAGATACGCAATATATTACCTGGAACAGAAGAACAATCTGGGCAATATAAGAATCCTGATAATGATTCCAATGGACCTTGGCGAGCTATTCCTTGGGATGCTCCTAATATCCGTCCTAATCTCTCTTATCCCATTACAACACCGACAGGGAAAATTCGCTTACCCTCTCCAGAAAAATGTTGGTCTCTAACTCAAGACCAATGGCTTGAAATAGTAAAATCTGGATTAGCCTATTTTGGAAAATCAGGAGATGGCGCACCGTGTTTTAAGCAATTATTAGAATAAGCTTCTAATATTTTTCTAAATACTTGGTGGAATCATGATGAAACTGGTCATACAGATGAAGCTAAAAAGGAGATGTACATACTTTTTGGTAAAGAAAAGGTATTTGATACGCCCAAGCCAGAAAGACTATTGCATCGAATTATTCATATAGCTACAAATCCAGGTGATTTAGTATTAGATTCCTTCGCTGGTTCAGGAACAACAGGCGCAGTCGCGCACAAAGTGGGAAGACGCTGGATCATGATTGAACTAGGAGAACATTGTCATACGCATATTATTCCCCGACTCAAAAAAGTGATTGATGGTGAAGACAAAGGTGGTATCACACAAACTGTTAACTGGAAAGGCAGTAGCGGGTTTAGTTACTATCGCCTTGCACCATCATTGTTAGAAGAAGACAAATTGGGTAACTCGATTATTAATAAAGAATATAACTCTGAAATGTTAGCTGAAGCACTTTGCAGAATTGAAGGCTTAACTTATGCACTATCAAATACATTTGATCAGCAACATGGTTATTCTACCGAACGAGATTTTATTTATGTCACCATCCAAAATCTGAGTTATGAACTATTATCTAAACTTTCTGATAAAGTAGGACAATAACGCACCCTACTTGTATTATGTAGTGCCTTTCGTGGCAAAGCCGAGATATTTCCAAGTCTGACAATCAAAAAAGTTCCTAAATAAATACTTTCACGTTGTGAATGGGGACACGATGACTACAGCTTGAAAATTCAAAATCTGCTTAAAGCACCACCAAAAATTGAAAAACCATCACTACAAAAATTACTAGAATAACCTATACAGAAATCACTATTTGATATGGATATTTTACAATAAATCAACTTGTTAATAATATTGCTAATCGTCTCATTCCGCGTCCTCCACAACGACAATCATTAGAAATTCTTGCTCGGATTTGCGAACTTTTACCCATCAATAGACAATGTGATATAGAAACACGTTTAGCGAAAATTAACCAATAATTTCCCACAGTGACTAATTTTGAGCGTGAATTTCCTTCACTATGCTTTGCACTAGCAACAGGTGTGGGTAAAACGCGACTCATGGGGGCTTTTATCAGCTAATTAAATTTAGGGTATGATATCAATAATTTCTTTGTTTTTGCACCCAACCTCACCATTTATAAAAAACTGATTAATCATTTCTCACTAAGAAAACCAAAATATTTATCTACAGGTATTTCTGAATTTTCGATTCAGTCACGAATTATTATCACAGGTGACAACTATGAAACCAAAAGAGACGGACGAAAATCTATAAAGGAGTCTGTGTCTGGCTTTCCATAGTGTTAAGATTAGGAAAGAATCAGGGTTGGGAATGTAACTGACAGGAACTATCCATGAAGATGTTGATGACTAATTCATAACTGACCTCATATCCATA
>CAKZGI010000032.1 GCA_936914905.1 uncultured Trichormus sp. | reverse complement strand
GCATTAAACTCTCTCTTGTATATACTCATCAGAAGATTTATTGCTCCCTTCAAAATCAATTGATACCGAATCAAACAAACTTTATGACAAATATCCCAGATATCACTTAAGGGTTGACCTTTGCAGAGAAGGGTGGAAAGAGACACACATTTAGGCTTTAAGTTACCTCTCTAATATCCAATGTTGGCATCTGTGGAAGAAAATCATTTCCCACAAAGAAACACATGAATACAAAGTCATCCACGATTCGTTCAAAGTCAGTCGCTGCATCAGGAATTCTAAGGTCAAGTTCAAGATACTCCCTTAATCGCCAAACATTGAGAAACTGCAAATAAAAGAATTTATCAGATTATAAACTACCTCAAAACACCTCTCACTCTCATGTATCTTTAAGGATAACCTGAAGTCGCCCAAATTTATAGTCATTAATTGACTCAAAGGCCGATTTTGACTGCTAATAGACGTATCTTTATCTTCTCTCTTCTTCTTAATTATGCACATAAGCTACCTAGTTTACAAAACTTCTATAAATTTCATATTTATGTTCATTTTGGTCTTGTACATCCCATCTTTATCTTTCCCTGTCTAGCACAGAGAAAAATCGATACCACAGATTTGAAATATCCACACTGACCCACCGACAAATTGTCTTTTACCTAATAGTTGCAGAATTTTATGATTATCTAGGAAAGTCACATTTCTCAGTATTATCGGTTGCTTCTCTATGGTCCATACCACAGAAGGTCAGCAATCTTGATGATGCATAGCTCTATCAGACAAAGGCTCAGTCTAAATGTAGGTCGCATGTCCTACATGGCACATTGCCAGCGTGGCCAAAAACCCATCTTTTTGCCACGTTGACAGGTAGGCGAGGTATTTTAAAAAGATGGAAAAGGAGAAAAGAAATTTGGGGATATGAAAGAGGAAAAACGAAAAGTTAAAAACAAAAGGGTTATTTAATTAAGCCTTTTTTAAAATCTTTTCCCTCCCTCTTCTTTTTACTCCTCCTCCCGCTTCTTCTGCCTCCCGCTTCTTCTGCTTCCTCTTCTCTTCCACTCAAAACCCTCTGATCTCACCAGGCCCTCGTTGTGGAACCCTTTAACATACACCGATCTTGCTACTATCCATCTTTCATCCACTTGTGGAACCCTCCAGAGATAAGTGCCACTTTAACATGTAGGATTTTCTTATATACACCAATTTTGTGGCACCTGTGGAGCATTGTTCGAACCAACATGGCCTCGATCAAGATAATGTGAGTGGAAGTTGTTGGCCAATTCATTGGAGATGTATAACTGACAAACCCCCCTCAATACCCTCATTGCCATACTTCATTTATAATGGAACCCATGAATTCAAGGAATGCTATGAATGTTGCTTAATTAGGCCTCTTGTAATGAAAATAAACATTTTCTTATATCTTATGAGAATCTCTTGATGAAGAAGATCATGTAATAAAAGTTGAGCCTTGATTCCTCGTTGGATCCATAATAATCTTATTCAATTCATGTTGTAAATCATTATGGTAATAGCTAATGTGTAGGAACTCAATTATTTTCTATATTTGTTGAAGTAGGTAAACTTGATGTAGTTGGGATATTGTAATGATTCTGAATAATGATTGTTGATGTAGTTGGGATTTATGTGCACTATGGTTAAGTTGAATGTTAATTGCCATATTGTTGACTTTCCTCAAATGGAAGCTTTCCTACAAATTGAATGTGTTGTTTCAACTAACATGATTGAGCAGTTGTGTAACTAACTGTTGCCCACACGGACGCACATGCTATGTATGGAGTAGGAGTGATGGTGGGCCTAGTGAGATCAAAAGATTAACATGCATTATAATCAAATTGCTATTCGAGGTCTCGAAGAGGAATTAAAGAGCATAAAACCATCTTTGTGAGCACAATGATTGCAAATCATTCTTACATCTATATGTATGAATTACAGCTATATATAAGCTAGTACACATACAAAATGTCAAGATGTTGTTTTACCGCACTGTTTGTGAAC
>CAKZGI010000031.1 GCA_936914905.1 uncultured Trichormus sp. | reverse complement strand
GCTATATTCTGCCTCACCTATCACACTTGTCAATACCCCACCACCTCAATCCTTAAGTTCTGGAACTGGAAAACCAAATTCTTGCAGCACTTGAGTAGCCAAATCACTCAAAACTGACCCATAACTAATATCTGCGCAAAATCTTTTGCTAAAACCTGATATTTCTTCATTTTCACGTCTTCCTAGCGGAGTATAGGTGAAGACTAAGAAATATTACATATATACCGTAAAAATTCATGACAATGATGATAAATTTTATAAATGGTATAGAAAACATGTAATAAGCTTTCACCTATTACCCATTACCTATTATCAATAAATCTCTCTAATCTCCCGTAGCCATCAGCAACCGACTCAAAATCACCTTACCACTAGAACTTTTTACCTCTACCCGAATAAAACTCGGATCACTTGGTCGCCAACTTACTTGATATTTTGTACTATTATTATTCCAATAATAAACTTAATGCTTATTTAGTTCCTGAAGCAATAGCACCAGACAAGGTAATATAAGAATTAATCTTACGGTTCTCGCCATAAGCCATAATAATAATAGAAATTATTATCAAAAGACAAACTTACTCTCCAGTCTTTATCAGCAAAAGTTGCTTTTGGATAATTGTATCTTGCGGCTAGTACAGGTTGAGGAATGGCAACATCAATAATCGCAGGTGCAGAAATACCCAAAATTGTTGCTAAAGCAATAGCTTTATAGTTCATAAGAAACTCTTTGGTGAAGGTAAAATGAGATACTTATACAAGTCAATAACATTAGAGAAATAAGTCGAGAGATAGGAAAATACCACCTACCTCTCAGCCATAATTACTTCTTCGCAATTATCCAAACCGCGTGGATAATTCCCGGAATATAACCGAACAAAGTCAAAACGATATTAATCCAAAAATCCCAACCGAAACCTACTTGCAAAAATACTCCTAAAGGTGGCAGAAAAACCGCGCATAAAATCCGTACTAAATCCATTTCAGCCTCCCGTTAATATTCCACGTCTGTACAATTAACATGACCTGCCATAAATACGATTCCTAAAAAGATACGGTAAACCGTACTTCTTAACCACCGCTGATTTTGGCTTTGTAACCAAGCTTGATTAAAATCTCTAATACTTTCTGTTTATGATCTCCCTGAATTTCAATTTCATTCTCTTTCACAGTTCCACCTGTACTGCATTGGGTTTTTAACTGTTTCAATAAAGCAGCCAAATTTTCTGGTTTAGTTTGAAACCCAGTAATTATTGTCACAGTTTTACCTTTGCGTCCAGCACGAGTAGCTTGTACTCTCACATTTTGGTGATTTGGGGGTAAATCTTGGATTCCCCATTCTAGAGCGCGTTCTAATGCAGGTGAGATACCGTTACCAAATTCCTGGTAAACAAAGCGTTTGTCTGATTTGGGATTGGAAGAAGACATAAATTTTCGTTCAGGTTGAATTCAGGGAAAATAAATGTTTACGAAAGTAGTAGAGGCTACAGGAGGTTACTGAGTTTGAGAACTCAAATTTATTCTATTCTGTCATTTTAGCCAATCTGTGACTACTATTGAGGGATTCCCATAAGTGAATCAATCGTTTATCTATAAGCCTGAAGCAGGATGCTGAGGAATATATGTAATTACATTAATCTTTTTGAGGATTGGAGTAATATAAATGACCGAAACCAAGAATTTGAGATCTATGTTTCGAAATTCCATTATCAACATCAGCTATTCCCGAAAAACTCCCCACATCTAATAAACAGTATCGTTTTATGGGGGCGAGCGCAGTTCTAGTTTTAATTAGTCTGTGGACTTGATCTGATGGAGCGCCAATTCCAGGATACCATTTCTAAGAGTTGGGAAGGGTTTATTGGCGGTATAGCATATCCTGTTATTGGGTTAAGTCAGTTAGCTGGTATACTTGCTCTGGGTTTACTGTCTGCCAGGTTTGTCAGTGGTGCTTGGATAGGTGTATTTTTTGTCTTATCTGCTTTATGTGGACAAATACTTCATTTATCTGAGCTAAATCTCCAAGGTGCAGAAATGGTAGTCGCTTTATGCAGTATCATATTTGGTGTAGTGTTAATTGTACCTACGCAAATAACTTGGTTGACTGGTGCTATACTCAGTGTTACTGCTGGTCTATCTCAAGTTTATACTGATGGTCAAGCCATCATGGGTAAAGAAATTGTAACTCTAGTTCCATATTTGATTGCTGTTAGCTTAACTCAAATTGCGATCGCAATGTCTGCTAGAAGAATATGCATAATGATCACTCAAAAGGTAATGACTCAGATGTTATCTAGAATAATTCCCTGGATTGAGTTAACTTTTTGTGGAGTTGGTATCGTATTTTTGGGCAATGCAGTAATCTAGGATTAACAAAATAGTTAACGGTTGTTTTGCTACTTGGAATATTACTAGGTTGATAATTGTCTTTAAGAAAGATTAAAATAATTTGCCCAATTACACACTCAGTATTATTGTTGCTAACAACCCTAACTTTTGTAAAAAAGACGTCAAAATTATTACCAACTAACTACTAGATCACAGAATCTAGTCATCCTTAATCATTTGTGTGTGTGAATTTTTTTGTCTATATACCTGCTTCCACAAGTGAACAAATAAAACAACACTGCTATGGAACTTTCTTATGATTCCGAAATTTCAATTAACATAGTTTATAGCTGATTATGAAATTATTTGATGAATATTAACGATATTACTATGATGATTTCTCAAAATTGGGGCGCTCAGGAAATGATTTCAGTAAGCATCGAAGCTAAAATCAACAGATTAGAATCTATTGTTGAGCAAATTGGTGAGGCCGTGCTCTCAACAACTGAGACAGTTGAACGTCTCGCTCAAAGATTAGATGCTCTCAGTTCACAAGTAGAGGCTCAAGGAAAACAAGTACAGCAGCAAGGGTATCAAATTTTTGCTTTGTGTGATGCTGTTCAAAGTTTAGCTGAATCTCAGAAAGACTCACTACAAGAAATTAGTCAATTGACACAAACTTTAGATAAAATCTTATCTTTGCTGCAATCTTCAGATGAAGAAACATGAGGTTTTAAATCAAAGCTTTAACTCAGTAATTGCAATATTTCCAGAAAAATATATATCTACATCACTAGCAGGAGTGCGATACCTTCAGTGAGCTTCGCTAAAGCGTTTACCATCTTCATCTCCATAATGAAAATTATCACCTTCTATTCGATAATTCACAGGTAAAGGTTTGGTACAAGGTTGAAAAAATACAACTTCAGGATCAGTATCTCCTAGTAATAGATGGGGTAAGTTAACATTCCAAAAGCCACCAGGTTCTAAAGGACGTTCCAGCAAGTTTGCTAATATTTCTGATGTCCATTTAGTGGCTAAATCCCGATCATAATTTAGCTTGGATTTGGGATACAGAGAAATGGCAATTCCGGGAATACTGTGCATTGCTGCTTCGCGAACAGCCGCAACAGTACCAGAAATGTATGCATCCACTCCTAAGTTTACACCAGCATTAATACCTGAGAGGACAAATTTGACATCTTCGCAAATTTGTTTTATTGGAATTGTGACACAGTCAGCGGGAGTACCAGCAATTTTATACTCAACCTCAGAACGGTGTTGTAGGTTAATAGGAGGATGGGTAGTAACTTGATATCCATAACTAGACTGATATTCTTGTGGTGCAGCGATAATTACATTTTTGTTGTTTACGACTTTGACTAAGGCTTGGATACCTGGTGCATCGATACCGTCGTCGTTAGTTAAGATAATTGTCATTATTGTATTTTAACGGAGAGGAACGCGAAGGTAGCGCGGAGGTACACAGAGTTTTGGGTTGGAAAATTATCCACAAATGAGATGCTTTTGACATGGGTTGTGTAGTATTTTGAGTGCTAGAGTGTCTTAGGATTCATCCCATGGAACAGCTACTCAAGCAATTATTTAGTAGTCAAAAATACATTATTCGCCTCATTTTACCCTTGATGGTGATCTTGATGGCAACTTCTCTGTTTAGTGCACCAGCATTAGCTACAGGTGTATATCAAATCCCCAACCTGACAGCGGATACTTGGATTGTAGATGAAGGTGAAGTTATTAGCCGTCTCAATGAAGGTCAAATTAGCGGCACTTTTAAAGACTTGGCTAAGGAAACTGGCAAGGAAGTCAGGATTGTTACCATTCATCGTCTTGACTATGGGCAAACACCGGAAAGTTTCGCCAAAGGACTATTTACAAAATGGTTTCCTACACCAGAGGAACAGGCCAATCAAAGTCTGTTTGTGATTGATACTGTTACCAATGGCGCAACTATTATTAGCGGGGATCAAGTTAAATCTCTATTGACTGATTCAATCGCTAATAGTGTGACTGAGGAAACCCTGGGTGCAGCTTTACGCAATGGTAATAAATATAATCAAGGATTATTGGATGCGAGCGATCGCTTAGTAACAGTTCTTTCGGGTAAACCTGATCCCGGTCCACCGGAAGAAAAAGAAACCATACAGGTAGAAGGAACATTTACCAAAGCTGAAGACACCGACAAAAACAAGGGCAATGCTACCGCTTGGGTAGTAGGATTGTTAATTGCTGCCACTGTCATCCCCATGGCAACTTATTACATCTATCAAATCAATCAGCCCTCAAATCAAGGCTAGATAATTGGGGATTGGGTGGCTAATAACCTATCAATATTGACCCGTTCCCCACATTATAAGTACGGAAAATAGACATAGAATAGGAGAAAGTGGAAATGCATTTGTGGCTTCACTTATTAATCCCCCAGCAGCTAATCAGCGCATGATGAAAGCTGCTGCTGAATATAAACGAGCAATGGGATTAGAATGACTTTTCCTACCTTTAACTATATTGTCGAACCTCTCCGTTCTTAACACAACCGAGATTATTTTTTAGCAACCATTTTAAAGATGGTGTCATGATTGGAGGTATGAGATAGGAAACAGTAAACCGGGATAACTGATAACTGATAACTGTCCCTAATCCTGCACGTAATCCTTCCCTGTCACCAAAGCAACTTCAGCCCGGACAAATTCTCGCCCTAAATAACCAGCATGATCTAAGAAAGTAACAGGACAGGGTTGAGTTTCTTCAAAAATTTTCACAGATAATTCTTTTGCCGTCCGCCCGCTAAATACCATTGTGTGAGTTCTTTCCACCTTACCCCGTGCTGGAATCACCTTGCCTGTTTCTGGATCTACAGCCAAACCGCAATCATCAATCACATTTGTGAAATGCTTGGCATAAATTAACCGATCATTGCGGTCGATGTAAATAATGAAATAGCCGTTAGGGTCAAGGTCAATATGACGCTGTGAAAGTTTATCATCAATGGCCGTTAAATCATCAACTATTAAATCCATACCCATTCTAAAAAGATAAATTATGTCAACAGTTTTTTTACATTACAATTCAAGTGTAATTCTTAAGTTAGCTTTCTCTTAAAAATTACAGGCTGGTACTGGAAATTTATTCTGAATTCCTGGTAGCAAAAGGTAACTCTGCGTTAATTGCTTTTATTTCCTCCTCTTCCATTTGATTCACCTCCAAGATATAGGGACGTAAGATTTGTCCTAAACGATTATTGTAAAAGCGGTGTAGGCTGTAATTGGGGGTAGCGGGAAACCCACGGCGTTTTTTATGTCTTCCACCTGCACCGGGGTCAAAAGTGTGGATACCGTGAGCAATCGCCCACTCAATCGGTGCATAATAACAAGCATCAAAATGCAAGCAATCTATGTCCTGAAAACTGCCCCAATAGCGTCCATAAAGTTTGTTATCCTTAAATAGACAAAATGACATCCCCACAGGCTGATGCTGATTATATTCAGCATAAGCACCAAAAAACACCACTCGATGGCGATAATTATGAAATAGTTGTTGAAAAAACCTTTTGGTTAAATATTTACTGCCCCACCAACCAAACTTATCACAGGTATCAGCATAAAAATCATACATCAATGGAAACAGCGACTTAGGAATTTCATCCCCAGTTATTGCTTGCAGTCGTAAACCTGCCTTTTCTACAGCCTTACGTTCCCGCTTAATATTCCGTCTTTGATTAGCATTAAATACTTTTAAGTAATCATCAAAAGTTTGAAAATCAGAATTTTCCCAAATATAGTTATGGTGCAACCAAGGCGTAAAACCTTGTCTTTCCAACACTGCCTGCCATTGAGGATCCACATAAAGAAAATGACAACCAGAAATCCCATGTTTAACGCAAAAAGCATCAATCTCATACACCATTAACGCGCTGATTTCTTCCTCATCTTCCCCATCTGCAATTAGAAAGCGATAGCCTTCAGCCGGAGTAAAAGGTGACATTCCCAACATTTTTGGATAATACTCTACCCCAATGCGAGAAGCTAATTCTGCCCACTGATGATCAAATACAAATTCACCCTGACTATTCCCTTTTAGATACAGTGGGGCAGCAGCAATTAATACTCTATCTCGCCACAAAGTTAGGTGATTTGGCAACCAACCTGCATTTGCTATCGTACTATGGGAAGTTTCCATATTATTCAGCCAATCCCACTCCAAAAACGGGGTTTTCAGGGGCATAGCCAAAGCATCCCAGCCTGCTTGAGGAACTTCGGTAATTTTATTAGTCCAAACTACTCTGTTGTTTGGTTTGAATTGTTTCAGCATTGTGTAGTTTTGAATATCTACTTTGAATATCTAAAAGTTAGCAAAAGCTTTATTTAGCCTAATCCATCACCACTGATTATTGCCGCGGATCATGGAAAAATACTTCCAGTACAACTGTGTAAACTTCTAGTAACAAACAGAGTATTTAACCAGTTGTTGAAAGAATTTAATATCCGGATTGAGGTTTCTAGAACTTGAAAGCACTATATGAAGAGGCTAAGGAGATTTATTTTCTTTCTTTCTCTGTTGTAACAGTGCTGGATTTGATATGGTAATTATTGTACCGTAAATACAAAGCTTAATAGCACTGTTACACCAGTACCTAAGCTAAACCAACTACAAACTTCTCATTAACTCTTGTTAACTCTTGTATTCTGAACTCCTTATTGAACAGTTTCACTTCTGGATCGATATGCCACACAAATCATTATTACATCTACGGTCCCAAAGTTTTGGTATATAAAGTTTTTTTTAACCACAGAACTTACGTAACTGGCATATTACTAAGGTGCGTCAGACCTATAAATTGGTTAGCATCATTGGTATATAAAGTTTTTTTTAACCACAGAATTTACGTAACTGGCATATTACTAAGGTGCATCAGACCTATAAATTGGTTAGCATCAACTGATTTTTGACATCTGACTAACCCTACAAGAAACATTGAGTGTGAGACTTGCGTAGGTTCTAAAGAAATCACAATTTGATACCTTTAGCAAATTACAAAAAAGTTCTCATAACTTCATAAAATGCATCATTTAGCTAAACTCATCGCATATCGTTATTATTGTGGTTTGCAGATACGAAGTGAGAGACTCGATGGCTAAGTCCCGTCAATCGTCCTTTCGACGAATTTTAGTAACTAGAATATTGCTACTATTTGTCCCAGTTTTACTAATTGGGGAAATGGTTACACTCAATAAGGCACGTTCCAGCCTTCTGACAACTGCACGTCAAAATCTAACAGATAGTGCTATTAATAAAGGAGAAAAAATCACTGATGATATCGCTGCACTGAAAACTAATTTACTGAGTGCCAGTCAAACAAAAGCCGTTCAGTCTGGATCATCATATCAAGCGCAAAAATTCCTCACTCAGTTAGCCAAGCAATTACCTACTAAAATTGCTTGTATTCAACTTAAAACTCTCCGAAAACACAAAATTATTGCTAGTAGCTGCGGCGAGCAAACAATTGCCGAATTGCCAATATCATTTACCAATGATGAAGTGCAAATTACTGCTATTTCACCACCACAACCAGGAATAACTGGTAAAAAAAACCCAGATAATCAACTGCAATTACTATTATCAGCACCAGTTTATAATCAAGGAGGAAATTTAGCTTATACCTTAATTATCAAAACTACATTACATCAACAAATTAAAGATCAGCAAGGTTCACTGATAGGTTACTGGGTAGTAATTGCTCAAGATGGTACTATCTTGGCCAATTTATCACGTGAAAAGTTCGTAACTAATCTTAAGAATCCTTCACATATCCAACAAATACAAGACATTATTAAAAATGCCATTCAAGGAAATAATAACTCCATAAATATTAACTTCCCAAATGGACAAGAATCAATCGTTGGTTATACAGCAATCCCTAATCCGATTACACAACAAAAACAACAGAAATGGATTATTTTAGGTGTTGCCAGTGTCAAAGATGCCCTGTTGGGTTTAAATGAAATCAAAGTGATTCTCATAGTATTAACTGCTGGTTTAATTGGTGCTAGTTTGTTAGTATCTTTATATTTAGCACCTTACTTAGCTAGTCCTTTAGAAGAACTCAGAGACTATGCTTTGAACATTCACAGTCACCACGCTGCACAACCAATTCCTAGAAACTTTAAAATCCGGGAATTTAATCAACTTGCTCAAGCACTAGACCAAATGGTTGAACGACTCAAAGCATGGGCGGAAGAACTAGAAATAGCCTGGAAAGAAGCCAAATCAGCTAACTTTGTTAAGAGTCAGTTTTTAGCAACAACTTCCCATGAATTGAGAAACCCACTTAATATTATTATTAACTGTGTTCGCTTAGTTAGAGATGGTTTGTGTGATGATCGAGAAGAAGAATTAGAGTTTCTTCAGCGAGCGGATGAAACAGCAATTCACTTATTAGGGATTATTAATGATTTACTCGATATTTCCAAAATTGAAGCGGGTAAACTTTCTGTAATTACGACACCTCTAGAATTACGTAAATTACTACTAGACGTGGTTAATTTACAATCAGTTAATGTTCAACAAAAGGGACTACAATTAAAATGTGAAATTGATAATGAACTGATACCAGTTAGGGCAGATGAGCTAAAACTTAAACAAGTCCTGATTAATATTATTGGTAATTCTACTAAATTCACCGATAAAGGTAGCATCGTTATTAGTACGGACATTCACCACAATAACGGCTCATCTCATGTTTTAATTTCTGTAAAAGATACAGGTATAGGTATTGATCCTGGACAACAAGATAAACTGTTCCGTCCTTTTGTGATGGTGGATGGTACAACTACACGCAAATTTGAAGGTACTGGATTAGGATTGGCAATTTCCCGGAATTTAATTGAACTGATGGGAGGGAAAATTACTCTGGAGAGTTTGGGTTTGCACCATGGAACAACGGTGAAAATTATATTACCTTTAATTGATATTTCCCTATTATCTGCATCCGCTAAAAAGGGAGATTTAGGTAATCATGAACCAGCTTCGATTAATGAAGTCAAAGGTACTAATTATTCTTACTGGTCGCCAGATAAATCTTCAGAGATTGACGATTTTTATCCAGGAAAATTAAATACAGAATCGGTTGATAGTGGCGAAATAAGTCTATTTTTACAAAAAGGGGAAAAAGCAACCACGCTGTAGTATTTTCCCCTGTTGTACTAATTGATTAATTGCAGCTTTGAGCTATTAATAAGGGAAAATAAGTCTGCCACTAGGTCTAGTATCTCCATGAAAAAATCCTTTATTGCGCCCCATGAATACAGCACCTCCCAAACCTGTAAATTGAGAAGCTTTTAACACCTCCCAAAGTTTCCCAAAATCTTCATTCAGGGGCTGCATATCCAGGGCGCGAAAGTAAATATGTTGGCTGTTACTAACGCCACTAACACTCTTATTTACCTGCGGTGGACGGTAACCAGAAGTAATTCTAATTGGTGAATCAAATTTTTCTCTTACTCCTCCCCAAACTTTTGCTAGTTTAATTGCATTTGCTACATATTCAGAACTAGTGGGAATGCGAGTACAATCTTTGGTCGCTTCACCCCAAGTTAGAGGTATACCTTCCAGAATTTATTGGTTAGCATACCCTATTTCAGCTCCAGGAAGTTTCATAGTTGAACCGGCACGTGAGCCAAGCAGATAGATTAATGTTGGCTGAGAAATTGGTTAATGATCAAATAAGTATTTTTGCGTTAGCCTGAAAAAGCTGACTGCTGATGGCTGAATGCTTACCTGAAAAAAGCCAAATAGGTTGATTATCAATCATTACTGATTTTGATGGATTTTCCTTTTTGATTGAGTGATGTGGTTAAAGCACGGAGAATTACTACTAACTCTCTTCCTACCCAACCAGAGGAAATCAGTGAAGGTGTATTCTGAATAACAGAAGAAACAAAGTGATCACACACTTTTGCCAGAGGTTCAGCTTTTTCAATTTCCACCACTTCTTGACGTTGATTTAAAGGTATAAATGAATTTCCCTCTTTTGCAAATTCACCATGTATAAAAGTTAACGGTGAAGAAGCTGACATTTCATCAAAAATCAAACTACCTTTACTACCCACAATCCCCAACCGACGCTGTTTATCAGGATTCAGCCAGCACAGGTGAACATAAGCTTGAAAATTATCTGGATAAGTCAGTGTCACCCAAACTAAGTCAGCTAAACCTTGGGTTTCAGGTAATCTGGTCATGGTGTTTTCCCCCACTTCCCTATTTCCTTGTAACCAAACTGTGCCAGTTGCTTGTACTCTTATAGGTAATTTACCTAACCAAGTGTTGAAGATAGCAATATCATGAATTGCTAAATCCCATAGTGCATCAACATCTTGGCGAACAGGTCCCAAATGAGTACGGGTAGCATAACCATAACGTAAATGACCTAACTGACCCGATTGAACCACTGTTTGACCTTTTTCCACTGCTGGGTGAAATAAATAAGTGTGGTCAACCATCAGTATTAATTGCTGATACTCTGCTATTTGGCAAAGTTTCCGACATTCTTCTGGGTCAATAGTCAGAGGTTTTTCTGCCAAAACATGATATCCTTGGTGGAGAGCATCTTTAATTAAGGCATAGTGAGTAGTAGCTGGAGTTGCGATCGCCACGGCTGTGAGTCCCTCAATCTGTTTTACATACTCCCATTCCGTTGTTAATAATACATTTTCATCTGAATCAAAGAACAGTTTGATTTTTGTTAATCTTTCTTTATGTGGATCTACTACAGCCACTACACTTACCTGGGGATGTGCGAGAAAATTCCGGAACAAATGTACTCCCCACTGTCCAACCCCCATAACTGCAAGTTTAATTTTAGTCATTGGTCATTAGTCATTGGTTATTAGTGATTGGTTATTAGTTATTAGTCATTAGGCATTGGGCAAGAGATTATTCTTCCCCTACACCCTTACACCCCCACACCCCTACACTTCTTCAGTAACTGCCAAATAAGCTACTTTAGCAGCAGCCTGTTCAGCCGCTTTTATCGAGCGTCCCTTACCTTGTCCTAACATTTTTTCATGCAACCAAACCTCAGCCATAAAACGCTCATGAGTACGGTGAGGTTGATTAACTTCCATAACTCGATACTCTGGTAAAATTTTAAATTGTGCCTGAGTCCATTCTTGCAAAGCTGCTTTATAATTGAGTCTAGCCGGATCAAGGCGAATTTCTTTTGTTAGTTCTTGAAAGTGGGGATCTAACCAAGGACGTATCAATTCTAAATTATGAGTGCTAAGGTAAAGCGCTCCCAGAACCGCTTCAAAGGCATCTGCTAGACGTGACTCTTGACCAACGTGATCAGCAGTAGCACTACCAGCAACTAGTAAGTATAATTCTAAACCATATTGTCTTGCGAGTTGGGAGAGAATGCGATCGCTCACCAACACCGAACGAATAGCCGCAAAATCCCCCACTGAACAATATGGGTAATGTTCCCATAAAACCACAGCAGCCACCAGCCGCACTACCGCATCACCAACAAACTCCAGTTGTTCATAATTTGCCGACTCAGAAACAGTGGCGTGAGTTAGTGCCAAATCAAGTAAAGGCCACTTTATGGGACTATCTGGTGACAAACCTAACTTTTGGACTAAACTTTCAAGTTGCCGTTGACGGCGAGGATAAACGCGGGACATTAGGTAAGTGTGGAAAAAAGGGCTAATAACTCTTAACTTAGCATTAAATATAAAGCATAAATACAAAGTATATTATCTATTTGATGGTTTTCTGGAAGTCTGTTTCAAATCATTTAAGAAATTAATATCCTTTTCAATAAAAAAATTTTCATTGGGATTTTCAGTATTTTCTAACGCTACATTCAAATCTCTTTCTGCTTCTTCCAACAATTCTCGGCACATTTCCCATACCCTTGCCTTTATTTTTGGCTTGCTTTTGTAGTCTCGTGATGTATTTATACATTTTTCCGCCATATCTATTTTGGCAGTAGATCGTTTTTCTAAAAGTGTAGAATTGTGAGCAAGATTAGGGTATTTCAACATAGATTCACTCACAGATTTTATAACATCCTCTAGTTCACCTATCTTTTTAAGATTGACAACTCCTTTGGCAATTTGACTTTCTTCAATTTTGCCTGATATAGCAACAGATAAAACTCTATTCGCCGTGTTTTGATATTTTATATTTTTTTTATCAAATCCATAAAGTTAAAATTCGTTTTATGGT
This sequence comes from uncultured Trichormus sp., assembly GCA_936914905.1. Lineage (GTDB taxonomy): Bacteria > Cyanobacteriota > Cyanobacteriia > Cyanobacteriales > Nostocaceae > Trichormus_B. The sequence goes on along the minus strand of CAKZGI010000031.1, from coordinate 19,805 downwards.
TTTTGCACGCCTTTTAACAATTCAATCTTTGTAAATTGCCTGAACATCTTCGGTTTATACCTGTACTTAACTAGTATAGAGCGATCACATCTTCCCAAAAAACTTAAACTCACCACCGTTAAAAAACGAACTATGGAAAAATCAAACATCCATAGTTCATCAAAAGAGAGAGCAGGACATAAGCCGGGTTCTGTTCTCTTGCGAGGGCAGTTATCTATCTGGGACGCTTGTCACCAAACGCCTCTAGCGGCTCTTGTTTAACGGAACTGGTAAAAGACCAACCATAGTTCCTCTGGCCTTGCTCCCAACCGGGGTTTACCGAGCCAGCACCTCTCGATACTGCTGGTGCGCTCTTACCGCACCTTTGCACCCTTACCATTCAATTCAAAATTTTTAATTTTTAATTTTTAATTTTTAATTGTTTTGGCGGTATCTTTCTGTGGCACTATCCTCACGATCACTCGCACTGGACGTTATCCAGCAAGTCTGGTCTTTCGGGAGCCCGGACTTTCCTCAAACCAGTCTTAATAACTGATCTACAACTGCCTGCGCCTACTCTCCCCTAGATCCAGTTTAAGCCTTGATAGCCCCTTTTGTGTTGTTCAGTTATCAGGTAATTGGTAATTTTTCCCCAGTCCCCACTCCCCATCACTTTTTCTTATTCCAAGGTAAAGCATAAGTCCAGTGTAATTTCTCAATAGTAAACGGACAATTGATAATTGATATTGGAGGAATATTTAGACCCGGAGCTAAACCAACACGCAATTCAGATATTCTCAGCACCAATTGAAAAGAAAATTCTACTTTCTTTTTACCATCCATAAAATCTTTGTACAAACCCTTGAAGTTTTTACTATTCCTCATACCAACAATATCAATTAAAGGTTCTCCTGGTTGATATGTTCCTGTGTCTTTGTCCCTCTTTAAAACATCTTCTGCTGTAACATTTTCAGAAATTGTTTTCTTAGGAGCAATAATAGTTGGAACTTGTGGTATTGCTAAATCACGGCTGAGGTCTGGAGATTTACGAATCACTCTGCGGGATTTTTTGGTATGTTCAACAACCCAAGAACTATTATCCCAGTCCACATATACCGCTAAACTTTCCGACTTATTATCAATAGTAATTGACATTTCTTTCAAATTGTCTTTCAATTTCTCCAAAGAATATGTGCCAGTACCAAAGGAAATCCCTACTTTATTTTCAATATTTTGTTCTTTCAATTGTTCATCAACAGCACTTTTTTGGAAATTTAGCATCACCATGTCGTCGATAGATTCAATCATCCGATTGACTGTGTAATATATTCCTAGAATATAAACTGTCAAAATAATTAGATTTTGATCGCCGCTTTGTACTGCCATAGAACTGTTAATCAACTCCCTGTAGATTTTTAAACTTTATTCTTACTTAATTTGAAATGAATTAGAAAGCCAACCCTTTTGCAATAAAAATATTATTAACCAACCAGAGATTACTGCCATCAATCCCAGACATAGTCATAATGGATATCCCCAATACCAATTTAATTCGGGCATATTATATGGTGATTTTTCAGTATTAAAATACATCCCATATATTCCAGCTACAAAGGTTAGAGGGATAAAAATTGATGAAACCACAGTTAGTAATTTCATGATTTCATTCATTTTATTGCTAACTGCTGAAAGATATACATCCATTAAACCAGATGCCAATTCTCGGTAAGTTTCCACCATATCTATCACTTGTACAGTATGATCATAACAGTCTCGTAGATAGATGCGTACATAATCACTAATTATTTCACTACTATCTCTAATCAAAGAATTAATTGCATCCCTTTGAGGGCAAATTGCTCGACGTAATTGTAATAATTCTCTCCTGATTGTGTAAATTTGTTGTAATGTTTGCGGCGTAGCCTTAACAATTACTTCTTCCTCTAATTCTTGAATGCGTTCTCCATAGAGTTCTAGCACTGGAAAAAAACCATCAACAATTGCATCCAATAGAGAATAAGCTAAATAGTCTGATCCTTGTTTACGAATTATGCCTTTGTTCTTTTCAATTCGCGTTCTTACTCCGTAAAAACAATCATATTCCGGTTCTTCTTTAACTGTCAGTAAATAATGTTTTCCCAATACTAAATTTACTTGCTCACTATGAAAACCATAGCTTATTTCTTTTGGTATTACCATGCGAGCAATAATCAGTAATTGGTCTTCATAGTCCTCCATTTTGGGACGCTCTGCCATATTTACCACATCTTCTAACACCAGAGAATGTAAATTAAAAACCTGCCCCAATCTTTCTAAGATATCTCTATTCCCTAAACCTTGAACATCAACCCAGGAAACTGATTCACTATCTAAATAATTAGTACAATCTTCTGGTTTATTTATTTGTACACGAATTAATTCAGTTTGGTTGTAATCAACCCAAATAATATTTGGCTGTACAGCATTTTCATCAATAATTATTGAGCCTGGAATAGTTCCTTGTTGATGATAATAGTCCTGTATGGACGTGAGTTTATTTATATTTTTAGGAAGACGGCAAACTTTCTTAATCATCAAATTTTACCTATAGTAGTTAGCCGTCAGCGGTTGGTAGTTGGTGTCTGATATATGATCACCGCACTAACCTTAGTTTACGTCCTCTCTTCCCTGTTGCTTGTATAAAAAAAAGTTTGCCTTTTGTGAAGACAAACTGTAGAAAAAATTATACTTTATTTATTTGGGACAAGGGTGATTAGAACATACCCATACCACCCATACCACCCATACCACCCATACCACCCATACCACCCATACCACCCATACCACCCATACCACCCATACCACCCATACCAGCGTCAGGAGCAGCAGCTTTCTTTTCAGGCTTTTCAACAACGATCGCTTCGGTAGTTAAAACCATACCCGCGATAGAAGCGGCGTTTTGTAATGCAGAACGGACAACTTTAGCAGGGTCGATAATACCTGCGGCGATCAAGTCTTCAAATTCTCCAGTAGCAGCGTTGTAACCGATGTTAATATCGGTTTCTTTGACTCTAGAAACAATGATGGAACCTTCAGCACCAGCATTGTCTGCAATTTGCTGTAAAGGTGCTTCTAATGCTCTTTGCACAATCTCAGCGCCAATTTTTTCTTCAGCGTTGAGGCTATTTTTAATTGCATCTATTTTTGTAGACAGGTGAATTAAGGTTGTACCACCACCAGGAACAATACCTTCTTCTACTGCCGCTTTGGTAGCGTTGAGAGCATCTTCAATCCGCAGTTTACGGTCTTTGAGTTCAGTTTCTGTGGCTGCTCCCACTTTAATTACTGCTACACCACCAGCCAGTTTGGCAATGCGTTCTTGGAGTTTTTGAGAATCGTAATCGGAATCTGTTTCTTCCAACTGTTTGCGAATTTGGGCGATTCGCTTCTGCACTTCTGGCTTGGTGGAACTGCCAGCGACAATGGTGGTACTTTCTTTGTCAATGGTGATTTTCCGGGCTGTACCCAACATTTCCAAAGTAGCTGTATCCAAGCTCAAGCCGATTTCTTCAGAAATCATCTGGCCATCCGTGAGAATGGCAATATCTTGTAATAAGGCTTTGCGACGTTCGCCAAAACCAGGGGCTTTAATGGCTGCAACGGCTAAAACCCCCCGTGCTTTGTTAACTACTAAGGTTGCTAAAGCATCACCTTCTAAATCTTCAGCAATGATCAACAAAGGCTGACCTAAACGGGCAACTTTTTCCAGTACAGGTACTAAATCCTGAATGGCGCTGATTTTCTTGTCTGTAATTAGGATGCGGGCGTTTTCAAATTCTACCGTCATCCGGTCGTTATTGGTGATGAAATAGGGAGAAATGTAACCCCGGTCAATCTGCATCCCTTCGACTACTTCTAATTCGGTGGTCAGGGATTTTGATTCTTCAACGGTGATCACACCATCTTTGGTGACTTTTTCCATTGCTTGTGCCAGCATATTGCCGACTTCTTCATCGTTACCAGCGGAAACAGTAGCTACTTGAGCGATCGCACTACCTTCTACTGGCTTGGCTACTTGAGCAATTTCAGCTATCAGTGCCTCAATAGTTTTATCTATACCCCGCTTTAAAGCAATGGGGTTTGTACCTGCCGCTACGTTTTTGAGTCCTTCTCGCACCAAGGCTTGTGCTAAAACCGTCGCAGTTGTAGTACCATCTCCAGCCACATCCTTAGTTTTGGATGCCACTTCTTGCATCAATCTTGCGCCAGTATTTTCTGAAGGATCTTCTAATTCAATTTCCTTGGCAACGGTGATACCATCGTTGACAATTTGAGGGATACCAAATTTTTTTTCTAACAGGACGTTACGACCTTTTGGCCCCAAGGTGATTTTCACTGCGTCGGCCAGAGCGTTAATACCCTTCTCTAAAGCCCGCCGAGATTCTTCATCAAATGCAATAATTTTCGCCATGTTTAATTTTTCTAACGCTTCCATTAGACAATTTAGCACTCACAGGTAAAGAGTGCTAATATTTTGAGCTATTCAATTTTACAACTAGTCATAAAAAATTGATTAATATTACAGTTGATGCTCATTTTGGATACTAGCAGTAATGGTTGAATCGGGAGATGAATTTAGACAACTCCCTTAGATCCCTTGGTATTGCTAACCCTAGCGGCACCGGCTGGTTGGCGGTAGTATTTACTTTTATTTTGGCTTGGCTTGTAACTTGGCGTTTGATTCCCGCCATCCGTAAATTTGCCTTGCGGGTAGGTTGGGCTGACCAACCGAACGCTCGACGACTTAACCGAGAACCCTTACCTAATGCCGGAGGTTTGGCTATCTATGCCGGTGTTATTGCCGCTTTAGTATTAGCTAGTCTTTTACGACCCATTGAACTCCAAGGCGTATTAGCTCAGGTGTTAACTGTACTTCTGGGAGGTTCGATATTAGTCCTAGTTGGCTTTATTGATGACCAATTTGGCTTACCTCCTTCTGTGCGTTTGTGGGCGCAGATGATCACAGCCCTGTTGTTGGTGGCTAATGGGATTAGTATAAAAGTCACATTTGGTACACCTATCGACTCACTATTGTCAATGGCATTGACAGTATTGTGGGTAGTAGGTATTACCAATGCCATTAACTTGATGGATGGGATGGATGGTTTAGCTGGCGGGATTAGTTTTATTACTGCCATCAGTTTGTTAGGGGTTTCTGCTCAGTTTGACAATCGGGCAGCAGCAACGCTAGTTTTAGCTGCTTTGGGAGGTGCAGCACTCGGCTTTTTAAGACACAATTTTCACCCTTCACGCATCATCATGGGTGATGCTGGAGCATACTTTTTTGGCTATCTACTAGCAGCAACTAGCATATTAGGAAAACTTCAACAAAATACTGTTTATGCTCTTGTCCCGACGATTTTATTTATGATGTTGCCGGTATTAGACACCACTCAGGTGTTTGTGCGGCGACTTTTAGCAGGAAAAAATCCCCTGAGTACACCCGGTAAAGACCATCTACACCACCGTTTGCTGGCTTGGGGTTTCTCGCAACGTCATGCAGCTTTTACTCTGTGGTCAATCACCTTGTTTTTCAATTTGCTGGCAATGAGAATACAAGGTATGACTTTATCTGTGATGCTGGCTTCTGCCACCACTATTATTTTGCTTTTGGGTTTTACTATCTGGCAGAGAATCCATAGTAATTCGTAATTAGGGTTTGCTGAAAAAGTCTTTTCGTAAGGACTAGGAGTCAGGAGTCAGGAGGGAGAATTAGAAGGAGGTAAGAATAGTCTCAAATCTGGGAAAGTGATTGGCTTTTGATGGTTTCAAGGCTTATTTCTTGCACATTATTCACCTTTTCAACCCCTGAAACTCTTGATTCATAGAGGTTTTCTGTTTATATAGCTTAACGCCACGCTAGGCTATCAGCAAGCCCTAATTAATAATGCGTAATTCGTAATTAATCATACAAATTACTAATTAAGATGCAAATCATATAATGATTGAAAGCATTTTTTGCCTAGAACTTGTATTTTTCCAAACTCAAATTTAATTGGAAGTCCCTTAATTACGAATTACGAATTACATATCCCTCATGGGAGCCGGAGGCATTATTAAGAATTAGAAATTACATTACCATGCCACCATCGACATTAAAAACTTGTCCAGTGATGTAAGCTGCGGCGGGATCAGCTGCTAGAAAGCTCACCATACCAGCAATATCTTCTGGTTCACCAAAACGCCCTAATGGGATGTATTGCAGAATACCTTCCGCTATGATATCACTGGTCATGTCAGTGGTGATAAAACCAGGGGCAACTGCGTTTACAGTAATACCACGGGTGGCTAGTTCTTTCGCGACGGTTTTGGTAAACCCAATTACACCTGCTTTGGCGGCGCTGTAGTTGGCTTGTCCAGGGTTGCCCATTTGCCCAGCAACGGAGGATATGTTGATAATTCGTCCTGAACGTTGTTTAAGCATAATTTTACTAACAGCCTTTGTACATAAAAATACACCTGTTAGATTTAAATCTATTACTGCTTGCCATTCTTCCAGTTTCATTCTTAATAGCAGGGTGTCGCGGGTAATCCCTGCATTGTTGACTAGGATATCAATGCGTTTAAATTTTTCTAAAGTTGTGTTTATCAGTGTATCTACTTGATCTGATTGAGAAACGTCTGCTTGGAGGGTGATCGCATCACCTCCCGTTGCTGTAATTCTTGCTACTACTTGGTCTGCTGCTGCACTAGAATTGGCATAGTTAACAACGACTTTTGCTCCTTGAGAGGCTAGTTGGAGAGCGATCGCACGTCCGATTCCTCTTGATGCACCTGTGACAATTGCAACTTGATCCTGTAATAATGTCATTGAATTTTCCTCAATCTTCAAGATACCGCGCTAATTATTCTATGGTGATTCGGGGATGATTTAAGTATTTAAGCTCATATTTTGAATAACTATATCCCCGACTTCTTTGATAAGTAAAAATCTATATCCTGGGATTGTAGTAAAATTAAATCACAATAATGTTTATTAAAAATTTTGTCATACCCCACTGACAAAAGAAAAAATATATGGTAACTAACATTGAAATTAACGAAAATCTGGCTCAAGAAGCCTAAGCTTTGAGTAACTATCGAACAGCCACTTCATTGACAAAAACTGCTTTACATGAGTAAATCCAACGTCGTAAACAAGTTAAGGTATTGGAACTTTTTGGTACTATTAACTGACGAGGAAGATTATAACTACAAGCAACAAGGACAAACAATATGAACGTCCTTATTGATAATTCCGTGTGGACTCTTGCATTGCGGCGAAATCAGCTAAATGATAATCTCTGATTTACTTACTCTTCATCCTTTTAGGAGGATAACAATACTGACACCTCAAACATTTTTCAGCCAGCTATAATAAAGATTTTCATACCTTTATCAAACACTGTTACAAGCTTATTGATAGAGAGATCACGCATCATAAATCTGCTAACATCAAATGACCACCCTAAAATCCAGTAACCTTACATCCATCATATATCATAGATTGCATAGACACATACCGCTGCAAATACTAACCAACGGATAGGAAAGGTTTAATGAACAGCAAAAAACCCATGTTCTCAACATTAGCTTTAAAAAGCGCCATTTTATTGTCACCCCTGTTGATATGTACTAGTTTTTTCAGTGGAAAACTGGAACCATCAGCTACTGCTCAGGTAATATCAAATCAGGAACGGGAAGAATTAACCAGACTGCGAACAGAAAACGGCATTCAAAAGCAAGTGCAGTCAGATTTTGAGCGTGCTTTTACTCGCACGAATACCCTACTAAATATCTGGTTAACTATTTTAAGTTTATTTCCAGTAGTTTTAATCGCTACAGTATGGTTTTTAAGAAAAGCCATTATTCGGGAGATTATCGAGCGATCAATGCAAAAAATAGAAGGAATAGACAAATTGCAAACTCAATTACTGACTGTTAATCAAGATGTAGGGAACTCGATTCAAGCATCACAACATCTCACTCAAGAATTAGCACAGGAAGTTAATAGACTCAAGGAAGCAATTCAAGGTGAAGAAGAAAATTTATCTATTCTTTTATCAGACTTACCAAAATCAAAACAAGAATTTTTAACAGCCTTAGAACGTGAAGTTGAATCTGCTCAGGAGAATATCAGCAATTTAGAATTTAAACTGAATACACAATTAGAACAAGTAACTCTATCTGCTCAGCAACAAAAGATAACTATTGAAAATGTCAAAAAATTAGAAGCTGATTTAGTTTCTAAATTTACCGAAGTGAAGTTAGAAGTTGGAAATCAAAAAGATACTGCTGTTAATGATATTGAACAATCCCGTTCTCAGTTCATATCTCTACTTCATGGGTTAGAGTCGGAAACTCTACAACAAAAAGAACAGACTTTTGAAAGTCTATCAAAATACCAGTCAGAGTTTACTGAACAATTATCTCAATTTCGAGTAGATACTCAAAATCAAAAAAATGTATTTATAGATTATCTTAAAAAATTAAATGATTTATTGAAATCACAAATTGCTGAATTACAAATTGATGCTCAAAACCAAAAAGATAACCTGGGTGTTGGTTTAGTGCAATTACAATTAGAATTTTCTAACCAACTCTCAGAATTACAGAATACTGCTCAACTGCGTCAACAGGAAATTATTGATAATTTACAAAAATCTGGCAGTGAATTTACCTCTCAGTTTTCAGAGATTCAAATTGATGTGCACAAAGATATTCAACAACAGCAAGTTATGATTTGGGAAAATCTACACCAATTAGAAGCCAAATTGATTAACCAAATTTCAGAGTTACAGAATGATACTAAAGTGCGTCAACAAGAAATTATTGATAATTTAGAAGCATCTGGTAGTGAATTTACTGCTCAGTTTTCAGATATCCAATCTGATGTTCAACAACAGAAATTGAAGATTTTACATAAGTTTCAAAATTTAGAATCTGAATTTATCAATGAAGTTACAGCATTATACAATGATGCTCAAGTGCGTCAACAAGAAATTATTGATAATTTAGAAGCATCTGGTCATGAATTTACTAATCAGTTTTCAGATATTCAATCTTATATTCAACAACAAAAATTGAAGATTTCACAGAAATTAGACAACTTAGAAAAGTTAGAATCTGAATTTGTTGATCAACTTTCAAACATCCTCTTAGGTGCTCACCAACGTAAAAATGCAATTTTACAAGAGTCAGTTGAAATCAAACCTAAACCTACTCCAGAACTGCAAACAATCCTAGAACAAAAACAACCAGAAATTTCTGCTGATGATGATATCAAAGAAGCGGAAATAAGATTTTCAGAAAAACGCTATAATGAGGCTTTATCGATTTATGAGCGAGTCGTTAAAATTAGGCCTGATGATGCAGAAATTTGGCTAAAGCGAGGTTTAATTCTGAATAGGTTAAAACGCTATAAGGATGCGATTATATCTTACAATCAAGCCATTAAAATTAATCCTGATTATCATCAAGCTTGGTGTGATATTGGTGTAGCCTGCGGTAATTTAGGTAAACATCAAGAAGCTTACAACTGTTTTGACAAAGCTACGCAAATTAAGCCTGATGATGGTGTGGCTTGGTTAAATCGTGGGTTATCTTTGCTAGAATTGGAAAATTATGAAGATGCTATTTCGTCCTTTGATAAAGCTTTGGAATTTCAACCAAATTCCCCCAAGATTTGGGATAAACGTGGTTACACTTTGGTAAGATTGGGGCAAGATGACGAAGCGATTAGAAATTTTGATAAAGCATTAGAAATTAATCCAGATTATCCTAGTGCTTATTATAATAAAGCAGCTTGTTTTGCACTGCAAAGAGAAGTTGCACTAGCTTTAGAGAATCTCCAAAAAGCTATTGAAATTAAACTTAGCTACAGAGAAGATGCTGCAACTGATATAGACTTTGATGATGTTAACAAAGATTCCAGATTTCAACAATTAATTAAAGGTGAGTATGGTGGTGGTGAATAAAACCCAACAAAACTCATATCATGATCGGTTAAATATACTGCAAACGGGTTAAACCTGGACTTATGTCATACTGATAGCGCAGCGTGGCGTAAACCATGGGTAACGTAGTGCAGCTTATCCCTTCGGGACACTGCGTGAACGCGGAGCGTTACGTAGGCTCTAGTATGTCGGAGATTCTTCACTATCTCTTTCATAGACGCTCCGCGAACGTTCAGAATGACACTTTTAAACCGTTTTTAGTATAATCATGATATCTGTTAGGGCTGGTAATTGGAAAAAATTAATTACTAGTACAGTACGGCGTAAATAAAGCAACCATTCCAAATCTCTGAAAAGCTCATGCCATATACATTTTGAATTGTTAATTCACGGCGGTACTAGGGTAATAGTCGAATCCCCAAATTCTCAAGGAATTCAGGGATATAGAATTTATTGTTTGAATTTTCAAACCAAAATTGTTCGACTCATCGCTCACGACGAAATCCAAAATTTCAAATCTAATATTGGTTAATGATTGTAATTATTAGTCCGGGGTGTGCGAGCGCCCACAACTGCACCCATTAATGCTGTTGCTAAACTCAATAAAGAACCTAAGACAAACCACCATAATGTTCTCGAAGTTGCTGCTGCTATTTCACGAGTTTGTGCAGCGGTTAGTGCAGGTAAATTTGGTGAGATGGTACTTCCTTGTAGTCGTAGTTGGTTCATTAGTTCGGCAGCATTATAAGCAGCAACACCAAAAGCACCCCAGACTCCACTTGCTAATAGAAAAGAACTAATTGCTAGGGTTGTTCCCCAAAGAATTGCGCCATTAAGTAGGGCTGTATCTCGGTGCATTGATCCACAAGCGCGAGTTGTTACCCAACCACCAAGAAATAGGGAAAGTAATAATGCGACAGTTGACCAAATTCCTACATTACTAATAATACCTGTGGCAATTGATCTTGGTGCTAAGGAGTCGGCTATTCTACCTGCACCCAGCGCTCCAAAAAAGGAACTCAAAATTAGTTGAATGGCCAAAGCCATCAAAACACCAGAAATAACTGGACCCCAACGCACGCGATCGCGATATTCTGTTACTCTAGTAGCGACTGTAGATTCAGGAATAATTTCATCGCCTACTCGATTTACGTATGACATAGTTTATTTGCTCCCTTGCAATTTCAGTAAAGATTCTCAGGTATATTTATGCTTATATTTACAATTAAATTGACAATTTGGCTTTTTAATCTCTATCAATGGGAAGAGTTAATTACTATGTCTTTAGTTAGAATAAATTCGGGCGAACCTGATTGAATTAAACTAGTAAATTATGGCGTAAATAAACCACTAATTTCAAAGTTTATAAACAACTTATAATGTATTGATTTATAACTCATTTTGATACTAGGTTTAGTTATCTTTAATATCTAATTAATATCTAAATATGATCAAATTTAATCATAGTCTGAGTATAACTTAGATTATATCAGTCAGACCTTTTATCTATTTTATCTATTAGAGAACGATGAAAATATTAGCGAATTTTTACTGCTGTACCTGTGGCAATAATCAGTAATAAAACTCTAGATTGGTCAAGGTTGATTGTACCAGTCTCAATGTCAATCCCGATGACAGCATCGGCTCGTAAACGCTGCGCTCTTTTTTCTAGTTCTCCTAGCGCCTTTCGTTGTCCTTCTTCAAATAAACAAACGCTCATAACTACCAGTACATCCACCAACAATATCACGAATGCTGGCTAAGAAATCCCGCAGGAAATTGCTACCATAGACAACTTGTACTGTTACTATGCCCAAATAAGAATCAATTACAGCACCTTGAATTACATCGGTGGTACTGAAAAGCATAAGTTAGCTCATAAATAGCAAATAGCTGGATATTTTCTAATTTTGCATTTTTTTTGATGAAGAAGGCAACAATGCCTGGAACTTTCTAGATGTTGTTGTCATCCTAATAACGTAAGTTGCTACTTAGGGGAACGGAGAACAGAAGGCAGTTAATAATTTTAGTTTTGATAAATTACCTTTATACCTGAACGATAACAAGGAAATTGGGTTCATGACACTACTATCAGTAATCAAACCGGATTCCTATATTTGAGTGGAGTATTTTGTCAATGTGAAAAATACCGGTTTCAAATTGAAAGATTTTTGTTTTAATATACAAACAAAAACTTCATTAAAATTTAAGGGAATTTATTGTGTATAAACAGACATCATTTTTAGTGACTGTTCTATTATTAGGATCTCTGGTTACTACTACTCCTTTGGTAGCAGTGCGTGCAGAAGTATTAGTTGCTCAAGCCAGTAATGAGCGGTTAAAGGAACTGCTGGAAGAAGGACGGAGGCTAGTAGATGCGGGGGATTATAATGGAGCGATCGCAGTTTATCAGGAAGCAGGGAAATTAGATCCTAGAAATCCCAAAATTCATTCTGGGATTGGCTATTTATATGCTCAACAAAGTAATTTTCAATTGGCGTTAGCTGCTTATCGCCGAGCGATCACTATCGACCCTAATAACAGTGATTTTTATTACGCCGTAGGTTATATCAAAGGTAACACAGGAGACACACGTGGCGCTAAGGAAGCTTATCGTCGTGCCATCCAGCTAAACCGTAATAACGTTAATGCTTATTTAGGTTTAGGTGTAACCCAAACTACTTTGGGAGACTACGAATCAGCAATGTGGGCTTATGAACAAGCAATAAACCTGAATAGGAACAACCCCCGCACCTATGAGTTGATGGGTTCAATGTTTAACCAGCGAAGACAAACTCAACAAGCCAGCAATGTATTAAGAAAAGCCCTGAATTTATATCGTAGTAGTAATGACCCAGAAGGTATAGACCGGGTAGAAGCCTTGTTACGAGAAATAGGCGGTTAATTATTGCAGCTTGTAGCTAAGTCTGCTAACGCAGACTAACTATGAAGTTTAATAGATTGTGGGGTCACTTAGATGCTGCCGAATACAAGCACGTTATCCTGGGGTTGATTTTGCTCAAGTACATTTCCGATGCTTTTAACAAACTCTACGAGAAATTAGCAGAGGATGAATACGCAGACCCAGAACAAGGAGACTAATACAAAGCAGAGAATATATTTTACCTCCCCCAGGCTGCACGCTGGTTAAATTTCCAGAGTAATGCTAAAAACCCGCTGATTGGGCAGTTAATTGATGAGGGGATGGAGGCCATAGAAAAAGAAAACACCTCTCTCAAAGGCGTATTACCCAAAAAATATGGTAAACCCTCCCTAGATAAACGATTACTGGGGGAATTAATAGATTTAATTAGCACCATTGGTTTAGGAGATGCTGAAAGTCGCTCTAAGGATATTTTAGGTAGAGTTTACGAGTATTTTTTAGGGCAGTTTGCCAGTGCAGAAAAAAAGAATGGAGGACAATTTTACACTCCTAGATGTGTAGTTCAATTGTTAGTAGAAATACTAGAACCCTACAAAGAACGAGTTTATGATCCTTGTTGCAGTTCTGGGGAAATGTTTGTCCAGTCAGAGAAATTTGTTGAGTCTCATGGTGGAAAAGTTGGGTATATTTCTATATATGGACAAGAATCTAACCCCACAACTTGGAAGCTGTGCAAAATGAATTTAGCTATCCGGGGGATTGAGGGAAATATTGGTAATCAGAATCGTGATACATTCTGCAGTGATTTACACAAAGATTTAAGAGCAGACTATATATACAGTAGCAAATCCTCCTTTTAATATGAGTGATTGGGTAGGAGACAAATTACAAGAAGATGGACGTTGGATTTACGGAACTCCTGCGGTTACTAGTGCCAATTACGCCTGGTTTCAACATATTATTAGTCATTGATACCCTTAAGATTATGCGCGGTTTATATTAGCTAATGGTTCAATGAGTTCTAATCAATCTGGGGAAAAAGAGATTAGAAAATCTTTAATTGAAGCAGATTTAGTTGATTGCATGGTGGCGTTCCCAGGACAGTTATTTTATAATACCCAAATTCCGGCTTTGAACTAGCAAAAGCCATGCGGGAGGCACAAAGATGGGATGAAGACTTAGGACTAACGGTCGATGAAACAGCTTTTTATGATACCTTGGAAGTAAACGACAGTGCAGTGATGATTTTGGGAGATTACTCCCTTAAAGTTATCGCTCGTGATTTAGTAAAAGCAACTCGTGCTAATTGAACCATTGATTGGACAGTGAAAGAAAATGTCAGAGCTAAATTACGAGTAACAGTTAAATGATTTTTGAAAAAGCATGGTTATCCACCAGATAAATGTGATAAAGCAACTTCCACAGTTTTAGAACAGGGAGAATTATTGTGTAAAGACTGGGTAGCTTAAATGTAAAAAGATTGGCGATACCATAGGTGCTCTCTCATAGGCGCTCTCTCAAAGAGGGCTACGGTGTACACACAAGTTGGAGTAAACCATCAGGTAGGTCAACACATTGTATATTCTGGAATGTATTGGACTCCTGGGAGTATAGTCAAGGATTCTCAGAATTTTGTGATTCGAAAATCTGGTATCTGGAAGGTTCCGGTTACTGAATACTAAAAACTCTAGCAATAGGCATTCTCCAACCAGTACCAAAAGCGCGGTCAGTAATTTTGAGTCCAGGGGGTGCTTGTCGGCGCTTAAATTCAGCCCGCGCTACCATTTGCAACACTCGGTTGACAATAGCTGAATCGTGACCAGATGCAACTATCTGTTCTCCTGATTGGTGGTCATGAACCAAGCGTTGTAATATATCATCTAATATCTCATAAGCAGGTAGATAATCTTGATCAACTTGACAGGGTTTGAGTTCGGCGCTTGGTGGTTTAGTGAGGATATTTTGGGGAATAATTTCCCTATTGCTATGGAAATTTAACCAATGACAAAGAGAATAAACACGAGTTTTAGGAACATCTGCAATTACCGCTAAACCACCATTCATATCACCGTAGAGAGTGCAGTAACCAACAGCCATTTCTGATTTATTCCCAGTAGATAAGAGCAGATAACCAAATTTATTTGCTATAGCCATTAGTAAATTACCTCTAATTCGGGATTGAATATTTTCTTCGGCAATGCCAAATTCTGTTCCGGCAAATAACTCAACCAGAGAATTATCAAACCCTTGCATTAATTCCCCAATGGGTAAAATATGGGTTTTAATTTCCAAATTATCAGCTAATGCCAAAGCATCACTAATAGAATGTTCATAACTATAAGGAGAAGGCATCAGAATTCCTAAAACGTTTTCTTTGCCTAATGCCGCAGTAGCAATAGCAGCGACTAAAGCCGAATCAACCCCGCCACTTAAACCTAAGACAACTTCGGAAAAGCGACATTTATTAACATAATCGCGCACACCCAAAACCAAAGCAGACCAAATTTCCTCATCTTCAGATTCATAAACTGGGGAAATAGAACCTAGCTGTAAATCTCGTTGTGTTTCATCAAATTCAACAATTAACAAATCAGTCTCAAATCCTTTAGCACGACAAATAATCTCACCTTGAAGATTCAAAGCAAAACTGCGACCATCAAAAATTAAATCATCATTTCCGCCGACTTGATTAGTATAAATTACTGGTTCTTGAAAGTTTACAGCACTATGCTTCAACATTGCTTCCCGTAACTTTTGCTTACCAACTGTGTAAGGTGAAGCCGATAGATTAATAATTAAATCTACACCTAAAATTGACAAATCAGCAATGGGATTGACTGCATAACTACGTTTGCCCCAAAATTCCTCATCATTCCATAAATCTTCGCAAATTGTCACTCCAATATTGATATCATCCAGAGAAAAATAATTAGCCTGTAACCCTGGTTCAAAATATCGTTTTTCATCAAATACATCATAATTTGGTAATAGTCGTTTGTGAAAATATTGCTTGATTTTTCCTGCTTCTAACCAAGCAATACTGTTAAATAAAGTTTTACCCCCAGTAATATATGCTTCGGTATTTTTGACAACAGTTCCCACTAATACAGCTAAATTGGGTGGTAAGTCTTTAGCTAATTTTTGTAATGTGGTATTCATAGCTTCCACAAAGCTAGGATTCAATAATAAATCTCGTGGTGGATAACCACATAAAGAAAGTTCTGGTGTCAATAATAAACTTGCATTTGCTGATACTGCGTGTTGTGCAGTTTCCAGAATTTTTTGGGCATTTCCAGGCAAGTCACCAATAATAGGATTAAGTTGAGCAATGGCTATCTTCATATAAAAGGTAATGAGTAATTAGTGATTTTTGATTGGTAAATAATTATTTTCTATTCCCTATTCCCTCTTAACTATCACCTTCTTAACTATCACCTATTTAAATAAACACTAAAGGTTTATCTTTAAAAGGTGCAAAGGCTTCTGCATCAAATTTATACAAACTAGCAGGTCGTCCTGCTCCTCTTGATATTTTGATTCCAGTATCCGATAAAAAACCTAGCTTTAGTAAACGCGCCCGAAAATTAGAATAATCTGAGAAATTTTCCCCTAAAATCGTGGTGTATAGCTGATATAAATCATTGAGAGTAAAGGTGTCTGGTAAGACTTCAAAAGCTACAGGACTGTACTCTAATTTATTTTTTAATCTTCTGTGTCCATAGGTGATAATTTCATGATGATCAAATGCTAGTTGGGGTATTTGTTTAACTGGATAGCATGCAATACCAGCAACTTTATCAGCAACTAATTCTGCTTCTTCAAACCGGACTAAAGCAAAGTAACTTACTGATAAATAACGCACTCCATAACTATCAGTCTTTTCCCTTGGATCACGATTGGGACCACCAAAAGTATAGAGTTGTTCTAAATAGAGATTATTGACTTTTATTTTTTCTGCCATAATGCGATAAGCCGCATCTTCTAAAGATTCTCCTTGACGTACTAAAGTACCGGGAAGACTCCAAGAATTTACAAATGGCTCTTGCTGTCGCATTACTAATAAAACTAACAGCCGATTTTGGGCTGTATCTACAGAAAAAATTACATTATCTACACCGACTTTGAAATCAGCCAAAGGTTGTTGATTTATCGGATTGGGATTTTTTTTGTGGTTGCGTGCTGGCATTTAAACGTACAAATGCTCTCGATAAATATAAGCGATAACAGGGGGGGTAAGAGTTTCGGGATCTTTTTGTTTACGAAAAGCCGTGGAAGAGACATCTAAACCAGTTAAACTGGCGATCGCAATTTTTCCTCCTAACTGCTTAATTTCCTCCAAACTCGAATCATTTATGACATAGCCTGGTCGAGGAATTACTAAAAGTCGCACTTGTTTTAACAATTCTTCAACATGATACCATCGTGGTAGCTGATGCAATAAATCTGAACCAATTACTAAAGTATATTCGGCATTATCACCCCAACGTAATTTAGCCTTTTCTACTGTTTCAAAAGTTCGCCAACTGCTCAAATCTTGTTCCAAAGAAATATTATCTCTGGGATTTTCTATATCTCTGATTAAAAGTTGTAACATAGCCGCCCGATGAGGTAAAGGAGTTTGCTGAGACTTAAAGGGATTATCAGCAGCCCAAACAGCAACCCAATCAGAATCTTCAGATAACCACTTGATAATTTTTTGATGTCCAGCAGTTGGTGGATCAGCACTTGTTCCAAATAAGGTAATGTTCATAATAAGGTAATGTTCATAATATAGGAGTTCAAGAAGTAGGTGACAGTTGACAGGTCACAGTTATAAATTGCTAACTACTCACTCACCACTACTATAAGTTAATCATCTGTGTATCTGTGTTCAAAATTAGTGTTTTGCCTTCGTTTCCTCAGTCAAATTTCGCAACATTTGAGAAATTTCTACGTTCACAGAAATAGGATTTTTTAATCTTCGTATTTCTTCTGATAAACTAGCAACAGAAAACTCTGTCCGCTGACGAATTTTTGTTAAAATTTCAGGTTTTTCTAATTGTTTACCCTCTTTCATCACCAACTGTAATAAAGGTTTTTTTTCAGCCTCATTTTCATCTAATAAACCTAATTTATCCGCTTGTAATTTACTTCCTCCAAAAGAACGAAATATTTGTTTACGTCCTGGATAAGTAAACTTACCACTAGACATTTTCATCACTGGAATGCCATCAATATCTACTAATTTATAAACTCCATTGACAGGAGAACCTGTAACTAATTTTGTTCCTAAACCATAACCATCAATTTCTGCACCTTCTGTTTTGAGTCGCTGAATTTCCCATTCATCTAAATCACCACTGGCAAAAATTGAAACTTCTGGTAGGAGCGCTCGCACTGTTTTTGATAAACTAACCAAATCTCCAGAATCCAACCTCACCCCCGTTAATTTCATTTCCCCCATTTTTACTTTCAGCGCCAACTTTTGAGCGCTAGCAACAGTATCATAGGTATCAATTAACAATGGGGCACCCGGGAAATATTGATGAAAGGCTGTAAAAGCTTGTTCTTCACTTCCTTCTAAAGCTGATAAAGCCATAACTAAAGCGTGTGCCATAGTACCACTTGGTTTTTGCTCTAGTTGTATCGCTGCTAACACATTAGACGTTGCATCTAAACCACTAGCTAAAGCTGCCCGTGCAGCCCATAAAGAAGCTTGGGGACTAAAAGCCCTGCGCGTACCAAATTCCAGAAGTGTTGCTTTTTCTCCCGCAATATCACGTAATCTAGCTGCCTTTGTAGCAATTAAAGTTTGGTAATTAATAGTATTTAAAAGATAGGTTTCTACTAACTGTGCTTGCCATAAAGGCGCTTCCACCCGTAAAAATGGCTCATTGGCAAATACCGCAGTTCCTTCTGGTACAGCCCATACATCCCCAGTAAAAGCCCCTTCAGCCAGTAATGACCAAAAATGCTCAGGTACATGGGTAAAAATTCCCGTATCCTGCAAAGCAGCAATTTGCGCGGAATTAAAGCGGAATTTAGCCAAATATTCCAAAGCTTGCGCCAAACCCATAGCTATTAAATAGCCAAAACCATTAGGTAAGCGTCTCACAAATAATTCAAAACTTGCCCGTTTTTGTTCTATCCCTTCACCTGTGTAACAAGCTGCCATTGTTAGCTGGTAAAGGTCAGTCAGCAAGCTGTAATCTTCTTGACTGAGATTCAGTTCTGGGCTTTGGTAGCCATAGCCCACATCTATAAAAGTGGTCATATAACTGTATCGTAGCAAAATTGCTTATCTCATTAAAGTAAATAATACCATAACTAATGTCAAGTCTAAGAATAATTATGCTTGAAAGTCTTGTAAATACAGGTAAATTAAGCGATAAGCACCTATTATTTTATACTATTTAATAGTAATACCAATAATTAAGCGGTGGAAATGCCCTTTACTACAATGGCAGTTACAATTATAATTAAAGGGAACAGTTGGCAAATTCAAGAAAATCAAGTATTACGAATATATCTGAATAATCATTGCAGATAATATAAATATATTGCTAATATGAGCAAGTGTATAGATATCACCATTAAAGTAAAGTATAGATATGACAGATGGAAAGCATAAAAAAAGGGAGTCTAAATATTATGGCTATCACTAAAATGCTTGCTAGTATGACTCAATTTGTGTCTGAAGGCTTCATGCGAATTTTTAGCCCTACAGATGATGCCTATCCTGTAATTGGGTTCCAACCTTTTACTGGAGATCTTTATAAGAAAGGTAAAGCAGCATCTTGGTAGATTTTTATTTAAAAAAACTTCACAAGTGTATAAGTAATAACAATGAAGGCGTGAGATCAAATTCCACGCCTTTTTCTTGATAAGGAAAGTGGATTAAATAAGGTGTAAGAGTGCCAATAATATCTATACCCTAGAAGGGTAGATGGAGAACTGGTAGATGATGCCCCCTGACCCTGGTGAAATTG
>CAKZGI010000030.1 GCA_936914905.1 uncultured Trichormus sp. | reverse complement strand
AGACTCTAAAAGTCCTCATGGCAAAGGCAACCACCCGAACTCGACTCAAACTCTTGACGACTATTCTGTATAACACCTATCAAACCAGCCGAAAAGTGGCTCTTGACTTCAAGTCAAATCTGAAGATTGTTTTTGATGAATTCTTACCCCAATGGAATTACAGCCCTAAACCAGAGTTACAGGGTATTTAATCCACTATCCTTAGTGAAATTGATGGCTCCATTAATCGAGCGCAAAATTGGATTAATAAAATGCAGCCTGCTTTGAGTGAGTGGAACAAGCGTGTGTTCAATTACCCAAATATATGGAATCCTGTTGCTACATCGAAGGCACAGCCCGGCTGGCCATCTGACCCCAGCCCACAATAAGAATTTAAGATTAGGACAATCAGTTTAAAGACATGAACTATGTGGCGGCTACCAGAAGAAATTGAAGCAGATTTAAATTCCCAAGATCCGCAAAGTATTCCGGCAGGGCTTCAAGACCTCAAGGACTGCATGGACGAGTTTGACGAATTTTAACTTGCTCGTATAGGTACAGATATTCTCAAGCCTTTCGGTAGTACTGTTTCGAGTGAAACCCAGCTAGACCTGCTCCACATACTATTGTTTTAGTAGATTTAGGTGTGCCGTAGCGGATGAACTTTCTCTGCCCTTTGATGAAATCTCATTAGAAATGATTTATCGTCGTCTTTATCATTTTACGATGGGTCATTAAAAAGTAAGGCAACAGAAGAAAGTTAAGTATTTTGCTGACCTCCAGAATCCAGATTTAGGTATTATCAAACAACAGCGAAAACTAAATGTTATGTTAATTGTCGCTCCGTTTCCTGATCTTCAAAGAGGTCCTGACCAATTCTTCTTCCATATTTCTCCAAAAGCCTCTTGAAAAAAGACTTTCAGGCTTAACTTGTTACCAATGATTTAGGAGGTTTAGCTACAACTTTTAAAATATTATTTTATGAAGCTAATTTAGGAACTATCAAATTTCATCGTTTAAAAATCACCATTTTATTACCAATAACAGGATTGCGAGCTATTAAATTAGCGTGGGAATCAAGAATTTCTAAATGAGTGAAATCTAATTCTTGAGAACGCTGTAAAATATCAGCAGCTAATTGATTTTGTTTATCCGTCTCCAAAGCATACCAATCATCGGCAATTTTAACAGTTAAATCGCTAGAACGGAAATTGGCTTGAATAGATTTGATCAACTTGGTAGAAATGATTTCCTCTCCATTGCGGGTTAAGGAAACACTAATTTCAGCTAATTGATTTTCAATAGCCGCAATTAAAGCTTGTTCCGGTGTTAATTGTAAAATTGGAGTAGGTATTGGTTCAGGTTCAAGTTTAGGTTGTAGTGTAGGAGTTGGTTCTGGAGTAGCAGTTATTTCCGGTTCTAGTGTAGGAGTTGGTTCTGGTTCTGGTAATAAAGCTACAGTTGGTATTGGTGTTGGTGTGGTAACTTCCCTAACTGGGGGAAGAGTGGCTACCTCAGCAGGTTTAGAAATAAACACCATTTTTGTTGTCCCAACTATCACCACAGCAACTCCCGCGAGAATTCCTGTCAAAACAGTATCTGACAAATTCTTAGAAACATTTGACGGTAAAAACAAGCGAAATGTCCTTAAAAATCCATCCCAACTCGATAACACCCGTTGCAAAAAATTAGGTTTTTTCTCATTACCAACAGGTGTATCTGTCTCCAGTTTGACGACTGTGTTTTCTAAAACCCCAATTGTTCCTTTCAGAACTTGGATAATTGTCATCTTCCAAATTGGTATATTTTTCCGATCTGGTTTTTTAGAAGGTTGATTATTTTTGGACATGGAACTTTCACCCAGATTAAGGAATCAAAAATTCAGATAGTACATCCTGAATCTTACTGTCTATTTTACCATTTAATAAACTTAGTCATCTATGAAACTCAAACGCCGTCAATTTTTATTTTTAAGTAGTCTTAGCGCCATTGGTACAGGATTTATAGAGTGGAAATTATTTCGTCAAAATCTTGAGAATCATAGTTTATAACCAGTAATAGCTGCTAACCCAGCAAAAAAAGATTTATTATTGCGTTTTGTTTATGTTGCTGATATAGGAACTGGTGCTAAAGGACAGTATGCTGTAGCCTGGTCAATGAATTCTTATTACCAAAAAAATCCTTACAATTTGGTGATTTTAGGAGGTGATAACATTTACAATAACGGCGAAATTGAGAAGATAGATGCAGTTTTTGAGCGTCCTTATAAACCTTTGCTGAAAAAAGGTGTGAAATTTCATGCTTGTTTAGGTAATCACGATATTAGGACTGATAACGCTGTTCCCCAAGTTGACTGACTATCCTGGCTTGAATATGACCGGAGGTTATTACACCTTTATTCGAGATAATGTGCAGTTCTTTGGTTTAGATACTAATGGTAATGCTGATTGGAAAAATCAGTTAGTTTGGTTGGAGAAGGAATTAAGCTTAAGCAAAGCTGATTGGAAAGTTTTATTTGGTCATCATCCAATTTATGCTTCTGGTGCTTATGGGAGTAATCCAAATTTTATCAAGATTCTTACTCCTTTGTTTCAAAAATATAATGTTCATTTATATATAAATGGCGATGAACATCATTATGAACGTACTCGTTCTATTAATGGGACGACTTATTTAATTTGCGGTGCCGGTGCTGGTAATCATTCTGTTGGTCGTTCTGTGTGGACTGAATATTCTACGAGTAATTTGAGTTTTGCTGGTTATGAGGTGTATGCAGATAGAATTGAGGTAAGTGGTATTGATACTTATAATCGGGGTTTTGATCGTGGTCTGATTCAGTTGAGGAGTGTTTAAACGCAGAGGTATGAGGAAGAGTTTTTAACGAGGTCTAGATAATTTGTTCAAGAAATTGAGTTGATTGGAGTTTAATTTATGAGAGTTAAGCAGTTAAAAATACAAGCTTTTCGCTGTATATCTTATTGATATGCTAGAGGATATATTTGACCTCTTGCAGAATTCATTCTATATTATAGAGGGGGGTTGTATTGGTTTTAGCTAAAAGTTAGAGTTACACGGTTATGTTTGAATTACTGATCGCAAAGAACACTAAAAATACATAAAATCTAAAACTCTGTATCATACCACAGAAACAATTTTGCAAGAGGTCTATTCTGATTAAATTCAACACCTTAGCCAATTTACGAGGGTTCAATAGATGTAGAAGCATTGTGAATACGACCGAGAGAGGTAAGCTTGGCAAAAATCTGGCCTAATAAAATAGGCTCTGGTTGTTCCGGAAACATTTTTAACATTTCATGAACATATCGAAAACCACGACAGTAAGTCTTAAGATCAACAATGCCAGAACCAGGATTATCTTGACGGAACTGAGCTAAAAGATAATAGGAGACTGTAATTAATTGGGTAAAAAAGGTTGGTAATACTTTGCCTGAAACGCCGGAGAAGGATGAAATACCAGAAATTACTCAAATTGATGAGTTGGAAACATTTATTGGTAAAAAAAACAAAATTTGGTTATGGACAGTAGTAAATAAGCACATTTCCGGAGTTATAGCCTGGGTTTTAGGAGACCGTAGTTCTGAAACTTTTACGCTTTTGTGTAAGGATTCAGGAGTCAGGAGGGAGAATGTTTGAGAAGTTTGTTAATTATCAAATAGGTATTTTTGGCGTTAGCCTGAAAAATCTTACTGCTGATAGCTGAATGCTTACATAGTCTTTACGGGAAAATATTATGATTCTTGAGGCAGTGATTTTGTATTTTGTATATTAAGCCTGGATTAGAAAAGGATTTTGAATCTACTTTCAGAAAGGCTTCTAGTATTATTTCTGCAATGAATGGATATTTATCCCACATTCTGCATTTCAACAAATAGCACAAGTAAACTACATTTACAGGCAATTGAGAACTATAGTTATTAAAAATACAGTAGCCATAAAAATATAAATTATGCACCTCAAAGTTCCAGCTTTTTTATTGTGTAAAAAAAGCTAGTTAGACAACAATGTTTAATTTTAATTTTCCAATCACTTATGAAAATACAAGACTATGCAATAGTGAATTAGAGATTTGAAAAGTAAGAAAATAAATAATACTGTTGACAATCTGTAGGTAGGAATTGGAAAACTCGACAACGTTCCTCTCTCAAGTTCAGAATCCTATGAACTCCTTGTTTATTCAGAAAATGAATCCCTTAAAAACATACGCCAGTTGCTTCAAGTCGGGAAAACCTCCCAATGCAATAGCTCTGAAATATCCAACAATTCTTTTCTTAAATTATTTAGGCAATTATTATACTCTCCATGCAAATGCAATGAGGTTGAATCTAAATGGGAAGATTTGGTTGCTACTCCATATTTTTTTACTACCTCTAAGGCAATTATTAGGAATAATTCAGTTAATCCATATTTGTATAGCTTATCCATTACTCTGCCTATTTTATCATCATTTAAATCTTCAGCTTCAATTCCCGCTCTTAATAAATGTTCTATGGCTTTCTCCTCAGGAAATTGAGGAAATAAATATAATGGTCTCTATGGAAAACCTAGTCCATTAAGAATGATTGCTCTGACTATTTCTCCTTTATTCACTTTCTCTCTACTATCTATTCAGAATATCTAATTGATTTTTCATACAATTCCTATCTCATCTATTATTCCTGCTATTATTCCCAAGTGATCGAATTTCTTACTCTCAAACTTTTCTTTTCGGTAATTCATATTTTTGGGTATTTTTACTTAATTCAGGCTCATTGACATTCATTTTCTCCTCTTTTATCCTGAATTTATTGTCAATACTTACCAGTTCCAAGTTGTTGGAAATTTTTATTGTATTATCTATTTTTTTACTATTTCAAGTATGTGTTTACTACGTAGATTTTTGTGATTTTCTTACATTTTGTATGTGTACTTCAAAATGAAGTGCCAAGTATGGGTTTATTACCTGTTAAATGGGAAAGTCTAGAAGCGCATACTGTGGGTTTTAGAAGTTCAACTGAATATCAAGAGTAGCAAAAATTGCTGCACCATTATTATGAGCCATTTCCGACTGTTTAACATCTTGAAGAAGTCGAGTTGTAGAAAATTAGATCAATCCATTTTTTGTAACTGCGCGACTCTAGGGTCAATAATTTTCTGTCCCAAATTCACAAATTCAATTGCTACAGAAAGTTTATTTCCTTCTCCGAAAACGTGGGTTATTTCCCCAATACCAAAGGATTTATGTAAGACTTGATCTCCTACTTGCCATTTCTGGTTTATTTCTGGTTTCTCACTTTTTGTAGACCCTTTTTTATTAAAAGTGCGAGTAACTTTGTTTTTAGTCGTTAATAACTCTTCTGGTAATTCGTCAAGGAATTGCGATCGCATGGCCGGTTCTCTTGAACCATACAGTCTTCTCTCTCTTGCATGACACAAGTATAACCTCTCTTGCGCGCGCGTTATTCCCACATAACACAAGCGACGTTCTTCTTCTAAAGAAGCAGGATCTTGTAAGGAACGATATCCAGGAAATAGTCCCTGTTCTAATCCTACTAAGAAGACTACTGGAAATTCTAAACCTTTGGAAGCGTGTAATGTCATTAAGGAAACAGTTGTTTTTCCTTCTTTTAAGTTATCTAAATCTGAACTTAATGCTGCACTTTGCAAAAATGCTTGTAAGGAAATATCATCACCTTCATTTTCTTCCTGAAATTGCGATATTGCATTATAAAGTTCATTAACGTTTTGGATTCTATTATCAGCTTCATCTGTACCTTGATTTTGCAAGTCCTGGACATAACCAGAATCTTCTAAAATTCCTTGCAAAATCTCAGAACCAGGAATTCTTGAGATTTGTTCTTGCCATTTTTGAATGATTTGAGCAAAACCATTGACAGATTTTGCAGAACGTCCCGCTAAGGTATTAACTGATGTCTCATCACTTAAGATTTCCCACAATGTTGTCCCTAGTTGTTGGGAAGCATTCACTAAAGCTTCAATGGTAGCTTTACCAATTCCCCGACGGGGTGTATTAATTACTCTCAATAAACTAACTGTATCAGCAGGATTGTTTATTGCTCTCAAATATGCGACAATATCTTTAATTTCTTTGCGATCGTAAAATTTCATTCCTCCCACAACTGTATAAGGAATTTGATATTTTACTAAGAAATCTTCAAATGGTCGAGATTGAGCATTAGTCCGATAAAGGATGGCAAAATTACCCCAGTTTAATTCTGGGTTTTGATGTTCTAATGTCCGAATTTGACTAATTACAAAAGCTGCTTCTTCTATTTCATCATAAGCTTTATAGCAGTGAATTTCTTCACCTGCATCTCTGGTGGCTTTGAGAATTTTATCAATACGTTGGGTGTTATTGTCAATTAATTTATTTGCAGCTTGGAGAATGTTTTCACAAGAACGATAGTTTTCTTCTAATTTCACCATTGTTCTGGTGTCATCATCTTCTAACCCATCGCCAAAATTTTGCTGAAATTCTAGTAAAATTTTGAAGTCTGCCATTCTAAAGCTGTAAATTGATTGGTCAGCATCACCTACTACAAACACAGAGCGATTTTCCCAGTTCCACTCACTCTTTCTATTTTCGTCGTTTGTTACTAAAAGCTGAATTAAATCATATTGTGTATGGTTCGTGTCTTGATATTCATCTACTAAGATATGGCAAAATTTGCGATGCCAATAATCTAAAACTTGTTCATTTTGTTGAAATAATTGTGTAGTAATTAATATTAAATCATCAAAATCTAAAGCGTTATTCTGTGCAAGTTTATCTTGATAACGACTGTAAACTTCAGCAATTAACCTTCCCCGGTAATTGGGTTGTTCCTGTTCAAATTCCTGCGGTGAAGATCCCTGATTTTTGGCGTTGCTGATAGCGTAGCGAAAAGATTTATGTTCAAATTTATTACTATCTAAATTTAAATCTTTTGTAACTATTTCTCTAATTAAACTCTGCACATCAGATTCATCAAAGATGGAAAAGTTTTTACTCCACCGTCGTCCTTTTTCATCTTGATATTTTTCGATATCATAGCGCAGAATCCGAGAGAATAAACTGTGAAAAGTGCCACACCACATATCTTTAATGGTGGTATGGTAAACCTTGGACTTGAGTTGTGTTTGCTCGTATTCTGGTAATAAATCTAACTTCTGTCCGTATTCTTTAAGTGCTAATTGTTCAGAAAATAACCTTTGAATCCTATCCTTCATTTCCCGTGCGGCTTTGTTGGTGAAAGTCACTGCGAGGATATTTTCAGGATTTACACCGTGTTTAAGAATCAAATTAGCAATTCGATAAGTCAGCGCACTGGTTTTACCAGAACCAGCACCAGCGACAACTAGCAATGGTCCGCAGTAATGTTCGACGGCTTGACGTTGACTGCGATTGAGAGGGCTAAGGAAGTCAATGTTTGTGGTCATGGATATGTGTGAGCGATGCGGTGACATCTATAAGTTTTAGCTATTGGTCAGGTTAGAATATCCTAGTGAAACTTGGGCAAATAAATATCATATGCAAACAGGTCTTAAACTTTTTAACCTGTTACCTGTTACACTCATTGCTGCACTGTCAAAGGTAAACTTACCTTAAAATTAGAACCAACCCCAAGCTGACTGTTAACAAGAATTTCACCCCCCATCATCTGGCAAAAATGATGGCTAATAGATAATCCCAAGCCGGTACCACCATATTTTTTGGTAGTGGAAATATCCCCTTGTATAAAGGGTTGAAACAATTTCTGCTCTTGACTGGGTGACATTCCGATTCCGTTATCAGTTACGGTGAAAATAATTAATCCAAAGGGTGCTTCTTTAAGGATGATTGTTTTATCAATCTTAACAGTTAGTGTTACCTTACCGTTGGTAGTAAACTTGGCTGCATTGCTAAGTAAATTTAATAATACCTGTCGCATCCTCGTTTGGTCAGCATACATCGTCCCCAAATACTCATCACATTCTAATACTAAGGTGTTGCCATTTTTTTCCATTGCCGGTTTCACTGTCAGAACAACATTATTAATCAAAGTTATGATGTCAAATGTCTCTGGGTAGAGAGTCATTTTCCCCGCTTCGATTTTTGATACATCTAGGATGTCGTTAATTAGTTCTAGTAAATGTCTACCAGCAGAATTGATAGTTTCTAAATCGGTGATAAAATCTGGCGATGCACCAATATCAACAGCATCATCTTTTAGCAGTTGACTTAAACCAATGACTGCATTTAAAGGTGTACGTAACTCATGACTAACATTGGCCAAAAATTGGCTTTTAGCTTTACTAGCAGCTTCGGCTAATTCTTTGGCTTGTTGGAGTTGTTTCGTACGCTCAGATACTCGCTCAATTAAGCGATTGAGCGATTTAGCCAGCAACCCAATTTCATCGTCAGTAGTAATGGGAGCGCGTAAATCAAAATTGGATTTTCTAGCCACCTGTTCAGCTACTTGTGTTACTGTAATTACAGGTTCTGCGATCGCTCGACTGGTACGCCATGCCACAACAGCAGCAACAGCAACCGAAACCAGCATACTAACTATGACAATAGCTCTCTCAAAAAATCTAGCTTGCTCTACATCTGTCCGTCTCTTTAGCTCTTGTGTTTGAGCAGTCTCTAAAATTCTAGTTAATTGATCCGATAAGAGATTTAGCTGCTCAACTATCTGACCATTCATCACTCCCAATAACTGCCCTCGCGCTATCTCTACTTGTTCTGGTTGTATTCTTGGCCTGTCAATTCTCTCCAAAATAGGTTCTATCTGGTTAATAAATTCTTCTAAACACTTAGGATAATTGAAAAATAAAATTTCTAAAGTCGATTTGTTTGCTGCTAATATCTGAGGATCGCTGTTGATATATGTATCAATACCTTCTTCTAATTTTTCTGCTTGAGCTACAGACTTGAGAAACTTATCTTTTTTAATTTTTAATTTTTCTGGATTGTTCAATACAGCTATCAAGCTTGAGCTATGCAGTTGAGCCTCAATTACTGCATCTTTATAATTATTTAGTAACCGTTCTTGCTCATTAGCTTGATTGAACTGCCTGACTTCTCTACCTCGGTAATAGTTAGCCAGTACCAATCCTGTCAATGAGCCAAAAAAGCCAATAGCAATAGCCAGAAAGTAACCATAGCCAATTTTTTGATGGATACGCCAGGAACTGGCTTTGAGTTTCCGACGAGAGGGAAATTCTATAGTTGGGAGCTCTTCTATTTTCCGCTCTTGAGTTGACACTTTTTTGAGTTCCGAACTTTTGTCAACAAAGGTTGGCTTTTGATTTAGCATCCATAAAATATCCTAAACTTTAAACCCAGTCTTCCGGTAATTATAATTGACTTTAAGTTATTGAATAATAGGAGTAAATCTTTTTTTAGTCAAAAATAAAATATACTTATACGAGTATGAATCCCTAAAAATCTAACTCATACCATAAAAAGCTCTTAATGTCTAGTCTATATGAACAGACAAAAAAATTGTTACATATTAATATCAATCTGAATAAGTTGATTGACGAAAGAGGCTGAAGATAGCTTTAATATCAGATAAAATTAGCGTTTAGACTTGAATGCATCAGAGGTGGACTGATTTTTGCATGATTTGTGCTTTGATGAGTACGATTATGAGCAAATAACATGGCATGGGATAATCACAGCCTGAGAATTCCAGTTGGTTAATTGACAAAACAGAACTCAGAAAGCTGACTTTAATACATCCTGTCGCCGTTTGACTTCTATCCTCTTGCTGAGTTTCTACCCTGTAGTTGATGCAGTGGAGGTAATGGGGCAATTATGGTTATAGGACAATAAAACTCCTTTTTAACCTAAACTCAATTGTGCTGATGCAGCAGTCAATTGCTTACTCAACAGCCTTGTAGTTGGAATTGTGCAAATCAAGAAAACTCAACTCTCAAAATTATGGAAGTGAAAATGCAAGAACCAGAATACACAGAAACCACGTCAAAAGAGACAAAAATCCCAGATATTAACACCCAAGCAGGAAGCATCACCAAACTTCAGCCTCCTGTACAGTCTCAGGAAGAATGGCTCAAATATGGGCAACAAATTTCAGGCTTTTTAGGCACATTACCTAACTATCTAGGCAACTTATTTAATCAATATAAGCAGCCTATCGTTAGTGTGGGATTAGTAATCACAGCAATTGTTACAGTTAAGGTACTATTAGCTGTACTAGATTCTCTCAATGATATTCCTTTGGTAGCACCTACTTTTGAGTTAATTGGTATTGGTTATTCTGCCTGGTTTGTTTATCGCTATTTACTCAAAGCTTCAACTCGGCAAGAGTTAACCAGTGAAATCACAACCCTCAAATCACAAGTTGTTGGTAAAGACTCTTAATTATTAAGGAGTTCAGGATTCAGTGAACAGCGAACAGTGATAACTGATAACTGAATCCTGCCTTCTCAAAGTACTCTTAAGATGCTGGGAATACTATCTATTACTTCTAGGGTTTGAATTTCGGCTAAAGCTTGTCTAAAATCTCCTTCCCGAACATCATGAGTGACAACGACAATCTCGGCTAGTTCTGCCTGAAAACCGGTTTGCACTAGGGACTCCAAGCTCACGCCATATTTGCCAAAGCAAGTACCTAATTTACCAATTACACTTGGTTGGTCTTTTGTCAAAAACCGCGCATAAAATCGGGTTACAAGTTCAGAAATTGGTGCGATTTGTAGGTAATTTTGATGTCTACAGGCTAATAGAGGATTAGATTTCGGGGTATTAATTTTCAGAGTTGCTAACAGATTCAAGATATCTGAGCAAACGGCACTAGCAGTAGCACCAGCACCAGCACCGGGCCCAAAAAACATCACTTGGCCAATGGGTTCTCCTTCGACAAGAATGGCATTATAAACACCGTTAATACTGGCTAAAGGATGTGTTTGAGGTACTAGGGTGGGATGAACTCTAACTGATAGTTGAGAGTTATTGCTAGTTTGGCCTTTGGCAATTGCTAATAATTTAATCACAAATCCCAATTTGGCGGCGTAGCTAATATCTGTCTTACTGACTTGACGAATTCCCTCACAATACACATCTTGTAAGTTGATGCGGCCATCAAAGCCTAATGAGGCCAAGATAGCTATTTTATCGGCTGCATCTAAGCCATCAACATCAGCGGTGGGGTCAGCTTCGGCATAACCTAACCGTTGAGCATCAGCTAGCACATCATCGAAGTCACTGCCTTCTGTTTGCATCCGTGTCAGTATGTAGTTAGTTGTACCGTTAACAATGCCTGTGACAGCATGAATGCGGTTTACACTCAAAGACTGTTTCAGGGGTTGAATTACGGGAATGCCACCTCCTACGGATGCTTCTATCATCACATATACCCCGGCTTGATTGGCGGCGGTAAATATTTCTGCACCAAATCGAGAGATAGCGGCTTTATTAGCAGTAACTACATGCTTACCATTTTTAATAGCGGTGAGGATGAGCGATCTCGCTGGTTCCAATCCACCCATGATTTCAACAATTATATCTATTTCTGGGTCATTGACAATCGCTTCTAAATCTGTAGTTACTACCTCTGGTGGCAATTCTACGAAACGGGGTTTGGAGAGCGATCGCACTCCCACCCGATATATTTCTATTTCTTTTAATAGAGGGTGACGACCTTCGCTGTCTTGCAAGAGTTGTAAAGTCCCCGTTCCCACAGTACCTAATCCCAATATTCCTAGTTTTATACCCACAGATTTCGCACCCAAAAAACTCTATATACAAAATAATTGTAGGCAGGGCATCGCCCCACCTACTGATTATCCATAAAAAGACAAAAGGGAAAAGCGAACAGATCACAATAAATACTGTTGCCCGTTGCCCATTGCCTATTAGTATGTTTCTACGTGCCAGCGATGTGCCTTCTTGAGATCCTTTTGGTAATCACTCCAAGTCACACCGTCCTTAGCAGCAGCAGCACTCAAAGCTACATCAATCCCACCTTCCATACCGCGTAAACCGCATATGTAAGTGTGGGTTTTTTCATTTTTAATCAACTGCCACAGTTCATCAGCGTGTTCTGCTACGCGGTCTTGGATGTACATCCTGCCACCTTCGGCATTTTTCTGTTCCCGACTTATAGCATAAGTGAGACGGAAGTTATCTGGATACTTTTGTTGCATGTCTTCCAGTTCTTCCTTGTATAGAATGTTGGGAGTCGTTGGTACACCAAACAACAACCAAGCAAATCCTTTAAATTGGTACTCTGGGTTAGCTGCTCTTTCAGCATCTTTAAACATCCGCCACAAGTAAGCCCGCATGGGAGCAATACCTGTTCCTGTTGCCAACATAATAACATTGGTATCAGTGTCATCAGGTAACAACATTTCCTTACCAACAGGCCCTGTAATTTTCACATCTGCCCCTGGTGCCAACTGAGTCAGATAAGTAGAACAAACACCATAAACTGTTTCACCGCTTTCTGGATGCTTGTACTCTAATTGGCGGACACACAATGATATTGTCTTATCATCTACATCATCGCCATGACGAGTTGAAGCAATCGAGTAAAGTCTTAGTTTTTCTGGTTTACCATTTTTGTCAACACCTGGTGGAATAATACCGATACTTTGACCTTCGATATATTTTAAATTACTACCAGCAAGGTCAAACTTCAGGTGCTGAACAATACCAATGCCACCTTCTTTAACTAACGGTTCATTTGAGATACACTTACCGATAAACGGAGCGTTAGGACGGTAAGTATTTACAGGAACATCAGCTTGTTTAGCTTTCCCTTGAGTCATGGTATTGCCTTTTTTCTCCTTAGCAAGTGATTTAGCAAATCCTTTAGATTCGCTATTTGTATTCACAGGTGTGGCTTTACCATTATCCTCAGTGTTAGCATTCACTGGAGTAACTAACTCGCTTACTTCGCTGTTTGTACTTGCCACAACAGCTTGACCATTAACTGGCTCTAGAACTGTACTTGGCTGAATACTAACAATTTTGCCGCCTAGACGAGCGATCCGTCGCATTTCTTGATTCATGCGGTTGTAAGGCACTCTGATGAACACACTGCCACTTTTACGAATAGGGTAGTTAGTTTGGTCAGTTGCTTCGTTCTGACGCAGACCCACCACTTCGTAAACGAAGATGCGGCTACCTGATTCTATATTGGCAGCACCCTCAACAGCACCTTGATTGTACATTCGTTCTAACACTCCGATATTTACTTAACCGTTTATCAAAAAATAATTCCCATCCTATGCCAGCTTTAGTTTACCGGATTTTAGTTGGATAAAACTGGCTATCTGGGAAAACAGCATCATTAACAGTTATCAGTTATCAGTTATCAGTTTTACCACCCTCATTTAATTCCCTACGAATTGCAGCAAGGTTTTATGATGGGTTTCAATAATTTACTTAATGCTTAATAACGATTAACTGTGGACTGATTGATAATGATGCCTTGCTCAGTACACTCGGCCAAGGCATATCGGCATAGTAAAAAACACACCTGTTCACTCTTTAAGGTAGAGGATAAGTCTTCGATGGAATGTTAATGGTGAATCAATTTAAGGTTTTTTTCGAGAACTGGATCATGGGGAGGAGTATGGCTTACGCAACCCTTCGCTATCAGGAGACAGGAGATCAGGAGGTAATACATAATTCTTTCCATCACCTCATCCCCCTCATCTCCCTAAGAACCCAACACCCCACACCCTATTTCTTCACAAGGAGTGTAAGGGAAAAAAATTAAGTTTTTCTTCAGTTTCTGCTACGGTTTTGATTGGTACACTAAAAGATTGTTTTTAACAGCAAAACTTGTTACAAAATACATCTTTCTGTTAAAATCTAGTATAACACTAGGATTAAATACTTAACCAGCCAAGGATTCAGGATAGTTCAGTAGGTAACTCATTAACAAGCATGACTATGTTGCTCACTGCCCTGATATTCTATTTTTATGCTGGATAGCAAGAATGCAGGATTTTACCATTGGGGTAAGCTCTTGGTTTCACAAATCTGTTGTGAGAAAAATTATTCATTGACACATCTTTTTTAGTATTTAGAGGAGATTTATGACTAAGCCGGAACGCGTGGTACTGATTGGAGTAGCCGGAGACTCAGGGTGCGGTAAATCTACATTTTTGCGTCGATTGATCGATTTATTTGGTGAAGACCTGATGACAGTTATCTGCTTGGATGACTATCATTCCCTAGATCGTAAACAACGCAAAGAAACTAGTATAACTGCACTCGACCCCAGAGCTAACAATTTTGACCTGATGTATGAGCAAATTAAGGCTCTCAAAGAAGGTCAAGCGGTTGATAAGCCGATTTACAACCACGAAACCGGCTTGATCGATCCGGCAGAACGGATTGAACCAAACCATATTATAGTCGTTGAAGGTCTACATCCTTTATATGATGAACGGGTGAGAGCCTTGCTTGATTTCAGTGTTTACTTTGACATCAGCGATGAAGTCAAAATTGCCTGGAAGATT
This sequence comes from uncultured Trichormus sp., assembly GCA_936914905.1. GTDB lineage: Bacteria > Cyanobacteriota > Cyanobacteriia > Cyanobacteriales > Nostocaceae > Trichormus_B. The sequence continues at coordinate 18,074 of CAKZGI010000030.1, read as the reverse complement.
CAACGGGATATGGCTGAACGAGGCCACCGCTACGAAGATGTATTAGCGCAAATTAATTCTCGTAAACCTGACTTTGAGAAGTTTATCGAACCACAAAGAGAATTTGCTGATGTGGTTTTGCAAGTATTACCCACAAACTTAATCAAGGATGATACAGAGCGCAAAGTTTTGCGGGTACGGATGCTGCAACGAGAAGGTAAAGAAGGATTTAATCCAGCTTACTTGTTTGATGAAGGTTCAACTATTCAGTGGACTCCTTGCGGACGCAAACTGACTTGTTCCTACCCTGGTATGCAAATGTACTATGGTTCTGATGTTTACTACGGTCGCTACGTTTCTGTATTAGAAGTAGATGGTCAGTTTGACAACTTAGAAGAAATAATTTACATCGAAAACCATCTCAGCAATACTTCTACTAAGTACATAGGTGAGATGACTCACTTATTGCTACAACACCGTGAATATCCAGGTTCCAACAATGGTACTGGTTTGTTCCAAGTACTGACAGGGCTGAAAATGCGTTCTGTTTATGAGCAATTGACAGCTAAGGAAGCAAAGTTAGTGGTTCAAGTCTGAAGCCAGCAATGTTAATAAACAAAAGGGGTTGCATCTGTGGGTGTACCCCTTTTTTTATGGATTAATGTGTTGTCTTAATAGTCCAAAATATAGACAGTGAGTCTGTAAATATTGTTATGATTTCAGAAATTAATAGCTGAACTAAATGCCTGAATTTAGCCAGTGAACAAAATTGATCTAGATTGTTATGATTTCAGAAATTAATAGCTGAACTAAATGCCTGAATTTAGCCAGTGAACAAAATTGATCTAGGAGGAATTCCTTTGTCTCGACGCTATTTATTTACTTCCGAGTCCGTCACTGAAGGTCATCCAGATAAAATCTGTGATCAAATTTCAGATACTATTCTGGATGCTCTACTTACTCAAGACCCCACTAGTCGGGTTGCGGCTGAGGTTGTTGTTAATACTGGTCTGTTGCTAATTACTGGTGAAATTACTACCAAAGCCAATGTGAATTTTGTGAACTTGGCGCGGAACAAAATTGCAGAAATTGGCTATACTGATGCAGTCAACGGCTTTTCTGCTACTAGTATCAGTGTACTATTGGCTTTGGATGAACAATCACCTGATATTGCTCAAGGTGTAAATACTGCTCAGGAAACCCGTGCTCAGGATAGTGAAGAACTATTCGATAAAATTGGTGCTGGTGATCAAGGTATCATGTTCGGTTTTGCTTGCAACGAAACACCAGAATTGATGCCTTTGCCTATTAGTCTAGCTCACCGCATTGCGCTTAGGCTGGCAGCAGTGAGGAAAACGGGTGATTTAGTTTATCTGCGTCCTGATGGCAAAACCCAAGTTACTGTGGTTTATGAGGATGGTAAGCCCGTAGCTATTGATACGATTTTGATTTCTACTCAGCATACACCTAATATTGGGGATATTACGGATGAGGCTGCGGTACAAGCTAAAATTAAGGAAGACCTGTGGTCAATGGTGGTAATACCTGTGTTTGGCGATATTGAAGTTAAGCCAACTGAGGAGACACGCTTTTTAGTCAATCCTACAGGTAAATTTGTGATTGGTGGACCTCAAGGTGATTCTGGTTTAACTGGAAGGAAAATCATTGTTGATACTTACGGTGGTTATTCCCGACATGGTGGTGGTGCTTTCTCTGGTAAGGATCCCACGAAGGTAGATCGTTCTGCTGCTTATGCTGCTCGTTATGCAGCTAAAAATATTGTAGCGGCGGGGTTAGCAGAAAAATGTGAAGTGCAGTTAAGTTATGCCATTGGTGTAGCCAGACCTGTAAGCATTTTTGTGGATACCTTTGGAACTGGTAAAGTGGATGATGGAATTTTGCTGCAATTAGTCAAAGATAACTTTGAATTGCGTCCAGCAGGAATTATCCACACTTTCAATTTACGTAACTTACCCAGTGAAAGAGGCGGACGTTTCTATCAGGACGTTGCAGCTTACGGTCACTTGGGAAGAACTGATTTAGATTTACCTTGGGAACGCCTTGACAAGGTTGATGTGTTAAAAGTAGCGGCTAATAAGTCTCTTTCAGAAGCCATAGCACCAGTTTTAACATAAAATCTGGTGGTCTTAAATCATAAGATATTCCATGATCATACCTCTGCTTAATTTTAATGAAAGCAGAGGTTTTTTATTTGTTCTATGAGTCAATTGCGCCTTAAATAACCTTAATCTGAAGTTTATTTCCAATCAGGAATTTGCGCGTCTTCTCCACCAATACCGATACCAGTATTATATATCTCTGCACCAGTAATAGTTAGGTCATTCATTGATGCTTGATATACGTTGGAATCGTTAATAGTAGCACTGGTTAGGTTTGCACCATTGAGATTAGCTTGTTTGAGGTTGACGTTGGTGACAAGAGCTGATGTTAAATTTGCACCTGCCAAATTTGCACCTGTGAGGTCAGCACCTTCGAGGTTGGCTTCTGTTAAGTTAGCACCGCGGAGATTTGCGCCTCGTAAATCTGCACCAATTAGATGAGCGCCGCTGAGGTTGACTCCTGATAGTTCACAACGCTCACATTCCCCACTGGAAAAAAGTTTTTGTAAGTCTTGTCTATTCCCAGCTTGAACTGAGTTAGCAAACAATAGGGGAGTGAGTAAGGCTATAGCAGTTAATAACTGGTGTTTCATAATGATTCCCCCTTCCTTCTTCCTTATACCTTATATAGGATAGCATCCGTTCTTTTCCTCACAAGTTCTTTTCCTCACAAATTGATTATCTCACTAAATGCTGGAAGAAGGTTAATTTATTTCACAAGCTAGATGTGATGTCTTTTCAATTGGTTACTAATGCTCTAACTACCACTGGGCTTAGGTTTGAGGTATGTCTAGATACAGATTTAAGATAAGTTGCGGTTATTGAATTTACTGTTAACTATTTTTAAGTTGCATTACAGAATACGGTTTTACTGTGGTAGAAAATGAATATTTTTTCCTAGTAAAATAGATCGTTTTAAGCGAGAAATTCTCGCATATACTCTGTAACCAGTTCTGGCCGTTCCTGCTGAACCCAATGACCAGAATTAGGAATAAATTTGATTTGTAAGTTCCTGACATAATCTTGAGTACCATAAGTAAGTTCTTTTCCTAGTGCGGTGTCTTCTTCTCCCCAAATCATGAGGGTGGGAACTTCGAGAAGACTCCAATTTTTGTTGAAGAGGCGCTGTTGAAAAATATTACGATAGTAATTTAACATAGCTGTGATTGCTCCTCGTTTAGCAGCAGCTTCTTTGTAGACTTCTAGGTCTGCTGTAGTGAAGGCGTTTTTATTGAAAGCTTTACCTTGAATGACTTTGGTAATAGCTTCATAGTCAGAAGCTTGCAGGACTAGTTCGGGAAGCAGAGGAAGTTGAAACAAAAAGATATAGTAACTGCGTAAGAGTTGCTGAGGAGTGCTTAAGCCTTGGGAAAATTTGGCGGGATGGGGGAGGTTTAGTATAATTAGTTTTTCTACCATGTCTGGGTGAGCGTAGGCGAAATTCCAGGCGATCGCACCACCCCAATCATGACCAACTAAAACACAACTTTCATATCCTAAACCTTGAATTACTCCTTCGATATCTTTAACAAATTCATCCATGACATAAGCAGATTGTGTTTTGGGTTTATCACTATCGTTATAGCCACGTAAATCAAGAGCAACAACTTGATAATTTTTAGCAAATTCGGGGATTTGATGCCGCCATGAGTACCAAAATTCAGGAAACCCATGCAACATTAACATTAAAATTCCTTCCCCTTGGGTGACATAATGTAATTTAATCCTATTAGTAGTTATATAAGCGTGTGTCCAGGAATTTTCTATAATACGCATAAATTCAAATTCAATTGGTGACTAATGTAACTGTTTATTAAATGGATTATACAAGAACTTTTCCAGAACAACATCTATTAAAAGTTATACCAACGGTAAAAATAATTGCTATTTACAGGTTCACATAACGTAGTACCACCGTGAATTCAAAATGCTTCTTCCAGAAGAGCTACCCTAACAAAATATCTCCTTCGGAAACCCTACGCGAACAAAATTCAAAATGTATACGGACTGGGCTTTTCAGAGATTTGGAATGGTTGGTTTATTTATGCCAAACCGTACTAGTACCACCATGAATTAAAAATTAAAAATGATTATTAAAAATGAATATAGTAAAAGCATTTCGTATTTTTGGAATAGGTGGTTTATTTCCGCCTTGCGGTACTAGTCCCCAGAAAGATATTCGCAATCCAAAATCCAAAATGGTCTCAGGGTGTAAACAAATAAAGTATAAACACGTGGTATCTGGTTAACCACGACTGATAGTCAGGTTCTCAAATCAAGACACAACATTGCTGAAGCAATCGAATGTTTAGCTGAGGCCGGATTTAATGTCGTCTTTCCTGTTGTTTGAAATCAAGGAGTTACCTTGTATCCGAGTTCGACAATGTCGAAGATGTTTAGTATAGAAATTGGTTCAAGTTTTTTAGGGCGTGATCCTTTAGCCGAATTAGTAGAAGAAGCACGACGAGTAGGTTTAAAAGTCATACCTTGGTTTGAATATGGTTTTGTCAGTTCCTATAATTTAAATGGCGGGATGTTATTACAACAATAACTAGAATGGAGACCATATAATTACGAGGGTAACTTACTGAAAAAGAATGGTTTTGAATGGCTGAATGCTTTTGATTTTCAGGTCCAAGAATTTCTACTAAATTTATTTTTGGCAGTTGTTAAGAATTATGATCTTGATGGAATTCAGGGAGATGATCGTTTTCCGGCGTTACCATCGGAAGGTGGATATGATCAATGGACTGTAAATAGCTACCGTCAACAGTTTAAAAAATATCCACCAAAGAACCACAAGGATAAACATTGGTTAAAGTGGCGAGCAAATATTCTAACTAACGTTTTAGCACTGCTTGACCAAGAAGTGAAAGCAGTTAATCCTGATTTATTAGTTTCAATGGCACCTAATATTTAGGATTGGGGATTTCGAGAATATTTACAAGATTCACCAAGTTGCTTAAAGCGGGGAATTGTTGATATTATCCATCCACAAATTTATCTACGTGATTTTTTCAGTTATAGATGTGTTATTAATAGGTTGGTAAATGAGCAATTTACAGATGCCATTTTACCAAAAAAAGCACCAGGAATGTTAATCAAATTAGGAAATTATAGAATTAGTCCAGATTATTTATTACAGATAATTGAATATCATAGTCAATTGGGAATTAATAGAGAAGTATACTTTTTTATGAAGGTTTGCGGGAGAATAATAATCAGTTAGCGGAAGTTTTCAAAAAAGGACCCTATGCTCAGTCGGCATTATTTCCAAATTTCGCAAATTTACAAGATATTAATCTGAGTTATCACAGGTATACTTCGATGTTGCAGCAGTTAGAGAAACAATTGAGAAAAAATTTTTAAGGGATAAAATCAGTGGTTAAGTTACAATTTAAACAGATGATCGAAATTCTCAAACAAGATTTACCGACTGTGTTTGAGCAGGATATTTTTTATGATATCTATTCACAGAATATCTTTTTCCGTGACCCGGTGAATAAGTTTAAGGGTAAGTTTAATTACCCGATTATTTTTTGGACTTTACGTTTTCATGGTCAGTTGTTTTTTACGGAAATTGCTTTTGATTTACATGATGTGTGTGAGTTGGAGGAGAATACGATTCTAGTAACGTGGAGTCTGCAGGGTGTGTTGCGAGTTCCCTCTAAAGCGCGGTTATTTTTTAATGGATATTCGACTTATAAGTTGAATAATGAGGGTTTGATTTATGAACATATTGATACTTGGGATAGGGAAGCGGGGGAGATTTTAAGGCAGTTTTTTAGGAAGGGGGTGTGATTTCGCATTGGTGTTGAAAGTGGGTGGTGGTTGAACCACGAAGAAGCGTTCGTGTAGTATCCCGTAAGGATAGAGCGCGAAGGAAAAAGGAAGGAAAAATAAGGAAGAGTTTTTATTTCTGAATTTATTCGCTTTCCCAGTCTTCCAGTTTTAACTCAGGAATACGTGAAAATTGTCTGGTATTGTGTGTAACTAATGTTAAATTGTTAGCTAAGGCAATAGCGGTAATTTGTAGCTCATACGCGCCGACGGGTGTTCCTATAGGAGTCAGTTGAGTGCGAATTTTACCAAAAATAGAAGCAGCCTCATTATTAAAAGGTAAAGAATCATAATGATTAAGAAATGATTGTTATTTTTGCAATGTGCGTTTATAATTATTAATTCGCATTGCACCATAAAAAAGTTCTGCTTTTACCACAGAACATACAGCTATATCTTTAGTTGCTACTGATAAAATCCCATTTTGAACAGATACAGACCGACCATTCACGTAGATTACACAAACATTAGTATCAAGTAGGTAGAGCATTTTTTAATCAAACATTCCTTCTATTTTGTCATCTAGGTTATCAAAAATACCTTCATTATCAATGATAATAGGATCATCAGCGCAAATTCCATATAATGATGCGAGTGATGCTTTTTCAGCTGATTATTACTTCTACATGAGCATCTCGTATCTGGCGTAAAGGTATATGTAATATACCATCATTACCAACTTGAGATTCTAGTTTCATGCTTTGCATAATCAGTTTTTTTCCCTATATTCAGATAGTTCTGATTTGATTGTAAAGAATTTTAGGAATGCTATTATATAATACCCAGCTCCCCGACTTCTTTTTTGATGTTGTAAATAAATTATAAATTGATGTCAGAAGTCGGGGAGCTTATTCGACTCATAATCCTCACTATCCTCACTTAGACAACTGCCGGATATTGCTTCAACACCTGCCTTAAATATTCCCCAGTATAAGAACGTTGATTTTTCACCACATCTTCCGGTGTACCTGCAACAATAATTTGTCCTCCTTTATCTCCTCCTTCTGGTCCCAAATCTATTACCCAATCAGAACAGCGAATTACATCTAAATTATGTTCAATGACTAAGATCGAATTTCCTTTATCCACCAATCTTTGTAAAACATCCAACAATTTATGTACGTCGTAAAAAGACAATCCTGTTGTTGGTTCATCTATTAAATAAAGAGTCTTCCCTGTTGCACGTCGAGATAATTCTGTTGCTAATTTCACCCGTTGCGCTTCTCCACCAGATAAAGTTGTGGCTGGTTGTCCTAACTGCACATAACCTAAACCCACATCCACTAATGTTTGTAATCTGGTGACAGCTTTGGGAATGTTTTCACAAAATGCTAATGCTTCTTCAACGGTCATGTTAAGAACATCGGAAATTGATTTGTCTTTATATTTAACTTGTAATGTTTCCCGGTTGTATCTCGCACCTTTGCAAATTTCACACTGTACATAAACATCAGGTAAAAAGTTCATTTCAATGACGTTTACACCTTGTCCGCTACAAGCTTCACATCTTCCACCTTTGACGTTGAAAGAAAATTGTCCCGGTTTGTAACCTCTGGTTTTGGCTTCGATAGTTTGGGAAAACACATCTCGAATGATATCGAAAACTCCGGTGTAGGTTGCTGGGTTAGAACGGGGAGTTCTACCAATTGGTGATTGGTCTATGACTATGGCTTTGTCAACGCAGTTTAAACCTTTAATTTCATCAATATCCTTGGGAAAGGGAATTCTTTTTAACAGATGATGTTGTAATGCTGGATAAAGTAGTTCATTGATTAAGGTAGATTTTCCTGAACCAGAAACACCGGTGACAGAGACAAGTTTACCTAAAGGAATTTCGACGTCTATATTTCTGAGGTTGTTGCGATGAGCGTTTCTAATTATTAAGGTTCTGCCATTTCCTTCTCTTCTAGTAACTGGCGTATTAATGACTCGTCTTCCTGATAGGTAAGCACCGGTTAAAGAAGCTTCTGCATTTAATAAATTTTCTAAATTTCCCTGAGCAATAATATTTCCGCCATGAATTCCTGCACCAGGACCAATATCTACTATATAATTAGCTGCACGTATGGTTTCTTCGTCATGTTCGACGACTATTAATGTATTTCCTAAGTCGCGTAATTTGGTTAAGGTTTTCAATAAACGTCCATTATCTCTTTGATGCAAACCGATGCTTGGTTCGTCTAAAACGTAGAGAACTCCTGTTAATCCAGAACCAATTTGTGTTGCTAATCGAATTCTTTGGGCTTCTCCACCTGATAATGTCATGGCGGGACGATCTAAGGTGAGATAATCTAAACCGACATCTAATAAAAATTGCAATCTGGCTTTAATTTCTTTGAGAACTAAATCGCCAATTTGTGTTTGTCGTGGTGTCAACTTTAATCCGTCTATTCTTTCTCGACATTCGCGGATGGAGACGCTGGTTAAATCTAAAATTCCATATTGTCCTAATTTCACAGCTAAGGCTTCGGGTTTTAGCCGCTTTCCTCCACAAACTTCACAAGGTTGATCGATTAAATATTCTTCTAGTTTCTGTTTAACTAATTCTGTGCCCCCTTCATATTGTCTTTGTAAGATGGGAACTACTCCTTTAAAGGCTTGTTTTTTCCCTTCTGCGGGTTGTTCTTCTCCATATAAAATTATCTGCTGCTGTTCTGCTGTTAATTTGCTCCACTGGGTCTGTAATTCAAATGCATAGGTTTGCCCCAAACTATACAGTAATTCTAAATAGTAGGAATTTTCTTTTTCTGACCAAGGTGCAATCGCAGCATACATGGGCGAATCTTGGTTAGGTATGACCAATTCTGGAGAAAATCTTTTTAAAGTCCCAATGCCATGACAATGGGAACAAGCACCATAGGGAGAATTAAAAGAAAACAAACGTGGTGATAATTCTTCCATAATTGCACCATGTTCTGGACAAGCAAAGTTTTCTGAAAAAACCATTTCTGATGGTAATTCTTTTGCGGAAATATCTTGATTTTCTCCCCCAGTTGATATATAGTTACTATGTGACCGCTCCAGGGTTACTTTATTAGATGTATAATTCAAGACTTCGATTATAGAAATACCGTTGGATTGCTTAAGGCAGGTGGTGAGAGAATCAACTAAACGCTCTTGAATACCATCTTTTTTAACTAACCTATCAATAACCAGTTCTATATTATGTGTAATATTTTTATCTAACTCGATGAAGTCAGACAGTTCTAAAACCTCTCCATTGACCTTAATCCTGACAAATCCTTGCGCGGCTAAACTAGATAATAATTTGCGGTGAGTTCCCTTTTTCCCCCGGATGACAGGTGCCAGAATTTGGAAACGGCTGCGGTCTGGAAGTTCCATGATGTGATCGCACATCTCGTCAATTGTTTGGGGAGAAATACAGCGATCGCATTTAGGACAATGGGGTTCACCAGCGCGACCATATAACAACCGTAGATAATCATAAATTTCCGTTACTGTTCCCACCGTCGAACGAGGATTATGGGAAGTTGATTTTTGATCAATGGAAATCGCGGGACTTAAACCTTCAATCGCTTCCACATCAGGTTTATCCAACTGTCCCAAAAATTGCCTAGCATAGGCGCTGAGAGATTCCACATAACGCCGCTGACCTTCTGCAAAGATGGTATCAAATGCCAAAGACGACTTACCAGAACCAGAAACGCCGGTGAAGACAATCAAGCGATTGCGAGGTAGTTCTAAATCAATATTTTTCAGATTATGCTGCCTAGCACCCCGAATGCGAATAGTATTCTGGCTATTGTCGGGGTAAGGAAGACTATCATTTAAAGATGTTGCTAGGTGTTCTGACATATTGACAGGCTAGGAGAAAGTTGCACTGTAAAACAGTTCTTAATAATACTATTTTTATTCAAGATATGCTAGGAGACAGGTAAGATCATCTGTTAACTTGAACATATTAATACTAAAATCTTGCTGACGATAGAGTTATGGTTTTGCAAATCTCAGCCCCAAGCCAGCCAGAAGTCATTTACCCAGATTGCGACGGACAACCGGTGGCAAACAATACTATTCAACTTCGCTCGTTAGTAGAAATTCAGCAAAACTTAGATTATCTTGTTGCTGATGACCCAAATGTATTTGTTGCTGGAGATTGATTTTGGTATCCAGTGGAAGGAAAAAATACCATTGTCACTGCACCTGATGTATTAGTGGTCTTAGGTAGACTAAAAAAAGATAGACTTTCCTATCTACAATGGTAAGAAAATGATATTCCACCTCAAGTAGTATTTGAAATCCTTTCTCCCAGCAATACAAAATTGGAAATTGATAATAAATTACTTTTCTATGATCGTTATGGAGTGGAATAATACTATATGATCCTGAAAAACATCATCTCCAAGGTTGCTTAAGAGGTGAAGATGGTTTGGATTTCATTTCTGAAATAACAGACTTTGTGAGTCCGCGTTTGAAAATTCGGTTTCTATTAGGTGAGGAGACTTTACAGCTTTATCATCTTTATCATCCTGATTGATGGTAGACCATTTTTAACTTACGCATAAATTGCTCAATAGGTAGATAAAGAAAAACAACGGGCTGAACAAGCAGAAAAAGCTAGAAAAGATGCCATACCCAAATTATTACAAGTGGGTTTGAGTGTGGAACAAATAGCCGAAGCTTTGGGTTTATTAGTTGAGGAAGTACAAGCAACTACTGGAAAATCAACCAAAGATAAGATAAAGACAGTGGGTTAAAAAAGTAATAATTCAGGAGTCAGGAGTTAGAATGTTCGAGAAATTAGTTAATTATCAAATTAGGTATTTTTGGCGTTAGCCTGAAAAAGCTGACTGCTGATATCTGAGTACTTACTTAAAAACTTAACGCATTTTAGGAATATTATCTGTGATATTTAGCTTAAATCGAGCATTGGAATCAATAGCATTACCAGGTCGATACACCATCAAATTAGTTCCTAGTGTAGCTAATATTCCCAAAGTAGCTAACCCTAGCATAGCTATAGTTTCTTTATGATGTATTGCTGAAACTAAATAATCTACTTTTTTTCCTGAAGTAAGCACAGGAATTGGCTCGAGTTCCTTTAAAGCATCCGCAGCATTAGTATAGCGTTGTTTCTGGTTAGGTTCTACCATTTTTCTTAACCATGACCGAAAACTTAGACTGAGATGAGGAAGTAACTTCTGGAAATTGAAGCGATAGTTGTCATCCATTAGTTTACTGATATCTTTAGCATGGGTATTAGTTAGTAAGCAAATTAATGTTGCACCTAAACTATATAAATCTGAAGCTTCTGTTAACCCATGACCAAATTGTTCTTCTGGTGGTATGAATCCAGGAGTACCTGCTACAAAGGTACTCAAATCTACTTTGGTATCTTGGAGTTTTGCTAAACCAAAATCAACAAGATAAACGTTTAATTTTTCATCTACTAAAATATTTTCTGGTTTAATATCTCGATGAATAATCGGAGGCGTATGTTTTTGTAGATGAACCAAAATATCTAAAATCGACAAAGCAATTTGTTTAACTTCTTCAGGATAAAAGCAGTGTTTTGAACCTAAAGATGGGGCTTTTTTATATTCCTGGATGAGATAGAAAAAACCAGATTCTTCAAAAGAATCTAGATAACGAGGGATGTGGGGATGATCCAATATTTGCAAAAGTTGCATTTCCCTTTCATAGGCTTTCACACCAGACCAGTCAGCCGTTATATCCGCAAAACAGAATTCTTTAATTACTACTTTTTGCTGAGAGTTGATGTGATTAGCTAAATAAGTAATGCGTCCTCCTTCTGAGTTGCGTCCTAACTCTTTAATGACTTGATAGCCAACTGCCGAAAAATCTGGATAATGATTGTAGGAATTAGTCCTTTCATCTCCATAATTTACATTGAATTCTATCATAGATACACATAATTCGGGTATTTTCAAGACAAAATTAAGGAAAAATAAGTAGGTGGGCAGAAAAATTTATAACTATGTCATAGCGAATGCAGCAAAGGGGAATCAAGCAATCCCAAGGGTTTCAAGTAATTCACATTTTTTTACATAGTTATGTTTCTTTGTGTCTACCTACTTATCATCCCTTCTAGAGATGGGAATTAGGTAATGGGTAATGTTTTTCTCTAATTATCAATTACCAATTACCAATTACCAATTACCAATTACCAATTACTAATTACCAATTCCAGATGGTTTTTGTGTTTTACCCTACCGACTCCAAAACCTTTTGTGCCAACCAATCTATAATTTGAGCATTGACAACTTCTGGAACTTCGTCATGGGGACAATGACCAGCACCAGGAATAGGCACAATTTTGATATCTTTGCCATTTTCACGCGCCTCTTCGTAAATCTTGGCCCCAGTAATTGGTGTCCAAGGATCATTAGCACCCCAAATTACTAATAAAGGATATTCTACCTTAAGCAATAACTCCTCTGGAGTGGGGCCGGGAGGTGCAGTGAGGATCGAAGCAAAAACTTGTTGCGCTCCTGGATCACAGGATGGTGTATAGAGTAAATCAACGAGTTCATCAGTTACCGCATGGTGATCGCAATATACTTGATACAATGTGCGACGAATTTGCGGTTTTTGGCGAATGCGGTTAAACAGGAATTTACCAGTGATAGGGTTAGCTACCAACTTATTAAACGTGGCCATGACAACTCGGAGAACTGGGTTCAATTCATGGGGCCGGTGACTCAAACCACCCGCAGAGTTGATTAACACACCACCAGTAGCAATTTCTGGGTATTCTGCTAACACAATTAAACTCAAAAGTGCGCCAATGGAATTGCCAATAAATATTGCTGGTGTTTGGATATGTGCATTCCAAAAATCTTTTAACAGTTCTGCCCACACTTCCATGCTATAATATATATCTGCTTTATCAGAACCACCAAAACCCAACAAATCCAAAGCAAAGACCTTATAACCAACATCAGCTAAAACGGGAATATTTTTGCGCCAGTGACCAATGGAAGCACCAAAACCGTGAATCAGTACCAACGGCTGACCACTACCCATCACAGTATATTGAATGCTGTAATCTCGCCAAGTCCAAAGCTGTTTTTCCAAGGGTTGTAAATTCTGGCTTGTTATGGTCGTCATTAGTTAAGATTCCTAAAGTATTATCTCTTTATGGTAATCCTCCTGGCATTCTGGACGAAAAATTATGGAAAAAGCGATATTATGACGTAGACTATCACCTGTAAGTTTTACCTAGATAAAAAAAGCAATCAGTTAAGTAAGCTTATTACCTACTTAACATTGTAGGTACATTAGTACGGTGTGATATGAATACCATAGATATGAGTATATTAACCCATTTTAGGAAAGTTGCTATTGCCGCAGTTTCTGTTATAGGCTTGTCGCTAACACGTTCTACTTTGGCAGTATCACATTTATCTGCTACAGTCGAATCAAAACCTAATGGTGATAGTCAGCAGCTTTTAGCACAAAAACCTACTCGTGAAGCAGTAGATACAGATAGTACAACAACTATTGGAGGGGAAACTGTAACTACTACTACTGCTACCACTGTCAAGAGGGAAAAATCAGGATTTACTCTTTATATTTGGCAACCAGGAGGAACAATTTCCGAAGTAATTGCCCGTGTTTCCATTAAAGATAAACATGGCAACAGGTTTAATAAAGAAAGATTTTTAGGTGATTACAAATATAAAATTAAGCAGAAAGCCAAATTTGTGAACGGGTTGAAATTGGGTGATCGCATAGTTGTAAGATTGTATGATACCCAAAATCGTCTTATTGGCTACACAGAATTTGCGTGCTTACCCTGTCATACAGCCGTCAACTTGATTTTATCCGCCAACCCCATACAATATCAAGTAGTTCGTGTCTTTTATGGCGTTGATCACAACGAAGATAGCATCGTTGACAGAGATGCCACCATTAGCTACGACTACTTCACCCGACTCAATAACCAAAAAGTTACCTTTCTCGAAACTTCGGAAAATATTAAAATCACCCAATACCAAGCCGCAGGATTTTCCAACGTGGCCAAAACCAGCGTTTATCCTGTATCCTTCAGGGAAGGAGATTTCGCCTTAGTAGGAAAATCCATTAGCACCGTTGATTCAAACTTAGCAAAAGCTATAACAGCCCTTCCTGGCACTTTAGTACAGCTAACTCAACTTAGCAATAACCCCACATATCAACTCAGCCAGTTATTGAGTAAATATCGTTCAATAGGTGTAGCCAAAGGTATCCAAGTCACATTTTCCGACATCTCCAAAGACTACTGGGCTAAAGACTATATCGCTGAATTAGCAGCAATGGAAATTATTGAAGGTTTCCCCGATGGTACTTTTCGACCTAATGCCCCAGTCACACGCGCCCAATTAGCCACCCTGTTGCAAAAAACCTTTATCAAAAGCAAAATTCGTCCAGCAATAGCCTTTCGAGATATTCCCAAAGGATATTGGGCTGAAGATGCCATCCGTGGAACTTATGAAATGGGCTTTTTCACCATCCTTGATCTTGATAGGAAAAACTTCAACCCCACACAAAAGCTTACTCGCTTAGATGTTTTAATCACATTAGCCAAGGGGTTGAATTATAAATTCACCGGTTCCATAAAAGATATCCTATCAATTTATAACGATGCCTCCAGCATCAAAAGCGAACACCGTAATTTCATCGCTGCTATAACAGAAAATGGTGTAGTTGTCAACTTTCCTAATATCAAGTTGTTGAATGGTAAAAAAGTTGCCACTAGAGCAGAAGTTTGTGCATTATTATACAGAGCAATGGTGAGTGCTGGTGAAGCAGCTGATTTCCCTTCCAAATATACCATCGAGCCAGTTAAACCAGATATGACAGGAGACAGAAGGCGTTGATTAATTTTCCCCTGCTCCCCTGACCCTCTGCTCCCTACACCCTTTCTTTACTTAAAACTTTTCCATTTCAGAAAGTGATTAAGTCTCATCATTTCTCTGCAGTTCTACCAGTTAGACAAATTGTTTTTAGTTGGCAGAAAACAGATCTTATAGAAGTTCTAAAAAAAGCTGCTAACACTGCTGGACTAAGCGTAGTTGGTGAACTAGCTTTTGCATTTCAATCACAAGGAGTATCAGCAGTTGTTTTATTGTCAGAACTCATATAGCACTGCACTTTTGTCCAGAAGAAAATCAAGTGACAATTGATTTTCATATATGTGGTTATCAAGAAGATAATTTAGAAAAAGCGCAACTTTTAAGACAGATACTCACAAAAGAAATAAGCAATTCTGAATATATAAACAACTAACATTATTTATCTATAAGTAGTTAGAAAACTTTAGCCCCCATTTAATAAGAACAAAAACTGATAACTGTTAAAAGCACCAAGCTATTAGAAAAGAAGCAGCAATATAAGCAAAAGCCTCTATTAAACCTGCACCCACATTTAGTATTTCTTGATTTACAATTTCGTCAGAAATTTTCACACCAGGAACTAAAATCAAATCTGCTAACCAAGGGATTCCTACTAGAGAACCTAAACACAACAATAGAATTAAACCATATTGAGTAAAACTCACAACCCAATTTACAAACTCTTCGGAAAATGCCACTCTGACTATATTATCCAGTTACAATTAGTAAACCAGCTAAAGCTACTCCTGGGGCTGGGTCATTGTGTTTTTCAATTTCTACAAATACATTATACCTCTTGCAGAATTAATTTCATGTTATAATGGGGGTCGTATTTGTTTTAGCCAAGGGTTTAGAGTTACACGGTTATTTTTGAATTAGCGATCGCAAAGAACAACAAAAATACATAAAATCTAAAACTCTCTATCATACCACAGAAACAATTTTGCAAGAGGTCTATTATATTTAGTCACATGGGGATTAGCATAATTTAGCTGTTGAATTTCAATATCAACTGTATACATACAAGTATAACCATGAGTAACTGTAACTTTCAGAACCTGCTTGAGAGATACATCACTAGATAATCTATTCCTAGTTTTTTCCCAGAAAATTTTAAATAAATTTATATAAGCAAATCTCAAGTACAATTCTGTGTAATTTTTTACAAAAAAACACTAGTTTTCATAAAAATCCGCAGTATTAATTCAGTTATTGTGCATATAAATATCTCGAACAGGAAAAGGAATTTGAATTCCTTCTCGCTGATAGCCTTTATGTAGCTTCTTTACAAACAAATGTTTACCAATTCGCTGCTCAAAAAATTCGCTGACACGCATATGAAGAGTAAAATCGATACTAAAATCATTAAAAGTATAAAACCTTATATAAGGTTCATTTTCAATTAATTATGGTGCAATTTCTTGCATCACCTCTTTAGCAACTTCCACAGTTACTATTTCTAATAAATCCAAATCGCTATCGTAGCTTACACCCACATTCATAGTCAAAGTAATTTCCTTAGCTGGAAGATGGTAATTTGTAAAAATCGCCGAAGCCAACTTATAATTAGGAACAATAATCACATTATTGGAAATTTCCTTTATCGTCGTATTTCGCCAAGTAATATCTGTGAGATAACCCTGATGACCATCATCTGATTTTACATAATCTCCAGTTCTCACCTGTTTATAAATAACCAAATAAAAACCAGAAAATAAATTAGCCAGAGTATCTTGGAGAGCTAAACCTACCGCTAAATCTCCAATTCCTAGTGTCGTAACTATGGGAGTAACTTGAATACCCACAGTTTCCAATAAGATTAACGTTACCAAAACTGAAACTGCAATTTTAGCCAGATTAGAAAGTAGTGATGTAGAAACTCCTTCAGTTCTCTGCACGAATAAAGTTACAAAACCACATGTTACTCTGGCCAAAACTAACGTCACCGAATAAAGCAAAATTATCGTCAGAAATTTCTGCTGAACATTGATAACATCGATAACATCTGGTTTAAGAGGAGAACTCAGAATAGCCCAAAGAAAACCTGCTAAAACAAACCAAATAAACGTCATTTTGTGCAGTTATAAAAATATAATCTCACTACCAGGGATTTGTTTATTAGCAACAAATGTGTTGAGGTTTTTGAGAAGAACCTCCTCACCAATTAATCCAGCTAGGAAGCCAGCTAAAATAAATTAAAGCGTTATAATCAATTCCATGATAGATAATTGTGAATTAAGAACTTCAAAATTAGGTTATCAGCATTAAGTCAGCATTGAACAGAATAGTGATATAGTCGGTAATAGGTAACTAATTCATCCGTCTTTATCTGCGGTTATCTGCGTGCATCTGTGGTAAATTATTATGGAAATCCTAATTCTATGTAGATTCATCTTAATTTGGTATAAAATCTATGTATAATAGACCTATCTTGAAAAGGAATTTTGTGGGAGAATAAACAGAAGAAATGTAACTGTGTATATCAATAATGACAAGTCCCATAGAAAGAATAGAATTATAGCTCCAGGAATCAACAAGATTAATCGCGATTAAGTATGAAGACTTTATGGTATTACTAGCATTAGCGGAAAAAAGGCATCTAGAGAAACAAGCAGAAATTGAAAAAAGAAAAATTAGGTTAATAGTGTCTGGAGGAGGAGGTAAAGCAGAAATGACCCCAAAGGAGGGAGTATGTCTATGCCTAGTAGACCTGAAACAGAAGCCGACATTTGAAATTCTAGGATTATTGTTTGATTTATCGAGGACAAAAGCAAATAACAGATTTAATTATTGGTTAGAAATTCTGAGGGAAATTTTACCTGTCTCCCAAATAGAAGAAGCAAAAAAAGGTGAGCAAAAATATCAATAATTATGTGAAGGATTGAGTGAGTATGAACTACTCTATAGAGAGTACAGAACAAGCTATTGAAAGACCAGGTGACTATCAAGAGCAGAAAAAATATTATTCAGGCAAGCAGAAAATACACACTCTAAAAAATCAATTTATAGTATTCCCAGGAGGTGAAGATATAGTTCATATTTCTATTGGACAATTAGGTAAGACAGGCGATATTACACCATTTAGAAAAAATCGCCAAAACCTAGATGCAAAACAAAGAGTTTTGGGAGATAAAGCTTATATAGGAGAAGAATTTATAACCACACCTTATCAGAAGCCCAAAGAAGCTGGACTTTCAGACATTTAAAAAGAAGAAAATATCATCAAGAAGAATTGGTGTTGAACATCTCATATGTAGAGTCAAAACTTTTCGAGTAG
>CAKZGI010000029.1 GCA_936914905.1 uncultured Trichormus sp. | reverse complement strand
CTGGACTTACCAGTTCTAATATTCGACTCCTTACTGTTTTTTCTATGCCTTCCAAGTCTGTTATCTGATCTTTTGTCTAACAATCTTGCCAATTCTTCTAAGCAGGCTTTGAGCCGTTCTTTTTTATTCTGGTTCGTGGTTGCTAATCCACACTTGTTTATCCTTATATTCTCCTAAAACTTGTGTCTCTTCCAATAGTGGATGCTCCCTTTTACTTGATCATTTATTGAAGTGGGAATATCAACCAGATAAACACAGTCTGAGTTGCTTAGCAACTATATAGAATTCAAAAACGAGATATTTTAAAGTTACTAAATGATAATCCTAGTTTATAGTCTTATCTTGTAGAAGCAATTACAGAAGCTTATCAAAATGGTAGAGATTTAGCAGTAAGTGAAACAAATCTTCAGTGCTGATTTAGATTAAACTGGCGCTTTTGGAGATTGGCCAAAGGATTTTGGTGATGTATCTCTACAACTAGAAAACCGTTATTTAAGTGCTGCGGAAGCTCCCTTAATGCAAGGCATACATGCGAGCTAAAGTAAATCTAAATGTTTGGTAATTGATGCTTCCGTGGCTTATTATGCTGGTGATGAGGGAGCTACTTATTCAACATCAGTTCACTGTCGTCAATTTCTCTTCGCAGTTTTAGATATCTGCCACAAAGTTGTGATTACACCATGTATAAAAGAAGAATAGGATAAGCACAAGTCAAAATTCGCACCCACCTGGCGACGACAAATGGTAGCAAAGAAAAAGTGGAACTATCTGACAATATCAATAAATGATAGTTTATCGACTCAAGTAGAAAAAATTGCTGGAAGCGTGAGTAATACAAGAATTGAAGAAATGACAAAAGACTTATGTTTATTAGAAGCAGGAATGGCAACAGATAAAATTGTTATATCAGTTGATGATAATACCACTATAAAAAAAATTTTTTAGTGAAGCGTCTGTTAAAATGGATGAACTCAGGAATATTGCTTGGGTAAGTCCCGATAAAATTGAAGGAGAACAACCGATTGAATTGCTAACAAATGGGGCTGAAGCAGAAAACTCTTGCTTACTAATCAACTATAACGGCGACCAGATCAATTGATTTATTGCGAAAAAGTTCGGCTTGACCTAAAAATTAAACATATTTGTGCTACCCTAGTATAGTTATCTAAAATTCCGCACATCCGGGAATTCGGGTGTTTCTGTTATGGAAATGCACCTGGGTGGAGGTTTAACCCGAAAAGGAGTAACAAAATATGGCAGTCGTTTCTTTGGCTCAGATGATGGAGTCAGGTGTTCACTTTGGGCATCAAACCCGACGTTGGAACCCAAAGATGTCTCCTTACATCTACACTTCCCGCAATGGTGTACATATTATCGACTTGGTGCAAACTGCGCAGTTGATGGATAATGCCTACAACTATATGCGATCACAAGCAGAGCAAGGGAAGAAATTCTTGTTCGTTGGCACAAAGCGCCAAGCAGCAGGGATTATTGCTCAAGAAGCTACCCGTTGTGGTTCTCACTACATTAACCAACGTTGGTTAGGTGGAATGCTCACTAACTGGGCTACTATCAAAACCAGAGCAGAACGTCTTAAAGATTTAGAACGTCGGGAAGAAAACGGCGCACTAGATTTATTACCCAAGAAAGAAGGGTCAATGCTGCGTCGGGAAATGACGAAGCTGCAAAAATACTTGGGTGGCATTAAAAATATGCGGAAAGTACCTGATGTGGTGATTATTGTTGACCAACGTCGGGAGTATAACGCAGTTCAAGAATGCGAAAAATTGGGTATTCCTATTGTGTCCATGTTGGATACAAACTGTGACCCAGATGTAGTAGATATTCCCATTCCAGCAAATGATGACGCAATCAGATCAATTAAGTTGATTGTCGGCAAATTAGCAGATGCTATTTATGAAGGCCGTCATGGTCAGCTGGAAGCAGAAGGAGATTACGAAGATTACGAAGGCGCTGAAGACGATTACGATTACGATGAAAGTGAGTACACTGATACGCTGATTCCTGACGAGGAAGAAGAAGAATAAGTAGAAGTTAGTAAGGGTGTATGGCAATACGCCTTCCGAAGAATAGCCTATGAAACTTCATCGCTTTTCTTCACCAGCCCTGAGTAAGATAGAAATACTCAACACCCGTGAGCGATCACAACTCTAGGTCAAGTTAGGAATTGAGGCAACATGGCGGAAATATCTGCAAAACTCGTCCAAGAGCTACGCCAAAAAACCGGTGCTGGCATGATGGACTGCAAAAAGGCGTTGAAAGAAACTGAAGGCAATATTGATGAAGCTATAGACTGGCTGCGTAAAAAAGGTATTGCCAAGGCAGATAAAGCAAGCGATCGCATCACAGCAGAAGGTCTAGTAGACACCTACATTCAGCCTGATGGTCAGGTGGGTGTACTGATAGAAGTCAACTGCCAAACAGATTTTGTTGCCCGTAACGAGGCTTTTAAATCTTTAGTCAAGAACCTGGCAAGACAAGCTGCAACAGCTGATAGTGTGGAGTCTTTGTTGGCCCAACCCTATATTCAAGATGCAAGTGTGACTTTAGAACAATTTATCAAACAAGTAATTGCTACCCTGGGTGAAAATATTCAGGTGCGTCGCTTTGTTAACTTTTCTCCAGCACCAGGGGCATCAGGTATAGTGGACAGCTACATTCATACTGGTGGTCGAGTAGGTGTTTTGGTTGAACTCAATGCCCAAACTCAGTCAGCTATTGGTAATGAAGATTTCCAGAGCCTGGCTAGAAATACAGCTATGCAAGTTGCGGCTTGTCCTAATGTCGAGTATGTCAGCATAGACCAAATCCCTCCTGAAGTTGTCACAAAAGAAAAAGACATCGAAATGGGTAAGGATGATTTGGGTAATAAACCAGAGAATATTAAAGAAAAAATTGTTCAAGGACGAATTGACAAACGCCTTAAAGAAATGACTTTGTTGGATCAACCTTATATCCGTGACCAAAGTATCTCGGTGGAAGAGTTGGTGAAGCAAGTTAAGTCTAAAGTAGGTGAAGACATCCAAGTGCATCGCTTTGTGCGCTATGTACTAGGTGAAGGGATTGACAAGCAAGAGATTAGCTTTGCTGAAGAAGTTGCTGCTCAAATGGGCGCTAAGTAATTTACTCATTAGTTATTTAGTCATTAGTCATTGGTTAGTTTTTATACATTCATAATTAATAATTAACTAAAGGCTTTTGACTATCAGCTTTTGAGTAATTATTACTGAAATAACAGGTCTAGCAAGCTTTGCTGGCCTGTATTTTATTGGAATTCAGTACACTAGTACACTACGGCGTAAATCAACTAACCATTTTGAATTTTGTTGGTGCAGCCTGCTGGAAGCACTATTTTGAATTCACGGCGGTACTAGAGGTAATTGAAAATCTCAAATCCTGTATTTTTAAATGTGCCAGAGATTTGCAGTGAGCAATTGTTAACATTTTTGTATTGGTTCAGATGGAAAATAACGAGAAGATATGGCCAGAGCAATTGAACGAATAGAACAGGATATTACAATGCTAAAAGAGGCGATTAGAGTGATCGCCACTGAACTCAACAGCAATTATGTTAGTTATTTAAATAACCTGGGCAAATCCTTACAAAAACAGTTGATTTTCGCATCTTATCACCTTTGTACTCAGGGATATCCTGACAAGTTTCTGAAGTTGTCACTGAATCAGCGGCAAAAGTTACAACAAGGCATTCGTAAATTAGGCCAAAAAGCGGCTGAACAGCTGCTAGTTTATATTCAGGGAGAGGCAACTCAGGTATCTCAGGAAAATGAGACCAATAAAGAACATCGTGAAATTGAGGAATCCCAGGAAATTGACGAAAGTGAGAACAATCCCGTCAGCTTAAGCAGTCCTCCATCGATAGAAACCACTAATACAGGGGGTGCTACACTAAAATCCAAAATCCAAAATCCAAAATATTTAGGCCCTTCCAACCCTGTAGAAGTGGCTGAATGGCATCAGGACTTGGAAGCAGGAATTCAGGAGACGCTGAAAAGAATTTCCCATGATGCTAATGTTTTGTTTCAAAAAGCTGGGATTTTACCCAACAAATTACCAGAACCAATGTTAGCAGCCGCAGCCTCAGCCTCAGAAGCTTCTGGTGAGATGATACCAGGACCACCCAACCTATTAAACATAGTTATAGAAATCAGTAGTGAGCAGGAATCAGAAAATTCTCCTTTGACGCAACTGATGACTATTAACTTGCGACTGGGAGAAATTGAATTTGCTGATACCACACTCTTGTCAGGGCGCAAGCAAATCCGTAATACTTTACTACAATTGAGTAAGTTGGGACGAGATTATCAAAAAAAGCAACGAGAACTAAAAGTTGCAGAAGCGGAAGCTGCCTGGCGTGCTAGTTGGTTTGAGGACTAGCTGTAGGCAATAGATTACAGTTGACAGGGAAGAGGTTTTTACTAATGACTACTGACCACTGACTAATAACTAATGACTAATGAAAAGCCCGATTGGATCAGATTGCATAAAGCCTTGGCTCTAGAGGCTGAACATGGCTTTACAGATTTGGTGGGTAAGCAATATCGCTTCAGTGAATTTCTGAGTTTGACTTTTGGGAAATTCCCCCCAGGTTTACCACCAAAAGAGCGATCGCACTGGCACCAAATAGCAATGCAATTTGATGAATATCCAAATTGGGAAGTACAAGTCAGACAGCACTTAGTAGCAGAAGTCAGAAGATATCTCTACCAATTACAAAAATATCTAGAGGAGGTAGACCAGAAAAGCGAAAGGGAGGAGGGGAGAATATACCCAAGCAAAGCCCAAAATCCCACAACCCCAATCGTTGCAGAAGTTAGTCGGCGACTCGCTCCCAAAATTGATCAAAAACTCAGCGATATAGCAGAAATTGGTATTAGAAAAGCTGAAAATTTGGCCCGTTTGGATTTATTAACTGTCCGTGATTTATTGTTTTACTATCCTCGTGATCATATTGATTATGCACGTCAGGTGAATATTCAAGACTTGCAGGGGGGTGAAACAGTAACAATAATAGCAACAGTGAAGCGTTGTAACTGTTTTACTAGCCCTAAAAATAGGAATTTATCAATTTTAGAATTGATGCTCAAAGATAATACAGGCCAAATTAAAGTTGGTCGTTTTTATGCTGGGGCGCGATTTAGTAGTCGTGCTTGGCAGGAAAGTTTAAAACGCCGTTATGCTGTGGATAGTGTGATAGCGGCTTGTGGTTTGGTCAAAGCTAGTAAATATGGTTTAACCCTAGATAACCCAGAGTTGGAAGTGTTGGCAAATCCAGGAGATGCGGTTAATTCGCTAACTATTGGACGACGGGTTGTGCCGATTTATGCTTTGACTGAGGGAGTGATGGCAAATACAGTGAGACAAGCTGTAATTGCGGCTTTACCTGCTGCGGTAAATTTGAAGGACCCTTTACCTGCTGGTTTGCGGCAAAAGTATGGTTTGATGGAATTGAAGGATGTGATCGCCAATATTCATTTTCCTGAAGATAGCGACACCTTAAAAACTGCCCGCCGTCGTTTGGTTTTTGACGAATTTTTCTATCTCCAATTAGGTTTATTGCAACGTCAGCGAAAAGCTAAAGAAATTCAAACCAGTGCCGTCCTTGCACCAAAGGGCAAATTATTAGAACAATTTAACGAAATTCTTCCTTTTAAACTTACCAACGCTCAACAAAGAGTTATCAATGACATACTCAACGATTTACAAAAACCTACACCGATGAATCGTTTAGTTCAGGGTGATGTGGGTTCAGGTAAAACAGTCGTTGCTGTGGTTGCTATTTTAGCAGCTATTCAATCTGGTTATCAAGCAGCCTTGATGGCTCCAACGGAAGTATTAGCAGAACAACATTATAGGAAGTTAGTGAGTTGGTTTAACTTACTAAATTTACCCGTTGAATTATTAACAGGTTCAACAAAAATAGCGAAAAGACGAGAAATTCATTCTCAGTTAGAAACAGGTGAACTACCTTTATTAGTAGGAACTCACACGTTAATTCAAGACAAAGTCAATTTCCAAAAATTGGGTTTAGTTGTCATTGATGAACAGCATCGTTTTGGTGTGGAACAAAGAGCAAAATTACGACAAAAGGGTGAACAACCTCATGTTTTAACCATGACTGCAACTCCAATTCCCAGGACATTGGCTTTAACAGTACATGGTGATTTAGATGTTAGCCAAATTGATGAATTACCACCAGGTAGACAACAAATTCAAACAACTTTGTTAATAGGTCAGCAACGACACCAAGCTTACGATTTAATACGGAGAGAAGTTGTCCAAGGTAAACAAATATACGTGGTTTTACCGTTGGTGGAAGAGTCAGAAAAGCTCGATTTGCGATCGGCTGTAGATGAACATCAAAAATTACAAGAAAGCGTTTTTCCTGATTTTCAAGTTGGGTTATTGCATGGACGTATGACTTCAGCGGAGAAAGATGAAGCAATTACCAAATTTCGGGATAATGAAACGCAGATATTAGTTTCTACTACTGTAGTTGAAGTTGGTGTAGATGTGCCAAATGCCACGGTTATGCTAATTGAAAACGCGGAAAGATTTGGTTTATCGCAGTTGCATCAATTACGGGGGCGTGTGGGTCGAGGTGCAGCGCAATCTTACTGTTTATTAATGAGTAGTTCCAGAAGTCCGGATGCTCAACAACGATTGAAGGTATTGGAACAGTCTCAGGATGGGTTTTTTATCTCGGAAATGGATATGCGTTTTCGGGGGCCTGGAGAAGTGATGGGAACTCGTCAATCAGGGATAGCGGATTTTACTTTGGCTAGTTTAGTGGAAGATGAGGATGTTTTGCTGTTAGCGCGACAAGCAGCAGAGAAGGTGATTGATATGGACGTAAGTTTGGCGCGTTGGCCATTGATGGAAGAGGAGTTGAAGTATAGGTATGCGCGGTTAATGGGTGGAGCGATTTTAACGTAATATATTTGGGTAAAATATTAATTACAGGTAATAAAAACACTTTAATGGCAAAAATACCTTTTACAGACAAAGAAATGGAGAAAGCCTGGCTAAGAAACATATCTGCTTATCAAAAAATACCTATACCTTGTAACTAATGCCCATCACTTATTATTATTTTACGCCGTTGAATGTGGTCTTAAAGTAATGTTCATGAAAAAAAAGTGTTGTACTTCCACTGGTTTAGATTCATTCCAAGAAATCATTGAATGCGGACATAGTATAAATAATATGTTAGATTGTATAGGTGCTAGTCGAAACTTAAGAATACCTGAAATATGCATAGAGGATATACCCGATAAGAGAAATAATAAGAAGAATAAAAAAGAAAAGAGAAAATTAGATAGTGGACAGATTAATCAAATATGGAGATATTGAGTCACAACACCAGCATTTAATTGACGAGCAATCGCACCAACACAAAAATGGTACTGGCTCTTGGGCAATTCTTGAAAAAGATACAAAAAAGATTGCGGGGGCCATGATACTCTGCCAACTGCTAGATGAACATCACGTACCCACCCAAGATATAGAAGTAGGATGGCATTTAAATCGGTCTGTTTGGGGTAAAGGATATGCTACCGAAGCTGGACGCGCTATGCTTGACTACGGCTTTAGTAAATTGCATTTATCAGTCATTTATGCTGTAGTGAAGCCAGAACATTATGCTTCTATCCATATTACTGAAAGATTGGGAATGAAAGCATTAGGATTAACAACTAAGTATTACGGTATAGAACTGCTTTTATTTCAACAAACTGCATCTGATAAAATCGAGAAAATAGAAAATAAGTAATAGGGAAATTAACCTCTTGCCTTCTTCCACTGATAAATGATAACTGACCAATGAATAAAAAACGGTTTCGGATATGTATGACAGCGATCTTCATCCTGTCATTTAGCTTACGATTTTGGGGATTAGACCGATTTAATACCCTCGTATTCGATGAAATTTACTTTGCTCAATTTGGTAATAACTATCTTACCCATACACCTTTTTTCAATGCTCATCCTCCACTGAGTCAATATATAATTGGTCTGGGTATTTGGATTGGTAATCATATTACTCTTTGGCAACATACTGTCAATGGTTTAACAGGTTATTCATTAACTCCTTGGAGTTATCGTTGGGCAAATGCTTTTACAGGTTCATTGATTCCTTTAATAGTTATTTTACTCATTTATCAGTTAAGTTATCTTCGTAGTTTTGCTTTATTGGCAGGATTTATGACGGCTTGTGATGGTTTATTCTTGGTAGAATCTCGCTATGCTTTAAGTAATATTTATATAGTTTTTCTTGGTTTGATTGGACAATGGTTTTTTCTGTTAGCTTTAGAAAAGCAAAATAAACAACGTTGGTTTGCTTTAGTTATTGCTGGGATTAGTTTTGGCACTTCCGTTGGTACAAAATGGAATGGTTTATGGTTTCTAGTGGGTGCCTATGGGATATGGATAGCAGCTTGGATAATTCGCCGCTTGCAATCTTTTGCACCGTCATCTCGTGTTCCCTCATTTTCTTATCTACATCCTTTAATTAATTCTACAAACCCTCAATTTAACAGTGATGAAATTAATCTTCAAACCCCACTACAAAACCTAACTCAAATCAATATTGTACAGATGTTATCCTGTTTGGGAATTATTCCCGCAGCAATTTATAGTCTAATTTGGATTCCTCACCTACAACTAGATACAAGGTATGGATTTATAGAGGTTCATAAACAAATTCTACAGTTTCATCTTCAGTTGGGTGGTAATAGCTCTAGTGTACATCCTTACTGTGCAGCTTGGTACAAATGGCCGTTATTAACTCGACCAATGGCTTATTATTATCAAACAACTCAGAGTTTTAAAGATCCCCTTCCTGTACTTGGACCACCCTTACCTCCTGGTGTGGGGAAAGTTGTTTATGATGTCCATGCGATGGGTAATCCCTTTTTATGGTGGTTCGGCTTGTCAGCAATGATATTTTTAATAGGGATGCTATTTGCAAAAATAGTTATACCAGGGATACAACAAAAACGGGTATTTATTCCCAAAAATATGGCTGTTGATACTTGGATTGGTTTATATATAGTTATCAACTATGCTGCTAATTTTTTACCTTGGGTGAAGGTAAATCGCTGTGTCTTTATCTACCATTATATGTGTGCAGTGGTCTTTACATTTATTGCGATCGCATGGTTTATTGATAAGTGTCTTCGTAGCTATTATCGGAAACTGCGTATACTTGGTATAACAATCACCTTCACTATCATGGTTGCTTTCATTTTTTGGATGCCCATTTATTTGGGGTTACCTATTTCTACCGATGATTATAGAATGCGGATGTGGTTTAATTCTTGGATTTGATTCTTACTTAACATAGCTACATAAAATAGCGTTTAGCCAATCACCTGTATTTCACATTTCTTATTGGTATTTAGGATAACTGACTGTTAAACTGTATGCAGTTGGCAAATTAGGGTAACTCTACCCAATGACGACTAATACAAATAATGATATTGATGAGACTAGAAAATTAAAAGAGCATGGCGAATTAAAGATTAGCTCAATAGCTGATTTAGTTTTCGCTAGCTATATTGGTGGGATTTTTATAAAAGTGACAGCATATTTCTGAATAATCTGCAAATTAATTGAATAGTGCTAAGAGAGTTACATTCGGGTAGGATACTAAACCTGACAGGTGAGAGAATCCATCGCGCACTCCACTCTTGATGCACCTAAATAATAGAGGGGAACAGTGATGGATATCGGGTTACAAGAGCAAAATATTCCAAGTGTTAATATAACTAGCTTGAAAGAAGCACCAATTCATATTTCGAACAAAATTCAACCTCATGGAATTATATTAGTATTGGCAGAGCCAGACTTAAAAATATTACAAGTTAGTAATAACACCTTAAATGTTTTCGGAATATCTCCCGAAAATACGGTCCAAAAAAGATTAGAAGATTTAGTAGATCCCTACCAGCTAGAGAGAATTAAATCCGGGTTATCAAAACAAAATCTGGATTTTATCAACCCTACCAAAATTTGGATTAGACAAAAAGGTGATGATTATACTCTATTTGATGCTGTATTTCACCGGAATTCGGAGGGATTTTTGATCATAGAATTAGAACCGGCTATTTCTCAAAAAAATATTCCCTTTCTCAGTTTTTACCATTTAGCAGGAGCATCTATAAATCGTTTAGAAAGTACGAAGAACCTGCAAGAATTTTATCAAATTATTGTCCAAGAAGTGCAGAAAGTGACCGATTTTGATCGAGTCATGCTTTATAAATTCGATGATGATGGACATGGTTATATTATTGCTGAGGAGAAAATAGCCGACTTAGAGACTTATTTGGGATTACACTATCCAGAGTCAGATATTCCCAAACCTGCGAGGAAGTTATTTATTGAGAATTCTATTAGGTTAATTCCTGATGCTAATTTTGAACCGGTAGAAATTTTTCCTGTCAATAATCCTGTAACTGACCGTCCAGTGGATTTAACAAAATCTAGTCTGAGAAGTGCTGCCAATTGCCATGTAGAATATTTACATAATATGGGTGTTGGTGCTTCTTTAACTATCTCTTTGATTAAAGATCAAAAGCTTTGGGGTTTAATTGCTTGTCATCATCAAACACCCAAATATGTTTCCTATGAATTGCGGAAAGCGTGCGAATTTTTAGGAAGAGTAATGTTTTCAGAAATTTCTGCTAAAGAAGAAACAGAAGATTATGATTATCGGATGAATTTGACATATATTCAAACACTGTTAGTTGAATATATGTCCCAAGAAGATAACTTCATTGATGGTCTGGTGAAAAACCAGCCCAATCTTCTAGATTTAACCAGTGCTAAAGGAGCTGCTGTTTGTTTTGGGGAAAGTTACACCTTGATTGGTGAAACTCCCAAACAAGAAGATTTGAATTTTTTGGTAGAATGGCTGAGGAATAATGTAAATGGTGAAGTATTTTATACGGATTCTCTTCCTAGTTTATATCCAGATTCAATTAGTATTAAAAATATTGCTAGTGGTTTGTTAGCTATTCCTATTGCGCAGCGAAATTATGTTTTATGGTTTCGTCCAGAGGTAATTCAGACTGTTAATTGGGGTGGTGATCCTAATCAGGCTTTTGAATTAAATCAATCACAGGGAAATTTACGCCTGTCTCCCCGAAAATCATTTGAACTGTGGAAAGAAACAGTCAGATTAACATCTTTACCCTGGCGATTTGTAGAAATCAAAGCAGCATTAGAATTACGGAAAGCAATTGTCAATATTGTTCTGCGTCAAGCGGATGAATTAGCGCAATTGGCGCACGATTTAGAAAGGTCTAATGCGGAATTGAAAAAGTTTGCTTATGTGGCTTCCCATGATTTACAAGAACCTATTAATCAAGTAGCTAATTATGTGCAGTTATTAGAAATGCGCTATGAAGCTGAACTGGATGAAGATGCGAAGGAATTCATTAATTATGTAGTGGAGGGAGTGAGCTTGATGCAAACCTTAATTGATGATGTATTAGCATATTCCAAAGTAGACACTCAAGCGATCACATTTCAAGCAACAGAAGTAGAATCTTCCCTGGAACGGGCTTTAAGCAATTTACGCAATCGTATTTCCGAAACCAAAACCATTATTACCCATGATTCCTTACCCACCGTCATGGCTGATGGAACCCAGCTGATGCAGCTATTTTTGAACCTGGTAGGTAACGCCATCAAGTTCCGCAGCAACGAACCACCGCAAATTCATATAGGTGCAGAAAGACTAGAATATGAGTGGTTATTCTCAGTACGCGATAATGGAATTGGCATAGATCCGCAATTTAGCGATCGCATTTTTATCATCTTTCAACGCCTACACACACGGGATGAATATCCAGGAACTGGTATGGGCTTGGCAATTTGTAAAAAGATTATCGAGTGCCATCGGGGGCGAATCTGGGTAGAGTCACAACTCGCTCAGGGTGCAACCTTCTACTTTACCATTCCAGTCGGAGGACGTGAACGTGAGCGTAGAAACGGAAGAAATACAGAAAATAATCTTTTTAGTTGAGGATAATAAAGCAGATATCCGCCTCATCCAAGAAGCATTAAAGACTAGTTCACTACCTCATCAGGTAGTGACAGTTAGGGATGGAATAGATGCAATGGCCTATCTGCGTCAAGAAGGCGAATATGCCGATGCACTACGCCCGGATCTCATCCTTCTCGATTTAAACTTACCAAGAAAGGATGGACGAGAAGTATTGGCAGAAATTAAAGCTGACCCCAAACTCAAACGCATTCCTGTGGTAGTTTTAACAACTTCCAAAAACGAAGATGACATTTACAACAGTTACGACTTGCACGTAAACTGCTACATCACTAAATCCCGTAACCTCACTCAATTATTTCAAATAGTCAAAGGTATTGAACAATTTTGGTTTTCTACCGCTACCTTACCATCCGAATGAATTCAAAATTCAAAATAGAGCCTCCGGCACGCTACGCAAACGTAATTCAAAAAGTTCTGACTTTTGACTTTTGACTTCCCGAAGGGTAAATCCTGAACTCCTGATTCCTAAACTCCTGATTCCTAAACATGATGGCTGCAACCTGCTCACTAAAAATCTTGTTAATTGAAGACAGCTTAGCGGAAGCTAGGTTGTTACAAGAGTTGATGAAGCAAGCCCAATCTAAAGAATTTAGTTTAGTTCATGTCCAAAGATTACGAGACGCATTTCATGAATTAAATCAGCAGACCTATGATGTAATTTTGTTGGATTTAACTTTACCTGACAGTCAAGGATTATCATCCCTACCCTTGTTGATAAACCAAGCACCTAGTACACCAATTATTGTTCTTACCAATACAAATGATGAAGAATTAGCTATTGAAGCCGTGCGACAAGGAGCGCAAGATTATTTGGTGAAACGACAAGTAAATCCAGATTTTTTATTGCGATCAGTGCAGTATGCGATCGCTAGAAAACAAGTTTTAGAACAATTACGTACAGTCAATCAAGCATTAGAAACTAGAGTTGAAGAAAAAACTGCTGAATTAGTAAAAGCTCAAGAACTATATCAGTTCAAATCTGAATTTGTTTCCATGCTTTCCCATGACATTCGTAATCCGTTGAATACTATACTCCTAGCTGCAGGTTTGCTGCAAAACAACGATGATAAATTAACTAAAGAAAAAAAAATTAATCATTTACAGATGATTCGTTCTGCTATCAAAAACATGGCGCAATTGTTGGATGAAGTTTCATTCATTGGTAAAGCTGATTCTGGTAAATTACAAAGTCAACTCAGACTTTTAGATATAGAAGCTTTTTGTCATCAAATACTAGAAGATGCTCATTTAACTGCTTTAGAAAAGCACGTGACAATAGATTTTACAAGTACTGGTGACTTTAGCTCAACCCTTTGGGATGAAGGTCTGCTAAGACACATTTTAGGAAATCTTATCACTAATGCTATTAAGTATTCATACCCTGATAGCAAAGTTGAGTTTGAATTAACCAGACGAGAAAAAACAGTCATGTTCAAAATTAAAGATTGGGGAATTGGCATTGCTAAGAAAGATCAAAAACAAATATTTCTTCCCTTCCATCGGGGAGAAAACGTTGGTAGTATTTCCGGTACAGGTATGGGTTTAGCAATTGTGAAAAAGTGTGTCAAAGCCCATGATGGAGAGATTTTTTTTAAAAGTCAAGTTGGTATTGGTACAACATTTATTGTAACTTTACCATTAATAAAAATATCAGCTCGTTAGATTTTGGAACCAGTTGTTATGTAAATTCAAACTTAATTTTTGGGAAAACTACATAGTAAGCATTCAGGAATTAGGAATCAGAATATTTGAGGAATTGCTTATGTTAGTTCTTGAATAGAAAGTTAAAGGTAAAAAACAACAATATATTTCAATTGACGATGCTATTAGAACTACCAAATTTGTCCGCAACAAAGCGATTAGCTGTTGAATGGACGCATCTCATGAATTAAAAGTTGACAAGTTTCCCTTGAATAAATATTCCACGGAACTACGCAAAGAGTTTAATTTTATTGCTGACTTAAACTCAATGGCGGTACAATCAGCTGCAGAACGTGATTGCTTCACTATATCTAGATTTTACGACAATTGTGAGTCTAAAAAATCTGGCAAAAAGGCTACCCATAATTTCAAAAAAATTGTCAAAGTGTTGAATACAAAACATCAGGATGGAAGCTAGACTCAACCAAAAGACGCATCACCTTTACCGATAAAAAATATAGGTGAGCTAAAACTTCTAGGGAAGTGGGACTTACATACATCTAATGTAAATGTAAAAGATATAAAACGAGTACGCTTAATCCGTCATGCTGATGGTTATTATGTACAGTTTTGCATTCGCGTGGATGTTGTAGATATTCAACCAAAAACAGGCAATGAGATTGTTTTAGATGTTGGCATAGAGAGTTACTACACTGACTGACAAGGCTATCAGGAACCAAACCCCAAGTTTTTGAGAAAAGCTGAAAAATCAATACAGCATTCTCAGAGACGGATTTATAGAAAAGTAAAAGGTTCATTATGTATACGTAAAGCAAAAAAAATCTACTCTAAAAAAAAACACTTGAAACTAACTAGGCAACGTATAGGACTCTCTAAGAGAGTAGCGCGTTGCGTAATCAAGTCTAACGACTTAGTAGCCTATGAAGATTCAAGAGTTGCCAATATAGTTAAAACCCACTGTTTAGCAAAATTAATTAGTGATGTTAGTTGGTATTTGTTTAGGCAGTGGTTGGAATATTTTGCTATCAAGTTTGGCAAAGTAGCCATAGCTGTAATGCCACATTACACTAGTCAAAAGTGTAGTAATTGTGGTGTAATTGTCAATATTGGAAAAGCTAGGGTTGGGCAAACCCAAAGTAACGCTAACGGACTAGCAACCTCTACTTTGCTTGGTGAAAACCTGGTCGAGCAAGTGACTAAGGTGAAGTTAGAATCTCAGCGTCTAAAGACGCTGAGAGTGTCAATTATTACGGCAGAATTTGCGATCACCATCATGTTCTGGATGTTGCCAAGAATAAGCAAAATGGGTGACTGCCCTGATGCGGTGAAAATTTCCGTAAAGCTGCCATCTGCACTTCCAAGGGTGGACGGCCAGTTATTGGTTCTCCCCATTTACCAGCTAAAGCGGGAATTACCTGTCTACCCGGTTGTGCCATACTCAAAACTCGTTGCACCTGCTCCATAATACAACTGGCATTACCACAAGTAGCATACGACATAGGATGTCATTCCAAGGAATTAGGAAATCTATCCCAAGGTTGCAAGCGAGAATCATAACCTTTTCCGACGGTGTGATTACCATCTCGGTAAAATACCACCCCAGCAGGAATATTATTTTTATTGGCTGGATAACTGGCTAAGGTGACAAAATCTATTATACCTTGCATAGCGTGAGCTACTGCCAAAAGCCATAACTCCGACTCTAAAATGGGTTGTCTCTGGTTTGGTGTCAGCAGTGATTTTTGTGGAACTGGAGGGTTACGGCCTTCCCACATTGGTTCATCTTCTTGGGGATAAAGTTTATCAACTTCACCTATATCTCCTGCTGTGATATATCCTTTACTCAAAAAGCGACGGATGAATTCTAAGCCTTTATAATCTTTGGGAAGACGCAGTAAAGCTTCTTGTGTTGCGGGAGTAAATACCCATAGATCTGCAACTTTAGTAGCAATAGAATCACTTCCTGCTTGTCGGGGATAACGTACATAGTCGAATAACAAACCATCAGGACGACGACGCATTACTTCTTACACTATTTGGTAATAGTCGTTTTTTGCTTGCTGGTTGTAGGGGTCAACAAATACCTGGGAACGGTTATGTACAACTGCTATGCTATATTTGGCCTTTACGATTACGTGCGATCGTATCTTTTCTACTCGGAATCTGTCCGTAAGTATAGCCGAAATTCATCGTAAACATCCAAGTATAAACCTTTAAACCCTGTTCTTGCCCTTTTTTAATTCCTGTGGCTAATAAATCTGCCTTTTCTTTACCAGGAGTGCGAACCACAGCAGGCCAAACCGTGGGATTAGCTGCTGCTGGTAACAATACCTGACCATTATAAAATGCTTCCAAATAAACTTGGTTATAGCCAGTGTTGACCAATCTCATCCATAATCTGATCAATTACTCCCGACTGAGTTTCACAAGGATATAAATGCAACCAGATAGCTTGGGTTTGAGGCTAATTTCAACGGCGACAATCTTGTAATTTTTGTGAGTGTTCTTTTACTAGCTTTTGGTAACGACCTTGATCATCTTTATTCCCTTTGAGTGCTGATAAACGTAGTTGTTGTTTGTCCTTAAGTGCTTTTGGTGATAACTGACAAAACTCGATTACTTGTGCTGCTGCTGGTTGAGTACAAAAGTTAGGCATCAACATACTACTGCTAAACAAAGCAGCAAACAGAGTCCGACACAATGATTTTGCTGTGGGAAAATTTAAAGGAGCTTTGTACATATTCCTATATTTTTTTATACTTTTGCTAAGTTTCTTAACTAATATATAGGAACACGAAAAATTTACACCAGCAGGTGCCTACGCCAAGCTACACGGTCAGCACTCAGGATATTTACAAGTACATTTGGAATATTTTAGAATAATATGCTGAATTAGAACAATTAGGGGAGTATGAAGATTAATGAATCAATACAGCATGATTGTCCAATAGTCAGAGGAAGAGCAGCTTTTCTTAGTCGCAATCCCAGAATTTAGCGATCACTTCAGGCACCACACCCATCGCGTAATTATGTCTCTTACTCACGGTAAAACTGGTGAAGAAGCAATTTGTCATGGTAAATTTATATCCCCGACTTCTGACATAAATTGATCATTTATTTACAAGATACAAAATTTACAAGATACAAAAAAAGAAGTCGAGGATCTTAGAGCGTTAGGCTATTAACTATAAGCTTCCATAGGTAAACAAGAACAAACAAAATTCCTATCACCAAAAGCCGCATCTATTCTTCCCACACTTGGCCAGAGCTTATATTCCTTATTCCAAGGTGCAGGATAAGCAGCCTGTTCACGAGAATAGGGATGATTCCATTCACCAACAATCAAACTTTCCGCAGTGTGAGGTGCATTTTTCAAAACATTATCTTGAATATCCATTTCACCAGATTCAATGGCAGCCACTTCTTCACGAATTGCAATTAACGCATCACAAAATCTATCTAATTCCTCTTTAGATTCGCTTTCCGTTGGTTCGACCATAATTGTACCAGCCACAGGCCAAGATACAGTAGGTGCATGGAAACCATAATCCATCAAACGTTTTGCAACATCATCAATTTCGATATGCGCTGATTTTTTCAAAGAACGCAAATCTAAAATACATTCATGTGCGACTAAACCATTTTTTCCCTGATATAAAATTGGATAATACAACTCTAATCTCTTAGCGATGTAATTAGCATTGAGAATGGCAATTTTGGTTGCTTCCGTCAAACCATCTGCGCCCATCATGATCATATACATCCAAGAAATAACCAAAATACTCGCACTTCCCCAAGGTGCAGCAGAAACAGCACCCAACTCACCACCCATTCTAACTACAGAATGTCCTGGTAAAAACGGTAAAAGATGGGAAGAAACACCAATAGGACCCATACCGGGACCACCACCACCATGAGGAATACAGAAAGTTTTGTGTAAGTTCAAGTGACAAACATCCGCACCAATATCACCAGGACGACAAATACCCACTTGGGCATTCATATTAGCCCCGTCCATGTAAACTTGTCCGCCGTGATTATGAACAATAGCGCAGATATCCTGAATTGCTTCTTCAAACACGCCATGAGTTGAAGGATATGTAACCATTAAAGCAGCAAGTTCATGACTATGTTTTTCTGCTTTGGCTTTTAAATCTTCAACATCAATATTACCTTGCTTATCACAAGTAACTCCGGTAACTTTCATGCCACACATTACCGCGCTTGCAGGATTTGTTCCATGTGCAGATTGAGGAATTAAACAAACATTTCGATGTCCTTCTCCTCGACTATGATGATATTCATGAATTACTAAAAGTCCTGCATATTCACCTTGAGAACCTGCATTCGGTTGTAAGGAAATTCCCGCAAAACCTGTAATTTCTCCCAACCATGCTTCTAGTTGTTGGAAGACGATTTGATAACCTCCGGTTTGGGAAATTGGAGCAAAAGGATGTATTTTACCAAATTCAGCCCAAGTAACAGGAATCATTTCTGAAGTTGCATTTAACTTC
Organism: uncultured Trichormus sp.; assembly: GCA_936914905.1. GTDB lineage: Bacteria > Cyanobacteriota > Cyanobacteriia > Cyanobacteriales > Nostocaceae > Trichormus_B. The sequence continues at coordinate 13,613 of CAKZGI010000029.1, read as the reverse complement.
ATTGTACAAGAACCCAAGGGAATCATAGATGTTGTTAATGATAAGTCCTTGGTTTCTAGTTGATGCAAATAACGTAATAAATCGGTTTCTGAATGATAGCGGTTGAAAACTGGATGAGTGAGATATTGAGTTTGACGAAGTTGGGAAATGTTCGGATAAGAAGAAGTTAATTTTTCTACTGTAAAAGGTAATTCATCTTTCAGAGCGAAAATTTGCCATAGGTCGATTAAATCTGCTTCTGTGGTAGTTTCATCTAAGGAGATACCCAAGTTTGAATTATCAAAAATGCGTAAGTTAATATTTTTCTTGTTGGCAGCATCAAGAATTGCATCTAATCTCGTATTTCCTAATTCTACCCGTAAGGTATCAAAGAAGTTTTCAGAACTAATTTTATAACCTAGTTTTTTCAATCCTGCCGCTAAGGTTGTAGTTAGTCGATGGATATTTTCAGCAATTCCTCTGAGTCCACCGGGTCCATGATAGACTGCATACATACTCGCCATTACTGCCAATAAAACCTGGGCTGTACAAATATTACTGGTGGCTTTATCTCTGCGAATGTGTTGTTCACGGGTTTGCAAGGCGAGACGGTATGCAAGTTTTCCATGAATATCTTTTGATACCCCGACAATGCGACCTGGAACTAGCCGTTTATACTCTTCTTTGGTGGTAAAATAGGCCGCGTGTGGTCCCCCAAATCCCAAGGGAATACCGAAGCGTTGTGTGCTGCCTACGGCAATATCAGCCCCTAATTCACTGGGGGGTGTGAGTAATGTTAAACTCAAAGGATCTGCTACTATAGTCACCAATGCACTCTGAGCATGGCACTTTTCTATAAAATGGCGATAGTCGTAAATTGTGCCATCAGTTGCAGGATATTGGAGAATTACACCAAAAATGGGTTCTTGAAAATCAAAACTCTGATGATCACCAATAATGATATTTATCCCCAGAGGTTTTGCTCTAGTTTGCAATACGTCAATGGTTTGAGGATGACATTCACGGGAGACAAAATAGTTATGTGATTTATTTTTGCAGATATCATAACTCATACTCATAGCTTCTGCTGCTGCTGTGGCTTCATCCAATAAAGAAGCATTAGCAATTTCTAAACCTGTTAAATCAATAATCATGGTTTGGAAATTTAACAGTGCTTCTAAACGTCCTTGGGCAATTTCTGGTTGATAAGGTGTGTAAGCTGTGTACCAACTGGGATTTTCTAGGATGTTGCGTTGAATAACTGTTGGGGTAATGCAATCATAATACCCCATGCCGATGTATGAACGGTAAACTTGATTTTTATCAGCTATTTGTTTTAATTTTGCCAGTGCTGCATATTCGCTTTGTGCTGCTGGTAATTGAAGGGTTTGACTAAGGCGAATAGCTTGCGGTACTGTTTTATCAATTAATTCGTCAAGGTTTGTCAAACCTAATACTTCTAGCATTTGCTTAATATCACCAGAGTTTGGTCCAATGTGTCTTTGGGCAAAACTAGTTAATTTCTGACTGTTGTCAGCCAAAATGTTGCGACCAGACTGAGGATGAGGGGGATTAAATACCACAAATTGTTCTCCTGATGCTACTAATGAATATATTGTAATGATTACTGTTGTTCAGAAAGAGACAACTTTTCTATATTATCTAGAACTTCATAATTCTTTGATACATATAGAGACGTTTCATGAAACATCTCTATATGTTAGAGATTGTGAATTTTGAATTCTACTAAGTTGAAAAATGATTGCAACATATGGAAAGATAAAAAACTTACAAGTAGTCGTGCAAAATAAATTGTACATTTATGAGAGGGAACTCTTAATAGGGAACAGGGAACAGATAAGCATTATAGAGATTTTTATTTGTTCCAAAAATATTCAATTAATTTTGCTCAGGTACTTATCGCAAGACTTTCACAATCCAAAATCCAATATCCAGAATCCAAAATGTATTACTTACTCACCTTCCACTAAAGCGCTATACTCATCAGATGTCAAAGTATCATCAATTTCGCCAAGGTCATCAACACGCACTTTGATAAACCACCCTTCACCATATGGGTCATCCGATATTAGTTCAGGATCAGCAATTACGCTGTCATTGCGTTCTATAACTGTACCACTGACTGGTGCATTGACTTCTTCAACAGCTTTCACAGATTCAATTGTGCCGAATCGCTCTCCTTTGGAGATAGCATCACCAATTTCTGATACATCCAAAAATACAATGTCACCTAATTGTTCTATAGCAAATTCGCTGATACCAATAGTAGCGATTTCTCCATCTAGGCGTACATATTCATGAGTATCTAGATAGCGCAAATCCTGCGGATATTCAGACATAAAACTTCCTCTTCCACGTTAAAAAATTGGTGTTACCAGAGTAACCCAAAAGACATTATTCCTCAAAAACCCCAAGGATTATCAGCTAGTAACACGATTTTGTGAACGATAGAAAGGACGTTTGACCACGACTGAGGGATAAGCTTTACCGCGAATTTCCACTTCTATCTGCTGTTTTGTGGTTGCTAACTGGCTAGGAACGTAAGCTAAAGCGATGGGATAACCAAGTGTAGGTGAGAAAGTACCACTAGTTACTTCTCCTACTGTTTTACCCGACGATAATACGGGGTAGCCGTGACGGGCAATATTTCTGCCTTGGGTTTGCAAACCTACAAGTTTACGCTGCACTCCCTTGGTTTGTTGCTGTTCTAAAACACTACGCCCAATAAAATCACGTTTGGTATCTAAATGTACTAGCCAACCCAAACCCGCTTCTAGGGGTGTGGTGCTATCATCGATATCTTGTCCATAAAGTGCCATTGCGGCTTCGAGACGCAGGGTGTCTCGACAACCAAGTCCACAGGGGATAACACCAGCATCATAGAGACGTTGCCATAATTCTATTCCGATTTCTGAATCCACCATGACTTCAAAACCATCTTCCCCAGTGTAACCTGTACGAGCTAGGAATGCGCGTTGTCCAAAGATTGTTGTTTCTAGGTGTCCAAATGCTTTAATGGGGGTTAAATCTGCTGTCACCAAGGACTGAAGATAGCTAGTAGCTTTTGGTCCCTGAACGGCAATTAAGATTTTATCCCCTGAATGGTCTTGAAATTCGACTGTTTGAATATCAAGGTGTGTCAATATCCAGGATTTATCTTTATCCGTGGTTGCGGCATTGACTATAATTACTACCTTTTGTGTACCAGTGGTGTCTAGACCTTGGTAGTAAATAATTATGTCGTCAATAATTCCTCCTTGGGGATTTAATAATACTGTGTATTGAGCTTGACTGGGTTGCAGACGACTTAAATCTGAGGGAACTAAATTCTCCAGTTGGTCAATGATGTTTCTCCCTTTGAGAGTAAATTTACCCATGTGGGAAATATCGAACATTCCAGTATTGTTTCTAACAGCTTCGTGTTCTTTGGTAATACTACTATATTGTACAGGCATTTCCCAGGCCCCAAAGCTGGTAAAACGGGCTTTAAGTTCTACACCGATTTGATATAAAGGGGTTCGTGCTAGAGATCGGGTGATATTTTCTTGATTAGCCACAGGTATTTTAGGCGATTGCACATCAACATAAATCTATCCTACGGGATTATCATTACTTATGTTCCCCAGTGCTGTTTACTAAATAAATAGTGTAATTGTTGAGATTTATTAAGCAAAAGTTATGAAGTATTGGCAAATACTCGCTAGTTTGGTTTTAGCAGTAGTGTTGTTTGTGTTTCCCCTGTCAGCACAAGCAGCAAGTTCTTCCAGCATTACCCGTTCTGCTGGGGAAAAACTACAAGGGCAGGATTTTTCCCGACAAAGTTTAATTGGTGTTGAGTATACCAACGTGAAGTTACAGAATACGAAATTTAGCAAATCTGACTTACGGGGTGGAGTTTTTAAAGGTACTTTGTTGGAGGATGTAAATCTCCATGGTGTGGATTTTAGTCAAGGTATTGCTTATCTAGCAAAGTTCAACAATGCTGATTTCAGTGATGCAATATTAACAGATGCAATGATGTTGCGTTCAGTTTTTGATAATGTTGATGTCACTGGTGCAGATTTTACTAATGCAATTTTAGACAGGGTAGAGATCAAGAAACTCTGTCTTAAGGCTAGTGGTGTAAATTCTAAAACTGCTGTAGATACTCGTGAATCTTTAGGATGTAGATAAGAAATGGGTGTAAGAGTGTGGGGTGTAGGGAAAGATAGTTTGTCCCACCTCATATTTATTGATGAAGAAAACAAAAATGTGACTCCAGACGCACAGCATCAGAAATACAAAGTCCTAAGTTAAAACCCCTGATTTTAATCATGGGGTTCCCCACACCCTACACCCCTTTGACTTTTGACTTTCGCCTTGCGGTACTAGTACAGTACGGCGTAAATAAACGAACCATTCCAAATCTCTGAAAAGCTCAGTCCGTATACATTTTGAATTTTGTTCGCGTAGCGTCTCCGAAGTAGATATTTTGTTAGCTTAGCTCTTCTGAAAGAAGCATTTTGAATTCACGGCAGTACTAGTTGTATAAATTCCAAACCGTATTGTTCAATTGTGTCAGCGATAGGGTCTTTTAGCTTAACCTAACCTAAGAGAAGCTTAAATCTGACCTGATAGGGCAACTTGGGATGAATGTTGGAACAAAAACGGTTATTATGACCCAATGCTGATTAGCACAGATGAAAATTGTATAGTTTAAGCTGTCAATTATTGATTTTTCCTGGTGACAAGCTTTTCAGATAGGAAAAAGAGCAGTTGAAAGGCAAAATATGCCAACACGATCAACAATATTTGACATTTTAACAAAAATCGAGGAATTAAATATGCTGGAATTATTAGGTTCAGGTTTGGTTTCACTTTGGCTGGATATGGCTGGAGTCAAAATCCAACCTTTAAATGCTTTAGATGCATTGGCTTGGCAAAGTAGTCCTGGCTTTGTCATTGCCCCTGATCCAAACCCAGCAGGAGCTATGACAGTGCAGGAATATCTCAAAGACTTGATGACTTCCAAGCTAGTCACGCCAAATTTAATCAACCATCAGGGAATTTGGTTGCAGTCTGGACCGATGTTAATGGCTAATCACCAAGGAACAATACCTCTACCCGCAGCATCCTTAACTAAGGTGGCTACTTCATTAGCTGCTTTTAAAACTTTCGGGCCAGACCATCAATTTGAAACTTTGGTTAGTGCTACAGGCCCCATAGTCAATGGGGTGGTAAATGGTGATTTGGTGATTAACGGAACTGGTGATCCCATGTTTGTGGGTGAGGAAGCGATCACACTTGGTAATGCTCTCAACAAAATCGGTATCAAGCATGTCAACGGAAATTTGGTAGTTGTTGGCAATTTTGCCATGAATTTCCAACGTCAGTCTCTCTTAGCTGGTCAAATGCTTAAACAAGCACTCGATCACAAAACATGGAATCGTGCTGTGATTTACCAATACTCACTTATGCCCAAGGGAACACCTAAACCCCAAGTGGTGATTTCTGGTGCTATCAAAATAGCAGCACAGCCCAACCCTAAACAAACTATACTGGTGCGTCATCTCTCCCTCCCGTTAAAGGGAGTAATTAAGGAGATGAATGTTTACAGTAATAACCATATAGCAGAAATGTTAGCGGAGTCGGTCGGAGGAGCAAATGTAGTAAAAACAACAGCAGCGGCTCTTGCCAATGTACCACAGTCGGAAATTCAGTTAATTAATGGTTCTGGACTAGGACGAGAAAATCGGATTTCCCCCAGAGCCGTCTGTGCTATGTTCATGGCATTACAAAGAGAAGCATCTGTCCATAAGTTGACTTTAGCTGACTTGTTCCCCATGTCCGGGTTAGATCACCGAGGTACATTACACTCTAGACACCTACCCGGTGCAACAGTTATTAAAACTGGAACTCTCAGCGATGTCAGTGCTTTAGCAGGAGTTTTACCAACACGCGATCGTGGTTTAGTCTGGTTTGCTATCATCAATCGTGGTTACAACGTCTCCAGTTTTCGGGCTGAACAAGATAAACTTTTACAACATCTGGTCAAACAACTGCAAGTATCATCTAGTATTCCTACCGCGCTTACTCCTCACTCACCGAAAAGTACTTTACCAAAATTAGGCGTACCCAGCCGCAATGAAATTTTGTATAAAAATTAATCATGGGGAATAGGTGACAGGTGACAGGGAAGAGGGAGCAGAAAAGTAGAGGAGTAGAGGAGTAGCGGAACAGGGGAGAAAATGACGAATTACGAATTACGAATTCATTCCTGCAGAATAATTTCTGTTACCACTCTGTCGTTGGAACTGCCACCTTTAACAACAATATTTTCTGTTTGTAGATTACCGACTGCGGTTGCACCTTGAAAATTTAACGGTGGATCAACTTGACGATAAACCACATTGCCATGGGCTTCTAGTAATTTTTTTTCTAAAAACCAAGTAAGTAGATTTGATTTTAAAGATTGCTTGCGTTGTCCTACAGCATTCACATTACCTGTTAAATAAACACTTTTTTGTGGAATCTTTATTTCTGCTTTATTGCCAGTTACAGTCACATTCTCAGCTTGGTGAAAAACATGCACAGGGGAATTTGCCTTAACAATTTCTTGATTAATATTCCAGGTTATAGAGTTACTAACTATCTGCATAGGCGGTTCTATTAACTTTAGTGCGGCTTTAGGTTCAATAGTAGCAATTTTGGTTTTTAAGTTAATTTCTGCGGCATTGCCTTGACCATGATCAGTGATTTTATTATCCTTATAGCGGTCAATTTGAATGGGGCGATCACCAATTAATTTTTCTTCTTTAATTTGCCAAATTAAGCGTTCAGTTCGCATTTGCAACTGAGTATCAGCAGATTTCGCAACTACTTTACCGACAAATTCTATTAGTTGTTCGCGGGTTTTTACCCTTACTTCTTGAGCCGTTGCTTGTAGTTGTTTATGAATCCCATTTAATTGATTACGAACAATTAATAAATCTTCCTTCGGTCGCCATTCTAATTCATTACCTTTTAAAATAGTACCATTATGGGGATCGGTAGCAATAATCTTACCTTTAAGGAATAGCTGTTTTCCATCCTGCTGAATATCAGCTGTTTCAGCTCTAATTGTGTAAACTACTTTACCATCTTGGTAAAGTTCACCATCGGGATTTTGTGCTTCACCAATTTCTTTTTCTTTGGTATATTTTGCCTTTTTAGCTTTGACTTTCCAAATAGGTCTACCTACTTCATCAAATTGTTCTAAAGCAACGCCAAAAAAACTTAACTTACTATTGGTATCCTGGTTAGATGAATCCCCTGTATTTGGTTTATTAGGAGAAGGATTACCACAAGCAAACAAACCAATGACCAAAAATAAGGTCAAAGGCAGGTAAGACCAATTTTGTGGTAATTTTAAATTATCATCAGAATAGAAGCGGGGAAATTTAGTTTTACTTCCCCCCTGAAGTTGTGAATTTGTGCTTCCATTCGTCCTGCCTTGTTGATGTTGCATGATTATTCGGGAATTTCTAGATTATTCGGGAATTTCTAGATGTCCTTCGCTATCTCTAGAATCGTCTAAGAATCCCAGACTCGATAATGGTCGATAGGGATAGCTTTGACGGGGTGTTTTTTGAATATCTTCTTTGATGCCTTCTAAATCAATATAGCGATCACTCACATTAATTAAGCTATCACTAGTCATAGATCGCAAGCTCACCACCTCTACCCTGACACCCCGATAACTGACCGAATTTACAGCATAAGCCAAATCGCCATCACCACTAACTAAAACAGCGGTATCATAGGAATCAACCAACGCCATCATATCAACAGCTATTTCCACATCTAGGTTAGCTTTTTTTGACCCATCTGGCAGTTGCACCAAATCCTTAGCAATGACCCGATAGCCGTTCCGACGCATCCACAATAAAAACCCCTGCTGTTTTTCATTCGTCCGGTCTACACCAGTGTAGAAGAAAGCCCGCAACAGTCTTGATCCCCCAGTTAAACGGCATAAAAGCTTAGTGTAATCAATTTCGATTCCTAATTGTAAAGCAGCATAAAATAAATTTGAGCCATCAATAAATATGGCTACACGACCACGATTTTCTAAAACCTGTTCCGGCGTGAAAATAGAATCATTTTCCAAATTATTCAACATCATTGTCATACCTCGGTTGTTATCCCTGTTATTTTTGGTAGAAATCACGAGTACCATTATGGATTATGGATTATGGATTATGGATTATGGATTATGGATTATGGATTATGGATTATGGATTGGAAATCGCTTTATGCGTTTAGGTTATGTACATCCATTTGTTACGATCATTTTTCTTTCTCGGTATAAGTTTTACATAGTTGTTAGATTGGCTTATGATAATTTGCCGGTATAGTTGTTAGATTGGCTTATGATAATTTGCCGGTGCTGAATTTTTTTAGCCCCGTTCAGTCTTTAAACTCAATCAAAAATGGAAAGTGTTAATCGTTTTTTAGGGTATCTATCCGTTTAAAAATGGGTTGGGGTGTACCCAACTGTTGTTTATCTGATAGCAAGCCCCATATTGCATGGTTACTAAAAGGCGCAACAATTGAAGTTTCTATTTGATCGTTAAAATTAATTCCCCAGCCTAGTTGCTGATAAATATCAGTGCTGATATTAGGAATAATCGGGGATAGGAGATAAGCTGCTAGTCTCACAGATTCAAGAACTGTGTACAACACCACTTCCACTTCTTCCTGCTTTCCCTGTTTATATGATGACCAAGGAGCTTGTTCATCAATAAACTTATTACTGGCTTGTACCAGCGATAAAACATAGTGGCAGGCTTCATTAAAAGCTAAAGCCGTGTATGCTTGTTTAACCTGTTCTCCCAGATCTAAGCCAATCGCTTTTAAAGCATTCTCATTCGGAATCGCTCCTGGATCGACTGACGGCACTTTACCAGTGCAGTATTTCTTCACCATGTTCAAGGTACGATTTAACAAATTACCTAAATCATTTGCCAAATCTGCATTAAGAACATTGATGAACCTAATTTCATTAAAATCTCCATCCTTGCCAAATTCGATTTCCTTAAGGAAGTAATAACGAACGGCATCACTACCATAACGTTGGACTAATGAGATAGGATCAAGGGTATTACCCAGAGTTTTTCCCATTTTTTGACCATCTTTAGTCAAAAAACCATGCCCAAATACTCGGTCTGGTAAAGGTAAACCAGCTGACATCAGCATTGCTGGCCAATAAACTGCATGGAAACGCAATATATCTTTACCGATTAGGTGTAGATTAATAGGCCACCATTTTTCTAAAGCATTGGCTAAAGTCGCTTCTGCATCAGGTTCTAACAATGCTGTTACATAACCAAGCAGGGCATCAAACCAAACATAAAGGGTATGTTTAGGATCTACCAACACTGGAAAACCCCAATCCAGATTTACGCGCGAAATCGAAAAATCTTGTAAACCTTGACCGACAAGCTTGAGGACTTCATTACGTCGGCTTGGTGGTTGAATAAAATCCGGGCTAGATTGGTAAAATTCCTCCAGTTTGGTTTGATACTTGGATAGACGGAAAAAGTAATTCTGTTCGTCTCGCCACTCTACTTCTTTGCTAGTATGTATAGCGCAGCGTTTTCCATCTAGTAGTTCTCGTTCTTCCTTAAATTCTTCGCAGGATACACAATACCAGCCTTTTTGTTGTCCTTGGTAAATGTCGCCATTTTCCCAAACTCGCTGGAAGAATTCTTTAACAATGGCGTGATGGTTCAAAGCAGTAGTGCGACTAAAGCGATCATATTGAATGTTGAGAACCTGCCACAAATTGATGAAACTGGGTACAATTTGATCACAAAACTCCTGTGGTGGTTTTTGTAAACTTGCTGCTGACCGCTGAATTTTTTGCCCATGTTCATCTGTACCCGTAATTAGCAGTACCTGATGTCCTAATAAGCGTTGAAACCTAGCTACAACATCCGCAGCCATTGTCGTGTAAGCACTACCAATATGGGGTACATCGTTTACATAGTATAGAGGTGTGGTCAGTGCAAAGGTTTTTGAAGTTTTATTCACTAGATTCATACACAATAAAAAACAAATTATTAAACAGATTTCTTGCTTAGTTAATCCTGTAAAACCAGGTAATTATATAACATTGCAACTATTTTTTCAAACACCAACTTAATATTAGCAAATTTCTCACCTCAAGAATTTTTTTCTAGTGTCTAAAAATTCTACTGATTCATCCAAAAATTACGGAGAATACTTGTTATTTATCATGTTATAAGCTATTTATTACTCAATTTTGATGGTCCTATAAGCCGATTAAAATCTATAAAGATTAGGCTTAATCACTCAAATATGTGTTTTATACATTTCTAGCTGATAACCCATCATAGCGTTATTAATAGATGCTGAACCTTATGGTAAGTAAATGTAAAAAATACATCAAGGAAAGATGCGAAATTTTTACAAGAAATATACTAATTGACTGGGGATAGGAAATTGGGGACGAAGAATAACTTTTATGAATTATGAATTATGAGTTACCTGCCTTAAGTGAGTTTGTGAAGGATGGGTTAAGCGATTTCACTTATTCATATATAATTCATTCAAACTTCACTAAAATCTGTAATCATAGTTTCAGACTCGGCTGATTTTTATCTCGAAAAGCTGATTTAGTCATTGGTTCTTGGGAATAGGGAACAGTGAACAACGATAAAGTGCGATAAAGTGCGATGGCTGATAACTGATAACTGACCCATCTCCCCATGATTGCCAATGAAACGGTACAGTAAAACCAATACCGTCGCCAAAATACGAGGGTGAGTTGATGATGCTTTAACCATTAACTCCCATTTCTTTGAGGCTTGGCAAACACAATCAGTCTTAAAAATTCCTTCCAGGTTTCCTACAAGGGTTTTTTAACCTACTAACTGCAGTATAAGGGTTTGAGATTCCAAACTAACTTTTAAGCAGAACGCTTATGTGTGTTTAATTTTGCTGACTTTGCCAAAATTTCTGTAGCCTTTTATTTTGGCTAAGGTATTGTAAAACAAGATTTAATAGATTGTAGATACATTGGCAAAATGGCAGACGTTGAACTTAAACCTTGTTTCCTGACTCCCAAACGAGTGCAACTAGAATATCCGCTGTTTGTCTATTTGCCTGGAATGGATGGAACTGGTCAACTGTTGCGATCGCAAACTGCTGGCTTAGAAATGGGCTTTGATGTCCGTTGTTTAGCGATCCCCAGAAAAGACCTTACAACCTGGGAGGTGCTGACTAGTAATGTTTTGGACTTGATTCACGCAGAATTAGAAAGAAGCTGTCACCGTCCAGTTTATTTATGTGGGGAATCTTTTGGCGGTTGTTTGGCTATGAAAGTCGCTACCCAATCACCACATCTATTTAAACGTATTATTCTAATAAATCCCGCTTCAGCCTTTCAACTGCGCCCTTGGTTGAACTCCTTATCTCAACTAACTGATTTAGTACCATCATGGTTTTATGATTTTGGTGCATTGGGATTGTTACCATTTTTGGCATCGTTATCACGGATGTCTAGTAGTATTCGCCATGAACTACTCAGAACTATGCGTTCTCTACCTGCAGAAACGGTAAATTGGCGTTTGTCATTATTGCGTGAGTTTCATATTGAAGAGGACAAATTGCAACAACTCAAGCAGCAGGTCTTACTTATAGCCGGGGGGAGTGATCGCTTGTTACCTTCTGTAAGTGAGGTAGGACGGTTAGATAATATTTTACCTAATTCTCAAAATTTAATCTTACCTGATAGCGGTCATGCATGTTTGTTGGAGGAAGATGTGAATTTGTATGTAATTTTGAAAGAGAATGAATTTGTGGAAACTGTAAAATACAGTCATGCTACTAGAATTTAAGACAGAACTCGGTGTTGTTGGTTAAATAAGCTATGAGGTTTTTAGTATCTAGTTGAGAGCATTATGAGGGAGTAGCCCCACCACGCCATAGCCCGGAAGCTGATCCGGCGCTCATTTTACCAGTAAAAATTGACTGGATGCGCTCAAAAGCAGATTGAGTCTGTGCCTGTGGTAGAAAAACAGGGGACAGTAAACTTCCAGATAACAGGGTTGTGAGTGTGCAGATGGTTATAGTTTGGCGTAAGAGCGATCGCTTGATCATCACTCAATAACCTCCTGAGTAAACTAAACTTTTCGTAATTGATAAGTTAAAAAAAACTCCTCCACCAGCCAGTAATGCTAAGGTGGTCGGTAAAAAAGGAATCCGACCACTTTGGTGAACTATAATCAGATAGCAAACATTGATGAGACTCAAAAACAGATGGTAAATCTTGTACAATATTCTAATAACCGTAAACTAATAAATGTTTTACCCAAACCCACCACATCAGCAATGATACAACCTCGGTGTCTTTCAATTACTTTGACGGCTCGACGGCTCTTTGAAACCCTTCTTGTTCAAAACTTGCTAATTCTAAGGTTGTATCAATCTCACCAATAATGGTTTCATCTTTAAATAGTTAGTATAGTACCTTGATAAATATCTGATAGGGTTTATATGCTTTATTACCAAATTTGGAGGCATTAAGAGTATCAATTAACTTGGCTTTGTAGTCAATATCAACACTGGGGTCATTATATAATTTTTCAAACCAGTTATGTCTGAGGTCGTGAGCGATCACCCCAATTTTATTGACAATATTTAACACTGTTTAAGCCAACAAGTAACTGTTGTGGAAGCGGCTGTAGATGTCTTACAAGTCTTAAAGGAGCATGGATTGATACAGGAAGTTTTTACAGAAACTCAAATTGCTGCATTACGTCAACGCTTTAGAGAAATTATCAGAGAGGGAGATACTCATTTAAATAGGTAAATTGTATATCTCAATGACTTAATCCCATAATTTAAATGAAGCTTTACATTGGTAAGTTCTGAGATCAGATGGAAGCCTTTCATAGTAGGAGGCGAAGGTTCTTACGTAGGTCTTTATGGTCTTGGAGTGCCCTTACCCGATCCCAATTTGGGCATCCCTCGAAATCCCTTTGGAAGTCCAGGTGTAACAAAAAATCCTAATTTAAGACTTCCTCCTGCCCATGACGGCAATACAGTGACGTTGATTGAAGATCCTCAGAACCCTGGCCGCTATATTCCTAAATATAATCCCCGAACAGGTGGAGCTTCTAGACCTTCTTCTCACAAAGGTGGTGCGATCTTTCCTGTCAAAAATACACCAGTTAATACTGACTTATCAGTACCTTCTTGTCAGCAAGGTGGAGTGATCGCATCTATAAAAGCTTCACCCCCTGCCAACAGGACTAACAACACTGGGGGGCAGATAGTTCCACCAAGTGTTCGCAACTTAATACCTGAAGTCAACACCCCGCCAACTGGAACTTTAACACCCGCTACTCATCAAGATCAGGGTATCATTCATAACCCACTTGGGGGAATTTCTACACCCAAAACTGGTGCTGAGGTTTCTCATCTAGGAATCGAAGTTAAAGTTACTGAAGATAGTGAAGGTTTAATGTGTTCCAATTGTAAACGGATCAATAAGGAAAGTAGATTAAATAAGGTATAAGAGTGCCAATAATATCTATACCCTAGAAGGGTAGATGGAGAACTGGTAGATG
>CAKZGI010000028.1 GCA_936914905.1 uncultured Trichormus sp. | reverse complement strand
ATTCTACTATTTCCATTGGCCTGTCTACCAACTCCCCTACTTGTTGTGTTTCCATAGAGCCTTGGAGGTGAATTTTTTAGTCAAATTGAATTCATGCATCTTCTATCTTTACTAAAATTTCAGCAGCCATTATACAACGAATACCGCCGCCATCAATAGAAAGCAGTCTTTTTACTTCTGTCATCAATGTTTCCATAGCTTACCCACATTCCATTATATCTGACATTCCGCAAATTTTGTGGAATTTTCAGGTATTTTCTGATGTTTGAAGTCGGAGTGAATAGCCCATATCCTAATTCACATTTATAAAAGATATCATTAAGGTTAAGGTTAGATACGTCGCTTTAGCGGAGTTAGCCTATGGTGTTACAAGAACTTAAGGAGCAGGTTTACAAACTCTCTGTGAGCGATCGCCTTGCACTGGTAAGCCTCATTATTGAATCTCTCCAAGCTACACCCAGCCTCCAACCTGATAAATCTAATGCAGTTGGACGAATGCGAGGTTTTTTAAAAACAGACCAGCCAGCACCAACAGATGAAGAAGTGGAGGCAATGTTAGAAGAGCAAGTGGTGGAGAGGTATCTTCATTGAAAGTCTTGATTGATACTAGTATTGTGCTGGATTTTCTTTTGCAGCGAGAGCTATTTCGACAAGATGCAGAAGAGTTATTTCAAGCAATTGATTCTGGTCGCATCATTGGGTATGTTACAGCAACTACCCTCACAGACATTTTCTACATTGCGCGAAGACATACTCAGAGTATTGAACAAGCACGACAGGCAGTTTTAGCAACATTGACGGTTATGATGGTTTGCCCCGTCAATCGAACTATTTTGGAGTGGGCGTTCGCATCTGGAATCGGTGATTTTGAAGATGCAATTCAAATTGCCTGTGCTGTTACTCAAGGATTAGAACCAATCTTGACACGCCACAGGTAGCGTTTTTTAAGTTCAACAGTGCCTGTATTGTCGGTTCGTCAGCTATTGGAATAATTAGACATCTCCGAAGGTTGAAATCAAATGTTTTTCTCAGTCACTAGATGGAAAAGATTAAGTTTAATTGCTATTCTTCTCAACTCTACGTGAACACTCGTCGTTGGTATCACCAATTTTCTAACTTTCCCACTCCATCACCCAAAAACACTTCAACTGTGCCAATCTGAGAAGCAGAACCCCTTGTGATCTGATATTTTAGCTACAGAAAATCTACCTGTTGAAGCTATGCAAACCCTACAACCCCTTGAAACTACCAAGACCACTAGTCAACCTGTTTTTGATACCACCATCAAACGGCGCAAAACCCGTGCTGTAAAGGTGGGAGATGTAACCATTGGGGGAGGCTACCCAGTGGTGGTACAGTCAATGATTAACGAAGATACACTGGATATTGACGGTTCTGTGGCGGCTATTCGTCGTCTCCATGAAATAGGCTGCGAAATTGTTCGCGTTACAGTTCCCAGTCTAGGACACGCTAAAGCCTTGGCGGAAATTAAGCCAAAATTAATCAAAACCTACCGCGATGTCCCCATTGTTGCCGATGTCCATCACAATGGCATGAAAATTGCCCTGGAAGTTGCTAAACACATTGAAAAAATCCGTATTAATCCGGGTTTATATGTATTTGAAAAACCAAATACCAGCCGCAGCGAATATACAAAAGTTGAATTTGACGAAATTGGCGAAAAAATCCGCGAAACCTTAGCTCCTTTGGTAATTTCCCTACGTGATCAAGGTAAAGCTATGCGGATCGGTGTTAATCATGGTTCCTTAGCTGAAAGAATGCTATTTACCTATGGTGACACCCCGGAAGGGATGGTAGAATCGGCTTTAGAATTCATCCGTATTTGTGAATCTTTCGATTTTCGCAACATCGTTATTTCCATGAAAGCCTCACGAGTTCCTGTGATGGTGGCTGCATATCGGTTGATGGCCAAGCGCATGGATGATTCAGGGATGGATTATCCTTTACATCTGGGTGTGACAGAAGCAGGCGATGGGGAATATGGCAGAATTAAGTCTACAGCGGGAATTGCGACATTATTAGCTGATGGTTTGGGTGATACAATCCGCGTGTCTTTAACTGAAGCACCAGAAAAAGAAATTCCTGTGTGTTACAGCATTCTGCAAGCTTTAGGTTTGCGGAAAACGATGGTTGAGTATGTGGCCTGTCCTTCCTGTGGAAGAACTTTGTTTAATTTAGAAGAAGTGCTGCACACAGTTAGAGAAGCTACTAAACATCTAACAGGTTTAGATATTGCTGTCATGGGTTGTATTGTCAATGGCCCTGGAGAAATGGCAGATGCTGACTATGGTTATGTTGGCAAAACTCCCAGTTACATTTCTTTATATCGTGGCAGGGAAGAAATTAAAAAAGTCCCAGAAAATCAGGGCGTGGAAGAACTGATTAATTTGATTAAGGCTGATGGACGTTGGGTAGAACCTTAAGGTGTAAAATCCCAAGCCGTACCCAGGTAGACCTCTTGCTGAATGTGAAAATTAGGACTTTTGCAAGAGGTCTAGTGATTTGAGACGATAGCCCATACCGTGCATTGTTTCAATAAAATCTTCAGGCGCACCAGCGGCTTTTAACTTCTGACGTACACTTCTGAGATGAACTTTCACGGTGTGTTCATCTGGAGATGTATCGGTTCTCCAAATATGGTCTATGATGACGCTGCGACTCAGGACTCGGCGACCATTCCGCAGTAGTAATTCCAGAAGACTGTATTCTTTGGGTGTGATATGGAGAGGGGTATGGTTATAGGTTACTTCGTAGGTACTAGGATTAAGTTGCAGATTGCCCCACTCTAAAACAGGAGGAGAGATTGTGTTACCTCGACGTAATAAAGCCCGAATGCGAGCAAACAATTCTCCCAAATCAACGGGTTTAATAATGTAGTCGTCTGCGCCGGCATCTAGTCCAGAAATTTTTTCGCTGATTGTATCACAGGCAGTGAGCATGAGGACAGGTTTTTGATACCCATGCGATCGCAACCGATGACACAGAGTTATACCATCAATTTCCGGTAGCATTACGTCCAACAGCAGCAAGTCATAGTCTAGCGCTTTGGTACAATCCCAAGCGGATTCTCCATCTGTGGCGATGTCAACAACATAAAGCTGGTCAGTTAGGGCTTCTGCCAGCGTTTCAGCTAAACGAATATCGTCTTCAATTAGCAGAATCTTCATCAGAGTAGATGATTAGATAACAAATTTTAGTCAAAGCTAACAGGAAAAGAGCTATGTTCATGAGCGGGCAAAATAGGGAATTTTAATTAAAAAACCGCAAGAAATCGAACTTTTTTTGCTTAAAAATCCCAAATACTTCTTTGATTTTTGCAAAACTTCTTTACAATTTTCATTAAGAACTGTAAAGATTACCGTGGTTCTAATAATCTTTCCGAATTTTTTACAAATCTCTTACCAATTTATTTACAACTAACCAATTACTCTTCTAAAGTAAGGCGGGTCAAGATAATACTCCGATACCGAAACCCAGCCAAAACCTAACAGTTTAGGAGAAATTGAAGATGCTTGATGCTTTTTCTAGAGTGGTTGAACAGAGTGATCGCCAAGGCTCATACTTGAACGATGACCAAATTAATGCCTTGTCTGCATTAGTTGGGGACAGTAACAAACGGTTAGATATAGTAAACCGTCTAACCAGCAACGCCTCAACAATTACAGCTAATGCTTATCGGGCCTTAGTTGCTGAACAACCCAAGGTATTTGGACCTGGTGGTGCTTGTTTCCATCACCGCAATCAAGCAGCTTGTATTCGTGATTTAGGCTTTATTCTTCGTTACGTCACTTATTCCATCTTATCTGGTGATACCAGTGTAATGGACGATCGCTGCTTGAACGGTTTGCGCGAAACCTACCAAGCATTAGGAACACCAGGTGCTACCGTGGCTTCCGGGATTGGCAAAATGAAAGATGCAGCGATCACTATTGCTAATGACAACAGTGGCATTACCCGTGGAGATTGCAGCAGCTTAATATCAGAACTGGCTAGTTACTTTGATCGGGCAGCAGCAGCAGTTGCTTAAAAGCATAAGATTTTGAATTCATTTTTGATCATTGACACAATTGACACATATTTAGGGAGAAAATTTAACTATGAAAACCCCGTTAACCGAGGCTATTGCTGCTGCTGATACTCGTGGTGCTTACCTGAGCAACACTGAAATGCAAGCTGTATTTGGTCGTTTCAGCCGTGCTAAAGCTGGACTAGAAGCTGCCAGAGCTTTCTACCAAAATGGTCAAAAATGGGCAGAAGCAGCAGCTAATCATGTTTATCAGAAGTTCCCTTACACCACCCAGATGCAGGGTTGTCAATACGCTTCCACTCCCGAAGGAAAATCTAAGTGTGTCCGCGATATTAGCCATTACCTCCGCACCATCAGCTATTGCTGCGTCGTTGGTGGCACAGGCCCACTAGACGAATATGTAATTGCTGGAGTTAAAGAATTTAATGCAGCCTTGGGCTTATCTCCAAGCTGGTATGTAGCAGCGTTGGAATTTGTCCGTGACAACAATGGTCTATCAGGTGATGTGGCTGGAGAAGCCAATATTTACCTGAACTACGCCATCAACGCCTTGAGCTAAAAATTAGGAATAATTTAAAGGGGAAAGGGGAAAATTGATGATTTATCCTTTTCCCCTTTTTCTTTATCTCCCTGCCCTAAATTGTTTAACGGAGTTTAAATTATGAGCCTGTCAATGGAACAAAGATTAGGCATCAGTGCAGTTACAAATGCAAAAATTGAACTGCGCCCTAATTACAGTGAAGATGAATTGCAACAGATATTTAAAACCGCTTACGAACACGTACTTGGACGTGAACGCGTTTATGTTAGCGGAATTTTTTCTAGTGCGGAAGCAATGCTCCGTAATGGGAAAATTAGTGTGCGCCAATTTGTCCAAACATTGGCAAAATCCGAATTTTACAAAGAGAGATTTTTTTATAACAACTCCCAAATTCGGTTTATTGAACTAAACTACAAACATCTGTTAGGACGCGCTCCCTACGACCAGTCAGAAATTGCTTATCATGTCGATCTCTATGCCTCTCAAGGCTACGATGCGGATATAGATTCCTATATCGACAGCCAGGAGTATAATAACGCCTTTGGTGATAACACAGTTCCCTACTATCGGGGATTTAAATCAATTCCTGGCATGAAACAGGTTGGATTCAACCGCTTGTTTACACTGTATAGGGGCAATGGTAACAGCGATAATGCTGGCACAAAAAGCCCTCGTTTACGGCAACAACTGGCAATGAATTTGCCTAATATGATTATTCCTCCTAGTTCCGCCATCCGCTTTGCATCTGTGCTTAGTGTTGGACAATTAAATAGTTCTCCTGTTCGTGGAGACCAGCGACTTTATGTGATCGAAGTTATCGCTAGTGGTGTTGCTACTAAGGTAGCAGTACGTCGTAGCCGACAAGTGTATACTGTGCCGTTTGATCAACTCTCTAGGCGGTATCAGGAAATTCACAAACAAGGTGGCAAGATTATTAGCATCACACCTGTGTAAAAGTGATTGTTAATTGGTAATTTGATGACGAATTACCAATGAGATGAACAGGATAAATTAATCATCTCCAAATCCATCCTGTTCATTCTTTAATTCTGTAAATTCTGATTCTGACATGGTTGTTACTAATTCCTCTACTGAACCAATTCTCTCTCCTGAAACAGCGATTGCTGCCCTAGATGCAGAGGATAATCAAATTAGATATTATGCTGCTTGGTGGTTGGGAAAACATCAAATTCAATCAGCCTGTACAGCACTTTGTCAGCAACTCCATGATGTACGCTATCGTACAGTTCAAGGCGGTTATCCTTTACGTCGTCAGGTTGCTCGCGCTCTAGGACAACTCAAAAATATTCAAGCATTACCTGCATTGCTGGAAGCCCTCAGATGTGAAGAAGATGGGCTATTTCGGGAAGCTGTCATTGAGGCATTGGGAAAAATTGGCGATCTCACAGCGAGTTATCCTCTGTTACAACTTTTACAGTTGGGTAAATCCCAACCCTATGAAGCCTTAATTGAAGCCTTGGGAGAATTACGGGTATCAGAAGCTCGTCCTTTGGTTGAACCATTTTTACAGCATTCCTCAGAAAGAGTGCAGTGTGCAGCTGCTCGTTATCTTTATCTCATCACCCAACAACCTGAATATCTCCAACGCATCATTGAAAATCTTAATCATGAAAATCCCTATTTGCGCTGGGCTGCTGCCTTTGATTTAGGGGCAATTGGTCACATACAAGCAGCTGAAGCAATTGTGCAAGCAAAGGTTGGTAATAGTCTCAAGCTGTTAAACCTAAAACGAATTTTAGAGACAGTATTAGAAAGCGATGTTTCCGAGTTGGAAAAACAACAAGCAACTCAAAACATATTTAAAGCAATTGATCAACTTTTAATGCAACTTTAAATAATCAAGGCTCTTGCGTTGTTTTTATGGTGATTAAGGATTGATTACAACAAAACCCTTAGGGGGGAAGGGTTATAAAGAATTATTCCCTGATTCTAAATGAAATGACTACGGAATAAGGCTTTCAAGGGTTTTGAACCTGTTTTTCCATAAAAAGAACGGAAGAACCATAATTAATAATTACCATTACCAATTACCATACCTGACAGATATGATAAGTCTGCAACCAGACATAACATTAGACCAACTTGCATTCCTCAGTGTGGAATCTTTGATTGAGGCTTATCACAGTTGCCCAAATCAAAACATACAGGCAGGTATTATCAGCATTCTAGCTGAACTCGGTGACGATCGCGCTTTAGATTTACTTGTGGAAGTTGTGGGTGTAGAAGTTGCTAATCACTGCCAAGGAAATGTACGTCGAGTGGCAGCTAGGGGCTTAGAACAGATGGTGATTACCACTACCGACCCTGAAAAGAGTCAAAGAGCAATTTATAAGCTTTCATGGGCATTATTAAATGCTGAAGATTGGGCGTTGCGTTATGCGGCGGCGGTTTCTTTGGGAGGAATTGCTACTGTTGAAATTAATACCATCCTTGACCAAGCTATGATGCAAGAATCAGACCGAGTAGTTAAAGAACGGATTCGGATTATTTTGAATGTGTAAATACTTTAATTACTCATTTTCAGTCAATCAAGTACCTTAGTAACTGTTAACTCCAAGTCTATCCCTGGTAAGACTGGTAAACGTTTATCATCCCGTAAAAGTTCTATTTTGATTTGGAGGAAAAATCAAAATAGAACGGTCTTCTGGATCTATCAACCAACCTAATTGACAACTATGATTTAAGCAATATAGAATATTATCTATAACTAGATTTGAACTTTAGACCTGTCAGGAAAATTAACTTGGTGTCAGAAAAATAGTAGAAGGGAATTTTGACCGTCTACCAAAAGGAAAAATCCACTTAATTATATTTAATAATATCTACATCGTACAAAACAAATACTGGGAACAACTAACCATCAGTTTCAAGGCTTGTTAGCCCAAGCTGAAATGCAGCATAAAAAACTTCAAGCTGAAATAGAAAGTAAAAAGATACATATAAATCATAAAGGAAGAGGGCGGAAACCGAAACTAGAGATAAAAGAACAGGTATGTCTATGCTTGTTCTATTTGAGGAAAATGCCAACATTTAAGGTTTTAGGTTTGCATTTAGGTATATCCAAAAAGGACACATTTCACTACTGGCTAGAGATATTAGGAAATGTTTTGCCTGCTAGTCTCCTTGAACAGGTATAAAAACATGAGAGCGAGGGATCCCGACTCAGAACAAAAGGCACGAAACAAAGAGTTTTCCAGCAAGGGTATTTTTGTTGAACACGTCATTAGACTTGTAAAAAGATTCCGGCTAGCTCAACAAAGATTTCCCCTGAATTTCCGAATTTACGAACAAGTAATTCTTACTACTTGTGGTTTAGTCACATTACGAATTGGTTCATTAATAATTGGTTAATTAGTTTTGCCCATTTCATAAATGTTATGGATATGAGGTCAGTTATGAATTAGTTATCAACATCTTCATGGATAGTTCCTATCAGTTACTATTCCCAACCCTGATTCTTTCCTTGGCTCTGTCCTAATCTTAACACTATGGAAAGCCAGACACAGACTCCTTTGTAAATTCTCGGCCGTCTCTTTTGTCCTGGGGAAAGAATTTCAATTGTCCAGTCTGGAAAAATCAGAAAATCATTAGGTACTTCTCCGTCAGTAGCAAAGGGAATACCTGACCAGTTGAAAACAGCTATATTAGCTACTATTGAGCGAATACCAAAACTACAACGCAGTTCAGGAAAAGCATAAGCAATCTTTTCACTTTCGGTGACATCATTAACACTATTGCACAGTTTTAACTGTAATCAGCTATGCTTCCCTTTTGGCATACGTTTTGGAATAATTTCACCGTTGATGTATTTGCAGGCAGGTTTTATTTCTGGTAGTTTAAGAGACTCTTCTAAGTCCATGGATTGAGTAATTACCGTTGTCATTGCTCCTGAATCCTGCAAACGAGATGTGTTTTTATTTTAATGGTACGCTATACAAATAAACTACGCAGCATTAGTTATCAACCTGACTGCGGGTCTATCCGCACTATTTGGCAAGCGAAAACAACTCTTTGGTAATGTTACAATTACCACAGTATTGCCAAGCATATTGAAAAACTCAACACTGTAGCCTGTTTCTAGTCCGGGAACATCATGTTTTTAAACTACCGTGCCAATGTCTCCAGCAGTATTGCCAAGCATATTGAAAAACTCAACACTGTAGCCTGTTTCTAGTCCGGGAACATCATGTTTTTAAACTACCGTGCCAATGTCTCCAGCATATACATTTTATTCGGGAATATCACGCAATAATATTACATCTGAGTAAAGGGTAAAATTCATTGCAGCCTCCAATATTGCTTGCTAATTGGGAAGTAAAGTGATCAATCGAGGAAAGTCTCTACCTGTATCTATTTGCCAGATTGTCTTGAGAAGGAGTGGTCTGTTGATGGGGGTAAGCAGATTTGCGCTAACTTCATATCTTGAACCATAAGCAGTTTCTTTAATAAGATTAACATCTACAGTTAGATGAAACTTACGGATATCTAATTCTAGCTGCTCCCAGTGATTGGGAGAATAGTCAAATTGGAGGAGTAATTTAGCTTTTGTCCCACCACGTTTATGTTCAGTATTTAATAAATACTCAGTCAGCTTAGATCGCGCAGTAATCGAGCGATAGCTATTTGGGATATTCATAATTAATATTCACTCCTAATTGATTTGCAGCAAGGAATTCAACACTTCTGGTGATCCAGATATTGTTCTTAATCACAACTCCTCAAATATGTATGTTTGCTAAATAATATCAGGTGTAAATTTTTTCCTTTCAGGGTGGGTTAATTAATTTAGGTATGAAAGTCAGAAATTCCATTTTTCAAACTATTTCTCTTTGCCTTTGTGCGACGGATACTTTGCTCAAGTCGGCAAAGCCACCCACGCAAGTGTCCTCCTGTGCGTGAAACAAATTCATACTTTCATCCAGCAACACTAGTGAAATAAATAAGATTCTACTGTTAGTTTTCCCGAAACATCTATATTGGAAACATCTATATTCTGAAAAGAGCCTCTAACAATTCATCATCCGAGTTATGATAATCCTAAACCCCTGCCCCATGCTTAATCCATTAGGTATTGCAATTGGATTATTAATTATCATCCTTTTCACAACTTACTACTTACTGCAACGACAAATAACTCAAGGACAACAGACAGGAAATATCCTCCGACAACAGACAGAAAGAGAACGTCTAGTTAGCCAAATAGCTCACCATATTCGCAAATCTCTGAACTTAGAAGAAGTACTAGTCACCACAGTTGCAGAGGTAAAACAGTTTCTTCAAGCTGACAGAGTGCTTATTTATCGACTTTGGGAAGATGGAACCGGTAGCGCCATTACGGAAACCGTATCACCTGATTATCCTTGTATTTTGGGTCGAATATTTCCAGCCGAAGTCTTTCCTAGAGAATATCATCACGCCTACACTCAAGGAAAAACTACTGCTATTACCAATGTTGAAAGCGATGTAAATTCATGTTTGGCAGGATTTTTGAACCAGTTCGGTGTAAAAGCTAAATTGGTAGTACCGATTTTGCAGGAAGTCAGGGAAGTTAGAGAAACTGATAACTCTGAATCCCTCCACCCTTCTCCCCATCTTTGGGGATTGTTAATTGCTCACCAATGCAGTAATGTGCGTCAATGGCAAACCTGGGAAGTTGAGTTAATGAAACAACTAGCCACCCAGGTAGCGATCGCCATTCAACAATCAGAACTCTACGAACAGTTGCAACAGCTCAATGCTCAACTAGAACATCGTGTACAACAACGCACAGAAGAACTAGCCAGAACCAATACATCTTTGCGGGCTGAAATTGTCGACCGTCAGCGCACTGAAGCTTCACTCCGCCACACTAACCAAACCTTACAATCTCTCATCGCCGCCTCACCCCGTGCTATTTTCACCTTGGATTTACACAACAATATCAAAATGTGGAATCCCGCAGCCGAAAGAATGTTTGGTTGGAGTGAAACAGAAGTATTAGATCAGCCCAACCCGATTATGTCGGCAGAGTTGGAGGAGTATGAAAAGATTAAGGAAACCGTCATCCAAGGTATCACTCCTCCTAGTGTAGAAGTACGTCAACGCAAAAAAGACAATTCGCTAATTGATATTGTGTTCTCTGCTGCTCCCCTACACAACACTGAAGGAGTGATTAGTGGTATGGTGGCAGTTGTAGCCGACATAACCGAACAGAAACGGCAAGCCGAGCAAGTGCGATTTCTTCAGTCTGTAGTCGTTAACACCAATGATGCCGTTTTGATTACAGAAGCAGAACCCATTGATGAACCAGTTCCCCGCATTCTCTATATTAATGAAGCCTTTACTCGGATGACTGGGTATAGCCCGGAAGAAGTGTTAGGTAAAACCCCCCGTATTCTCCAAGGACCGAAAACTACTCGCGCTGTCTTGGATCAAGTAGGAACCGCCCTATTTAGTAGGGAATCTGTGACAGTGGAGGCAATCAACTATCGCAAAGATGGCTCGGAATTTTGGGTAGAATCCAGTATAGTTCCTGTAGCTGACAAAACTGGTTATTATACGCACTGGATTTCAATCCAGCGAGATGTTAGCGAACGTAAGCGCATTGAACAAGCACTACGTTGTAGTGAAGAAAGATTTCGCTCGTTAATTGAAAATGCCCTAGATGTAATTACCATCCTCGATACAGACGGAACTATTCACTACATGAGTCCATCTGTGGAAAAGGTTTTGGGTTATCAGTCTGTGGAATTGATTAATCAAAACTTTTTTGCCTGGATTCATCCTGATGACTTTGTTGCCACTTGTTACAACATTACCAATGCTATTAAAAATCCAGATGTACCCTTACCTGTAGAATTTCGTTATCGTCATCAAGATGATTCTTGGCGGACTCTAGAAGCCATCAGCCAGAAATTTGTGGATAATTCAGAATTAACAAGCATTGTGGTGAATTCACGTGATATTACGGAACGAAAACGATTAGAAGAAGTGAGACTTGCATTGGAGCGAGAAAAAGAATTAAGTGCTATGAAAATTCGCTTCTTCTCAATGGCATCCCATGAATTTCGAACACCACTGAGTACAGCCTTAGCTGCTGCCCAGTTATTAGAAAATTCTCCCCATGCCTGGGAAAATGGAGAAAAGCGATCGCGCAACTTACGGCGCATTCAAGACTCAGTGAAAAATATGGTGCAGCTTCTCGATGACATCCTCACCATCAATCGGGCAGAAACTGGTAACTTAGAATTTAATCCCCAATGGCTGGATTTAGAAAAATTTTGTCGTCAGTTTGTGGAAGAAATCCGTCTGAGTAACGGTTCTGGATACGTACTCACCTTTACTTGTGATAGCGTCGCCTGGTGTAAAACCATAGAACAATGGCAACAAGCATATCTGGATGAAAAGTTATTGCGCTCAATTTTGGGAAATCTCTTGTCAAACGCCATTAAATATTCCCCAGAAAGAACTCAGGTTGATTTCTGCCTCAAGTTTGATCATAATCAAGTAATTATTCAAATTAGCGATCACGGCATCGGGATTTCCACAACTGACCAAAATCAAATATTTGAGCCATTTCATCGGGGTCAGAATGTCCGTAACATTGCTGGAACCGGACTAGGACTAGTCGTTGTTAAAAAATGTGTGGATTTACATGGTGGGCATTTGAACATCGTTAGTGAACTAG
Organism: uncultured Trichormus sp.; assembly: GCA_936914905.1. Lineage (GTDB taxonomy): Bacteria > Cyanobacteriota > Cyanobacteriia > Cyanobacteriales > Nostocaceae > Trichormus_B. Next base: position 19,787 of record CAKZGI010000028.1, on the reverse strand, counting down.
GTCATGGTACAACTGTCACCGTCACATTGCCCCTAGTGTAATCTGAATTTTCTTCACTTTGAATTTTGAATTTTGAACCTTGAATTGTTTACCCTGTGTTAGATTGGGCATACTGACTATAAATTTTCCCTCTGACACAGCTGTCATTATGGTAATTACAAAAAGTAGACTTGTTTTAGGTGCTACGGCAGTGACGCTTTCTACAATTGCTGTTACTAGTCTTGGCATTCACTCCCGTGGTCAGGCTTTATTTAAAGCAAGCCCCAAGGAATTGATAGACGAAGTTTGGCAAATTGTTTACCGTCAATATGTAGACGGGACGTTTAATCAGGTAGATTGGCAAGCTGTTCGTAAAGAATATTTAAGCAAGTCCTACACCAACCAGGAGGAAGCTTATAAGTCGATCAGGGAAATGCTGAAAAAGCTAGAAGATCCTTACACCCGGTTTATGAACCCAGAGGAATTCAAGAATATGCAGGTTGATACCTCTGGAGAACTCACAGGGATTGGTATCACCATCAGTCAGGATGAAAAAACTAAGCAATTAGTTGTGATTGCCCCGATTGAGGATACACCCGCCTTTAAAATGGGAGTTATAGCTAAGGATGTGATCCTGGAAATTGATGGCAAAAGCACTGAAGACATGGATACTAACCAGGCTGTATCTTTGATTCGCGGTGAAGCGGGAACTAAGGTCAGATTGAAGATTTTGCGGAATGGTCAGAAAAAACAATTTGATATCACACGGGCCAAGATTGAAATCCATCCGGTTAAGTATTCTGAGAAACAAACTCCAGCGGCTAATCTTGGTTATATTCGTCTGAATCAGTTCAGTGCTAATGCTGCCAAGGAAATGAAAGATGCAATTAGTAAATTAGAGACTAAAAACGTATCTGGTTATATTTTGGATCTGCGGGGCAATCCTGGTGGTTTATTATTCTCCAGTGTGGACATTGCCCGAATGTGGTTAGATAAAGGAACTATTGTCTCTACTATTGACCGTCAAGGTGAACAGGAGAGGGAAATTGCTAAAGGTCGTGCTTTGACTACTAAACCTTTAGTGGTGTTAGTTGATAAGGGTTCAGCTAGTGCTAGTGAAATTCTTTCCGGTGCTTTGCAGGATAATAAACGTGGGACCATAGTGGGTACGCAAACCTTTGGTAAGGGTTTAGTGCAATCTGTACGACCTTTGGAAGATGGTTCAGGGTTAGCAGTGACTATTGCTAAGTATCATACCCCTAGCGGTAAAGATATTAATAAGCATGGTATTGATCCTGATGTAAAAGTGGATTTAACTGATGCCCAAAGACAAGATTTATGGTTAAAGGAACGGGATAAACTGGCCACTTTAGAAGATCCCCAATTTGCCAAAGCTGTGGAAATTTTGGGTAAACAAGCTGCTAAAAATAGTAAGACTACAAACAAGAATTAAACAAATTGTGTTCGCACAGGCTGCTGGAAGCACTATTTTGACTTGAATTTATTGGGTTTGGCATTTTCCAGCCCTGATTAATCCTACTCGACGGGCGATTCCTTCTGGTTGTGAATTAAAAGTTCCCCATTTTTTAATAATGTCTGGGTTATTTTCCTTAACTTGTTGGCTGGGTACTACTTCGCATATTTCGGATTGATACTTGATAATATACCAGGTTTGTGTATTCGTCATAATCAAAGATAGGTTTGCTAGCATAGGATCAAGAGGCACAACTTGATTATCAATCCCGGATATTGCAAAAAAACAAGCTGCGCGGGTTTGAATTTTACTTGAGTTGAATTTGGAATTATTTACCTATGCCTTCACCATTTCCAGGGATGAACCCCTATTTAGAACATCCTGAATTGTGGCCAGAAGTTCACAGTAGATTAATCATTGCGATCACTGATGCAATTTTCCCTCATTTACGACCAAAATAGAGAGTAGCTGTAGAAAAAAGAGTCTATCAAATGACAGATGGAAATTCTGTTTTAATTGGTATTCCTGATGTTACTATAGCACCTTCTTTAAAACCCACAAATCAAGAGTCATCTCCTGAAGAAATTAGAGAAAGTTATTTAGAAGTCAGAGAAGTTGCGACAGCAGAAGTTATCACAGTGATTGAACTGCTTTCACCTAAAAATAAACGTGTGGGAGAAGGAAGAAATGCAGATCAAACTAAGCGTTAACAAATATTAGAAGGTTATACACATTTAGTAGAAGTAGAAATAGATTTATTACTTGGTGGTGAATCTATGCCGATATTAGATAATGAAATTAAATCAGATTATCGAATCTTAGTTAGTCGTAGTCAATTACGTCCTAGAGCAGAATGATATCCTTTCAATTTACAAGAATCAATTCCTGCTTTTTTCTTACCTCTGGAAAAAGCAGATATAGAACCTTTAGTAGATTTACAAGTGTGATTCAAGATTCGTTTGATCGTGCTGGTTTTGATTTAGCTATAGATTATAACCGTGAACCTGTGCCACCAATTCAAGAAACGGATATTATTTGGGTGAATGAGTTGTTAAAAGCCCATGGTTTACGGTAGACTCAATTTTCTGAATTTGATCAATTTACTCTAAATGCAAGATAATAATGCAATTATTACATGGAACCTTTAAATTACTTACATAAATAACAGATGATCACAATGACATTGTTTGTTATTGCTATTGTCCACTACAACAAACACAATGTAGTGGTTATTATATTCTCTTCAGTATTTTGAATTATGTCAGCCTCGATGGAATTGCAACCGATGTCACGTAAAAGTATTTGTGAAGACTGTGCATTTTATGTCAGATTATAATGCACTCGCCCCGATGATTTGGGGGTTAATTGTGCTACTGTGATTTTTTGTAATTCATTCACTCCAGCGGTAGAAATTAGACCTCTTGCAGAATTACTTCTATATTAGAGTGGGGGGTTGTCTTTGTTTTAGCCAAAAGTTAGAGTTACACGGTTATCGCTGAATTAGCGAGCGCAAAGAACACCAAGAATACATAAAATCTAAAACTCTCTATCATACCACAGAAACAATTTTGCAAGGGGTCGATTGATAGTCCTTGTGTGTCTTTTGGTAGTGATGATGAAGAAAAGATAGAATAGTCCTAAAAAGTGTGATCCCTCATAATATAACTTACTTAGGTAATTTCTAACTAATAACTTGAATACAAGCATGTTGTCCTAGTAATTCATAAAGCTAAAGGTAAAACCTCATTCCATATTTGACATCCAGAAGAGATAATTTTTCTGTGATTGTCTGTGTGTTAAGTCTAAATAAACTGAACGGTTTATTTTTAAATGGGATTGAATTTTAGGTGCCGAATGCTTTAAGGTTTTGATGTTCCTGTATCTGACTGAATTAAAATAGGCATTCCCCCTTTTTCAGAACCAATGACGACAATTTTAGAATTATTAGATTGAGCAAGTTTTTCTGTAGCTTCAATTGAGCGAAATTGGAGAACCTGGTTAGTAAGTCCACCAGAGATAATTTTTTGAGAATCAGCTATACCTTTCGCCTCGATTTTCTTTCTCTCAGCTTCTTGACGCTCTTTTTATAACACAAATTTCATCTGTTCACTTTCTAGTTGTGTTGTTAATTGTTCAGTTTCTGCGGCTAAATTTCTATCCAGTTTCAAGTTAGTGACAGGAGAACCATGACTATTAATCTGAATCTTTTTAAGCGCCGCCTGTAACTTTTGTTTCAGGAGTTGGTTATTCATCAGATAAAATATCTCTAAAATATCTCTACGATTAATTTAGAAAGTTCTAACTTAAAACTAAGTCCTTTATAAGTATTATCCCTGATCATGCTAGATTATTAAAGTATTAGGTTCATTTGCCATATCTGGCTGTCAATTTCGGTCGGTATCTCCCTCGTAAATCTTCACCACATATTCTCAATGAATTCTACAAATTATTGGTTAATGAAATCTGAACCGGAAGTTTATAGTATTACTGACCTGCAACATCAGCGTGAGACTATCTGGGACTGTGTGCGTAATTATCAAGCTCGTAATTTTTTACTACAAATGCAGTTAGGGGACTTAGCTTTTTTCTACCACTCTAATACTAGTTCCCCTGGTATTGTGGGGTTAATGCGTATAGTCGAAACAGGTATTACTAACCCGACACAATTTGAGCCAATGAGTAAAGATTATGACCCTAAATCAAGTCCCGAATCCCCCCGATGGCAAACAGTAGGAGTGGAATTTCTTGAGACTTTTTCTAACTCTATCTTGCTATCAATACTCAAAGAAAAATTTAGTTCTGATGAGCTACTTTTCGTCAGACCAGGAAATCGCTTATCGGTGATGCCTGTGTCGTCAGCAGTGGCTAAGAAAATACTACCTATATCATTTGTGACAAGTTAAGGCTGAAAGTCTTTTGTCAAGAGGCTTTGGGAGAATTTTCGAAAAAACCGGTCGGTCCCACGTTGAAGATCAGGAAAAGGAGCGACAACTAACTTAACACTTGGTTTTCGCTTCTGTTTGATAATACCTAAATCTCGATTTAGAGGGTCAGCAAAATATCTAACAGGATCTGTTGCCTTACCTTTTTGATGAGCCATAGTAAAATGATAAAGACCACGATAAATCATTTCTAATAAAATCTCATCAAAAGGCAGAGAAAGTTCATCTGCTACGGCATCAACTAAATCTACTAAATCTAGTAAAACACTATAAAATCACCAATTTGCCCAAATTTGTAATTTAATTCCATTGATTGAACCTGTTCATAAATAACTTAAACCCAAGAGTCTTTTGACTGTATTAAAAGCATCTTCAATTCACCTTGACTAACTTTTGTGGGATTACACCACAGAAAACCATCTCTAGCTAACATTCTTGTCACTTCTCTGACTCCTCCTATATCTCGCCACAGTAAGGTCAACACCGCACCCATCATCAACGGTAAATTCAGTATCCGTTCTCTGAGTCCTAGTTTTCGGTAGTAATTTTCTTGATTTGTAATGGCTGGTGTCAGTCATCTTTCCAATTGCTCGGCTATTACTTCATATTCGACCATTGGTCTCTGTTTCTTGTTGCCGTGGTCTCGATTGGTTTTTCGGCTGCTTGTCATTGCTTGTCTCAATCGCTAAATTATTTGTCTACACTGAGTTGATCACGATTTTTGACCTATCCAAATACCACGCTTGACAATTTCTTCTTTTCCTCAACTTGTCACCAATGGTATAGCAATCTGAATTGATTTCTGACAGTTTGCTTAGGTTCTACCAATCAATTGAAACAGGATAACCTGTGCAAGTAGAATCCTGTTTTTAAGGTTTGGTCATCAACTAAGGAATTTGAGTAATAGTGAATTGGTTAAATATAAATAGTATCATTTCATTATGCTGAAAGAAGATCTAACCGAAAGTCCAAGTTTAAAAGAGTACTTCTCTGAGGTATTTAGCGAATGTTATCAAGATGTGAGAAAACAAGCATCCTTAGAAACTGGATTATCACTTGATACTTTTCCTGTAGACTCTCCATTTACTACAGATGAAAGTTTAAATCAAGATTATTTACCAAAACAAGATTGATTCTTATCTTCTCTTCTTGATTTGTATCTTTGCTTCTCTGCGCCTTTGCGCGAAATAAAAATGGAAGCTAGAAATAGATACCCCTAACCCCCCTTAAAAAGGGGGGCGAAGAGAAGTTATAAGTATCAGAGTTTTCGTGAAATGGAATCAGAGACTGAGAACGAGATTAAACTATTTACCGTTACCATTACTAATCAAAATGCGTTCAGCCAGCTTTTTCGGTACTTCCTGAAGATAATCCTGTTGCCAATGGAAAGAACCAACGCCTAAAGTGAGTGATTCACATAAGCCAATTTCCCTGTATAATCATTGTGAGATTAACCTGAATATACTAAAAATTATTTCCTAATATGACAGCAGCATAGGTCATTCATAAGCAGTATGTTGAATATAGACAAAATGGTTATTGGATTAGAGATAGCCATGTTTCCTTAGATTCAGGTGATGTACGCTTTAAAAAAGCGTACATCACCTGAAGGTATTGTTCAGAGTTTTCCCCTTTGCGTCTTTGCGCGAAATAAAAAACTCAGGACACTCTGCATGGGTGTCGCTAAAACTAGCCTATTTACCCTTACCACCATTAGTAGTGAGAATTCGTTCAGCAAGCTTTTTTGGTACTTCTTGCAGATGATCTTGTTCCCAATGGAAAGAACCGACGCCTAAAGTGAGCGATCGCAATTCTACAATAAAATTCTGCATTTCCGCTTGGGGTAAATATGCAGAAACATTATCCCAACCTGGCCAATCTTGTCTACCCTCATAACCCAAAACCTGCCCACGTTTACCACTCAAAAGCTGCAGAACCTTAGAAGTAAACTCACTGGGAGTATTCACATCTACCTTTAAAATTGGTTCTAACAGGGTAGGTTGCGCTTGGGGTATCCCCATCTGCATTGCTAGACGTGCAGCTTGTTTAAAAGCTTGTTCCGAACTGTCAACGGTATGATAAGAACCATTGGTTAATGTCACTGCTACGTCCACCGTTGGGTAACCTAAAGGTCCATGTGTGAGAAATTCCCGCACTCCCATTTCTACACCAGGAATATATTGTCTAGGAACAACACCACCCACAATTTTTTCATTAAAATTAAAACCTTCTCCCCTGGGTAAAGGTTGAATATCTAAGAACACATCCCCAAATTGTCCATGTCCACCACTTTGGTGTTTATAACGTCCATGAACTGAATTTACAGGTTTGCGAATGGTTTCTTTATAAGGAACTTGGGGAAGATGAGTAGACATTGGTAAATTATATTTGCGACGCAACCTATCTAATACAACTTGTAAATGTATTTCCCCTTGTCCCCAAAGTATCACTTCATGAGTATCATCGTGTTGTTCCCAAGCCAGAGAACAATCTTCTTCTAATAATTTGCTAATAGCCGCACTCAGTTTTACCTCATCATTGCGTTTTTCTGGTGTAATTGCTAAAGCAAAAACTTGTTCTAATTTTTCCGGTTTTGGTAATTCTTTTAAATGGGAATTTTTCGAAATTGTCTCGCCAGTTTTAATTCCTTCCAACCGACTGATGGCGATAATTTCCCCAGCCACAGCTTGATTAATTTGCTGTTGTTGTTGTCCCATTAAGCGGTAAAGACCACCAGCACGCACGCCATTTAAAACTATACCATCAGTTAATGTTCCTTGCCATACTCGCACCAGAGAAAGTTTACCACCTTGGGGAGTGTAGAAAGTTTTGAGAACTTGCGCTAAAGGACTATCGCTGATTGTTTTCAAGCGCCGTTCCATTGTCATTTCTGGTTCTGGTGCTTCCCGCAGTAGAGCTTCTAATAAAGGTCTAACACCAAAATCTTGTTCCGCCACACCAAAGAAAACAGGTACAACTAAATCTGCACCTAATTCTAGTTTTAAATCTTTGAGAATCTCCTCTTGGGGTGGTTCGATGTCTTCTAAAAGTTCTTCGAGTAAATGATCATCAAAATTTGCCAAAGCTTCTAACATTTCTGCTCTGGCTATATGTTCTTCTGCTTTTAATTCTTCTGGAAAAGGTATAGGATCAGCAGCTGCGCCGGCATGATATTGGTAAGCTTGTTGACTTACCATATCAATAAATCCTATCAGTTTTTCCCCTTGCATAATTGGGTATTGGTGAGCAACTAAACGACGGCTGGAAACTGCTTTTAGGGCTTCTAATTTTTCTAAAACATGAATATTTGCCCTGTCCATTTTATTCACAAAGACGATATGGGGAATTTCCCAATCATCAAGGAATTTAAATAATGGTGCCAGGGTAAGAACTCGGTCGCGGATTGGTTCGCAAACGACAATTGCGGCATCAACTCCGATTAAAGCATTGTATGTTTCTTGGGCAAATTCTACAGAACCAGGACAATCTATAAATGTGAAGCGTGTATTTTCATATTCGGTACAAGCTGCAGATACCTCCACACTCATGCGTCTGTCCCGTGCTTCGTTGGCGCTGTCTCCAACTGTGTTACGATCTTTAACGATACCTTTGCGAGAAATCGCTCCGGTGACAAATAACAAACTTTCTAGTAATGTGGTTTTTCCACTTAAATATGGTCCAACAATTGCCACATTCCGTGAACCGGATTTTACTTTTTCGTTCATAAACCCTCCTTTACGGTGATTCGCTCAACCGCATTATGTATATTTTCAGGAGCAATTCATTGATCGGACAGGAGAATTCTTCCTGCGTTATTTAATTTTTTATTATCCATTGTTTAATCTGAGTTTAAAAAAATCGTAGTTTATTGTAAGACTTAGTTTAAGTAATATTAAGCAGTACTAACTTATATGCCAAAATATAGAATTTTTGTCAATAAATAAGATTTCAGCAACGTTTTTTAACTAGAAAAACTAACTCAAGATATTTTTATCTAGAAAACTTATGACATTATTATTACAGAAATATACACTAATTGGAATTGTTACTTGATTGGTACTATATTTAAATATTAAACCAGTATTTTCAACTTCTACTCATCTCCCTCATCTCCCCTTACTGGCACAAACTCCTCGCCAAATTGGTTTAGGCTGGTTAAATAAACGCTTAAAAGCGATTCAGGAGACCAGGGTAAAAGATCCGATCGCCGCTTTTCGTCAAGCAACGCAATTAGATCCGACCTGAGCAGCAGCGCATTATAATTTAGGTTTAGCAATGCGACAAGCTGGACAATTACAACAAGCAGCAGACGCATTTTATCAAGCGACACAAGCAGATCCACGGTTTGCACCAGCCTTTGCAAATTCAGGTGGTGCGTTGTTAGAAGGCAATAATTTACAGTTAGCAACTGATTATTTACAACGGGCTTTACAACTAGATCCAAAGTTGGATTTTGCTTCTTATAACTTAAGATTGGTCAGAGAAATACAAAAAGATTGGAATGGTGCGATCGCATATTTTCAACAAGCCATAACATATAGTCAAAATTCACTAGAACCAGCCTATCATTTAGGAATGTCTTATTTAGAACAACGCAAAATTGAACCAGTAAAACAAGGCTTTACCAAAGCAGTAGCTACAAATACCATAGATGCATAATCTCATTTAATTTAGGTTATATATTGTTTAATAAAGGTAAATTTAACGAAGCATTAGTAGCATTTAGAGAATTAATCGATGCTAACTCTAACTATGCTGATGCTTATTACGGTGGAGGATTAGTATTTATACAATTGAAGGAATATACAGAAGTCGTAAAAGTAATAAAATATGCCCGAGATGTGTATAAAAAACAGGTAACTCTCAGTGGGCAATCAACGCCGAAAAATTGTTAATACAAGCACAAAACTTAAATAACAAACCACGCTGAGGCGCAAAGCATTAATATTACGTAACGATAAGAAAATCGGGTTAACTGGCTAGTGTGGTCTAAACTGCCATTGGAATGTAAATTTTCATGCAAAAACGCTTCAAGAGTAGGTTTTCATTTTGTGATCGCTGGTTAGATCGTCATGCAATTGTTCTCAACATGGAGGCATTTCAAGACCTAATTGTGATTGTCCTATGTTTATCCTTATTTGCAGTGATGTTGATACAGGTATGGGGTATATTTATTGCCATCAGCCAATCAATAGACTAAAAACAAGTAACAGCCAAAATGCTATTTGTGTTGATTTCAGTTGAGTTATTTCTACTACTTATGCTTTACTTACAAGAGCATAGTATAGCCGTTGGTGTAGCAGTCGAAGTAGCCATTGTTTCTGTACTGCGGGAAGTAGTCGTTCATGGTGCACTAGAAATTTCGGGAATACAAACAGCAGAAATTTGTGGCTTATTATTCATTTTGGGTGGACTATTGTTAGTGTGTGGGAAAAAACCCCACGTGGACTGTATGAGTGCAAACACAAAATACATTCCTGTCGCGCATCAAGGACGCAGAGAATGACAAAACGAGTTGGGATTTCAGTATTTAGATGAATGTGAGCAAAAACAGCCTATGTCACAGTAAATAAGCCAATGGGTAGAAATAAAAATCATACCCAGATCCCCGACTTTTCAAAGTAGTCGGGAATCTATCTTTTCTAGCAAAACTGATATTTTTTGTCCACTTGCAGGTAGATGAATTAAACTTTGAGAGTAAGTTTAAATTAAATAAACACTTAAAGGATCGAAAAATAATGACCACGGGTAACGGACAATCTCAACAACCTATCACTAATTTAGAGTATGACTTTATCAGTCTACTGCACAACAAAGCCGCAGCAGTACAAGCTTATGCAGATTACATTCAAGATGCCCAAGAAGCAAATTCTCAGCCTTGTGTTGAACTGTTCCAAAAATTGCGTCAGTCGGAAATTCAAGAAGCACAAGAAATTCGCCATCATCTCCAACAAATAATGGCACAAGGAAGGATGTAAACCTTAAACGTAGGGTGCGTTACGCTGTCCCTAACGCACCATTACCATTTTTAGTCCCTGTATCCTGTAGTGTGACGTAGACATTTTCTAAAAAAATATACAATTTAATATTATGTGAATATCAAAATGCACTTCTACACCTTACTTCTCACAAAGGTGGTGCGATCATTACTGTCAAAAATACACCAGTTAATACTCTTCAATGGCTATATCTAAACATAGATAAGTTAGAATATTTACCAGCAGAATTTGGTAGATTGAGTAACTTGAAACAATTTATCCTAGAGAATATGTACGACCTCAAAGACCTACCTGCTGATTTTTCGCCTAAGTTCTCTGGAAGAAATAAAGTTGCTTCATTGTGGATTCATGGCAGTGCCAGAGCCTATTTTTGAACTGACAAATCTGAAAAACTTAAAGTTCAGTGTGAAATCTGGCATACACTGTGTTCTTTGCCCGAAAATTGGTCACCTGCACCAATTGCAAGAGTTAGAGATTGTGGGGACTTTTGATCATTATCTACCAGATGAAATTGGGGAACTGTCAGCTTTAGAGAAGCTAAATTTAAATTGCTGAACTAGATAAATTCGCGCAATGGCTGACCACTAAATGCATGAATTTCGCTGATTCTAGGTCATTTTATGCTGTTTTAGTAGATTTAGGTGATGCCGTAGCGGATGAGCTTTCTCTGCCCTTTGATGAAATGTCATTAGAAATGATTTATCGTCGTCTTTATCATTTTACGATGGCTGATCAAAAAGGTAAGGCAACAGAAGAAAGTTAAGTATTTTGCTGACCCCCTAAATCTCGATTTAGGTATTATCAAACAACAGCGAAAAACAAATATTAGGTTAATTGTCGCTCCGTTTCCTGATCTTCAACGAGGGCCTGAGCAATTCTTTTTCCATATTTCTCCAAAAGCCTCTTGACAAAAGACTTTCAGCCTTAACTTGTCACCAATGGGGTGTAGAGGGGAAAATCTAATGCCCAAAGCCCTAATTAGAATGTCTTTCCATTGCTAGTTTAATTAGTTGGTCTACTAGTTTAGGAAAAGAAAGACCAGTATTTGCCCAAAGTTGAGGATACATACTGGTGGATGTAAATCCTGGTAAGGTGTTAATTTCGTTGATTAAGATTTCTCCGGTAGCTTCTACATAGAAAAAGTCTACCCGGGCTAAACCAGCCGCATCAACGGCTGTAAATGCTTGTAATGCTTTTTCTTGAATTTGTTGAACAACTGATTCTGGCAGGTGTGCAGGAATAAATAAATCAGCTTTACCTTGGGTATATTTAGTTTCGTAATCGTAAAAATCGCTATCAAAAGTAATTTCACCAATAATTGAGGCTTTGGGGTTATCGTTACCTAAAACGGCACATTCCACTTCTCTAGCGACCACTCCGGCTTCAACAATGATGCGTCTATCATAGGTTGCGGCATTATCTAAAGCTGCTTCTAATTCCTGGCGCGATCGCACTTTGACAATACCTACCGATGAACCCAGATTAGCAGGTTTAACAAAATAGGGATAGCCTAATGTTGCTTCTATTTCATCACACAGTTTTGGGAATACACAAGGATTGGACCAAATCTGCGCCCTAGTTAATGCTTTATATTTTACCTGGGGTAGTCCTGCTTGAGCAAAAGCAGTCTTCATAGCGATTTTATCCATTCCCGTTGCTGAACCTAACACCCCAGAACCAACAAAGGGAACTTGCATCAAAGTTAGTAAGCCTTGAATGGTCCCATCTTCACCGTTTGGACCGTGGAGAATTGGAAACCAAAGATCAATTTCTGCTGTTTGCGGTGGAAACTGCCATAAGTTACCTCTATTGCCTGGATTGTCTTTAGCTACACCTGATGTTAAAACTTGCTGTGCAACTTCCCCAGCTTGCCAAACCCCATCTTTTTGGATGTAGAATGGCAGAATTTCATACTTATGACTATTTTCTTCTGCACTTAAAGCATTTGCGATCGCCCTTGCGGAAATTATTGAAACTTCATGTTCTCCAGAACGTCCACCAAACAGCAACCCCACCCGCAGTTTAGACATCTTCTCTACCTCGACACTATCTAAAGGAAATAGCGTACCACAGGGAATGCAATCTTCATTCAAATGGGTGATGACAGGAAAAAAATTTCTATTCTTCCCCTGCTCCCCCTGCCTGCTTTTACCTGTCATTTTTGGGTTGACACTACCAGACCCCTTTTATTCCTAACGTCTGCTGTAGAAGGGATTTCAATCTAAAATTCTGTACCTCTTCCCTCTTTTGATCTATATTTCAATATTTCAATATTTCAATACACCACCATGCTGATCAACCACAATCTGATAGCTTGCGCTACGTACCCTGCGGAAAGCTAGCTACAGCATGACTTTTTAATCATCCTATTAAGAGTAGTCAGGACTCATACAAAACTTAAATGTGGTACTATCTCCCACTGCTCCCTAAATGATAAGTGTTTCACTAGACATGATATCACCCTCTGTTTTTCAAAGTGTGTGCTGCTAACAAGGCTAAAATACCTGTAGCGGCTAATGCTCCCCATTGCAACAAGGGATTTTTATCCAGGGTATCAAAAACGCTAGGTATGACTTGGGTTTTATAGTCTCCATCAATTCTGTCGTTTTCAGGAATAGGCTGATAAAAGTTATTTGGTGCGTTTTCAGATTTTGGCTCAGAACTATGTTGTAAATCGAAACCTATGAGCAGTAACAGTGAATCTGCTAACCCTGGGGAAATCCGTTGTAATAAATCCAGCGCCTTGGCTACATCACCCACTAAAAGGTCACGGGTGGGGTGTTCTGCTGGATAGAGGACAGCATCAGCTAATAGTTTGGGGTCGTAGTAAGGTGGTATTCCGGCTGGTTTTACGCCTAACTTAGTTAAACTATTATTCGAAAATGGGGTATTAATTACCGCAGGTTTGATACTGGTGAGACTAATCGGCCATTTATCATGTTGTAATTCCACACGCATAGCCTCCACAAAGCCTTCAATTCCATGTTTATGGGCAGAGTAAGCACTTTGATAAGGAAGCGATCGCCTACCTTCCATGGAAGAAATATGAATTGACGCACCCCTTCCTTCTCGCTTCAGATGGGGTAAAGCTGCCATTGCGCCATAAGCTTGACCAACTAAGTTAACGTCAATAACGTGCTTAAATTCGGCTGGTGTTGTTTTGTCGAAAGTGGCAAAAAGTCCAATTGCAGGGGCATGAACCCAAGTATCAAGCCGTCCAAATATCTCCACAGTTTTATCTGCGATCGCATTCACCTGTTCAAATTCCTGCACATCGGTAACAATAGAAGTTGCTTCACTCGCAAAACGGCGAATCTCTTCCACCAGACACTTTAACCCTGATTCGCTACGGGCGGAAACAACTACTGTTGCACCCCGTCTAGCAAATTGTAAAGCTGTTTCTCGGCCAATACCGCTAGAAGCACCAACGACGGAAACGACTTGTTTATTAATTGGTTTTAATTGGATCGATGCTACTCCTTTTATTCAACAGAATCAAGAAACTTGTTTAATTCAGCAGTGAATAATTCAGGACGTTCAACTTGGGGTATATCTCTAGAGTTGGGTATTAAAGCCAAGTGTCCTTGTTGGAGATGACTAACAGCATTTTCAGCTTGATTATTTGGCAAAACTAAATCATTTATTCCCCACATAATTAGAGTTGGGATTTGTAATTGTGGGAGAGAATCAAGTAATATTTGATGCTGTACAAATAGATTTAATTGGGCGCGGAGTGAAGATAAACCAGCCTCTAACAAGCCCGGTATTTTTGCCATACGCTCCTGTTCTCCTATCCATTAAGGAGGGAATTTAACAGGTTGGTTAAACAGCAGTAATGCCCGTGACTAAGCCCGCTGTGTTGCTCCTATAGAACTTTTGCACCAGGTAATCGCTAACTCTCCGTACAAAGGCAAGGTCAAATTAGACAGAATGGGGTTAACTATGTTGCTAATTCGGGTAGTACCCAAGACCAATCAATAACACTTTCACCAACTCCATGTAGTAAGACCAAAGGTGGATCATTATTACCTGCTGTTATATAGCGTATGTTTAAGCCATCTACATCTATAATATTTTTCTTCTGTCGTAGTTTCTGTAATCATTTTTTTTAAGGAGTTCAGGAGTCAGGAGTCAGGAGAAAGAATAAATTTTTCGCCCTGCGCCCACACCCTTCTAAGTATGATGAGCGCCGTTAACTCCCATAACTGTGCCTGTAATGTAGCTACTGGCTAAGGGTGAGAGGAGAAAGGGTACAGCCCAAGCGACTTCTTCGGGTTTACCAAAGCGTGATAGGGGAATTTCCGATAAAATCCGTTGTTTCACTTTCTCGGAAATGGGGTTAAGCATATCAGTTTCAATGAATCCCGGTGCTACTAAATTTACCCGCACTCCATACATGGCTGCTTCTCTGGCTAAGGATTTAGTTAAGCCTATTACCACTGCTTTGGATGGTGCATAATTAGTTTGACCGAGGTTGCCTTGTTCGCCGGAAGTTGAGGAAATACAAACTACTGAACCAGAAAGGTGATCGTATATTTTGGGGATAATTGGTTTGAGGGTTTTATAGACTCCTTTTAAGTTGGTATCCATGACTGCATCCCAGTCTGCACTTGTTAGCTTGGGGAAAAAGTTATCTTTGGTGATGTCGGCATTAGGGACAATTCCGTAAATTGTACCGGGTTTGTTTTCTACCTGTTCTGCTACTTGTGCCATAGCGGTTTTATTGGTGACATCTGCGGGGATTGCGAGGGTGCCAAGTTGGTGAGTGTGGTTGCTGCGGTAGGTGTAAGCTACTTTGCTTCCTAACTCTAAAAGCAAGTTGACGATCGCACTTCCTATGCCTCGATTACCACCTGTGACTAAGATTACTTAGTTTTCTAAACCTAGAGATGTCATGTTACTGATTGAATCAACCACGTTCGCATCTATCCCTTCGGGACACTCGGCGAAGGAAGAAGGAAGAAGAAAGTAGTTTCTACCTGAGTCTTTCTAGTGCGATAGCAGTTCCGCCACCACTAGCATGACAAACTACGGCTAATCCTAAATGCCCGTTTTTTTACTGTAAGGCGTTGAGTAGGGTAACTGAAATTCGCGCTCCTGAAGCTCCTAGAGGATGTCCTAGTGCAATCACACCCCCAAAAACGTTTTATTTTTATTCGGGAGTTCTTAATAAGCGATTAAATAATACGTTACTCAGAGCGAAGGCTTCGTTATTCTCAAATAAATCAAAATCGTTAATTTTCATTTTCAGCTTTTCTAACAGTTTTTTTTATAGCTAAAATCGGTGCTTTGGGAAATCTCCAAGCTTCTCGACCTGTCCATATTCCACCTATTAACCTGGCTATAGGTTAGAGTTGATGACCTTCTACTGCTGTTGTACTTGCCAAAACTAAAGCTGCTGCACCATCGGATATTTGATTACTATTACCACCAGTGAAAACTCCATCTTCTCTAAAAGTTAGTTTCAATTTTGCTAGACTTTCTACACTCATTTCTGGGCGGATTCCTTCATCTTGAGCGATAATTTGCTGCCCTTTTTTTCCCTGGATTGTAATGGGAATGATTTCCTGTTTAAGAAAGCTGTTTGCGGTAGCTTCTGTTGCTCGTTGTTGTGAATAAAAAGCAATTTCATCTCACTCAAACCGTCTGATTTGGTAAGTAGTTGCTAACCGTTCCGCTTGTTCTCCCATTCTTTCCCCACTGATCGGATCTGTGAGTCCGTCATCAAATAAAATATCCCTCAGTTCTTCTGGGGATTCCTGTAAGAATTTATATCCCCAGCGAGCGCGATTTGATAGTAAAAATTCTGTCTGAGACATAGATTCCATACCCCCAGTGAGCACTAAATCAGCTTCACCAGAACGAACGAATCGGTGTAGCAGCGTTGATGGCGCTCATCATTCCTGACGAACACACCATATCCACCGCATAACCGTTTACTGTGTCAGGAATCCCGATTTTGAAAGCTGCTTGACGGGGTCATGACTGTCCGTGTCCGGCTCTGAGTACATTACCAAAAATATACAATTCTAAAGCATTCCCCGAAATTCCCGCTTTTTCTAAAGCCGCACCCATTGCGCTCGCTCCCAACTCTACTGATGACAAATTTGCTAAAATACCTCCAAATTTACCCAGTGGTGTACGGACTGCTGAGACAATATAAGCTTCTTGAATACTGCTCCATCAAACTAATACAAATCCCTCTAGAGGAGATAGATGATAGATCCCCGACTTCTTTGATAAGTCGGGGATATGGGTATTATGGCTATGGTTGTTAAACTCTAAATTCCACTATTTTCAATTTCACAATATGAAAAAATATTCATTCATAAATCAATCTTCATAAATAAATAAAATCTGACATATCTAGTAACTTTAAAGTTGAAGTCGAATAGATAGAATAATATCAGCCAATAGGAGTAATCACAATGGAATTATTGAATAATATTGATCAGTTTTTCAGGCAATTAAACGAATTTCAAAGTTTGGCTTTCAATAATTTGAATTCAACTCTATCAAGTATGCAGAATCTGCACTTATCAAATCCACCAGAGAATTTATAACAAAGTATAAAACTACAATAAGACTTAGTGAGAAACTCATTAGATTTTCAATAATAGGTGAATCTTTTCTCCATTGACACTCTAAGAAAATTATGGGATAGTTTTTTTAAAATGATGCGTAAATCATAAACCAATAATGTAGGTTGGAGAGCCATCTCCTTAGACGTGTTCGCTGGTTTGTGATGAGATTAATATTAATGTAGGTTGGATTGACGCGAGGAAACTCAACATCATCTATATATATGGTTTACCCTGTCGCTCAAGCAAATCTAAGACTTTTTTTTAAAAGTTTCTGGCTGTGACCTTAGGCACTTATTTATCCCCCCTAACCCCCGTTTGTTAAGGGGGAAACTGGAATCAAAGTCTCCCTTAACAAGGGGGATTTAGAGGTATCTAAAAGTTTTTGATACATCACTAAGGAGTTTTCAAACATCCTCTAAGATTTTCTACTATTTTTAATTTTTACATTCGCATCTTTAAGCAATTTCCAATAGTTAAAGGTAAGTCTCTCTGCACCTTAGCACTTACATAAATTCCAATATGTCCAACTGGAAAAGAATGCACTTTATAATCAACACTAGGAATATATTTGTCAAGTGCTAAAGATGAAGCTGAGGGGACTAAATGATCCTGTTCTGCATAAATATTTAAAATTGGTATTTGGATATTTGCTAAATTAACTCGCTGTTTACCAATTTTTAATTCACCTTGAATCAATTTACTTCGTTGATAAAAATCCTTAATAAACTGTCTAAATGTTTCACCAGCTTGATCAGGATTATCAAAAATCCATTTTCCCATTCTCAGAAACTTCAGCTGTTTTTCTTCAGATTCAACAATCTCTAGCAAATCAATATATTTTTTAATTCCCAATTGAAATGGTTTCAACATTAAAAAGACATAATTAGGTAAATTACCAGGAATATTCCCCAAAGTATCAACTATTACGTCTATATCTAAAGCTTGATAACCTAATGTAGATCCACTCCAAATATTCAGGAGTCCATCATTAACATGAAAGTCCACTGGAGTAATCATCGTAATTAGGTTTTCTACCTTCTCTGGATACAGAGAACTCTAACAAAGGCTGAATGTTCTACCTTGACATATTCCCAATAAATTAATCTGTGCAAGATCATGGATTTTGGATATTATACCTACACAATTATTGATATAATCATTGATATATTTATCCACAGTCAGCCAGCGTTCATCCTCACCAGGATATCCCCAATCAATTAAGTAGACATCGAAACCAAGTTTGAGCAAGTTAGAAACAAAAGAACGTCCCTCTTATAAATCAACAATGTAGGGACGATTGACTAGAGCATAAACAATCAATATTGGGATGTTTAAAGAATTTCAACCAGGGAAGAAATAGTATAATACCACTTTATCCTCCTTGTATACTTCTACTCTTGGTGTTACTCCTACCTTAAGTTTATCTGCATACAGATAATTGACAATATTAATCGGATTAATTTGATTGAAACAGTTGAGAATAGGCAAAAAATGCTAAATGAGTTGTTGCTGGTGTGACCAATTAGCAATAGCTGTGTTTAATAATTTACCTTGAATAATAACGGCATCTTCGGAACGAGATTTCTCAGCTAATTTTGGGTCAAATTCATTAGAAATTAATTCAATAATGTGCGGTAAATCATCTAGTATTTTACTATTTCCATCTACAAGATTCAAATTTTCAATAACTTCCCAAGAAGCCGTAATATCAATATCGTTTAATAAGACTTGATAATTAAAACTGGCTTGATAGAGCTTAAAGAAATGATTAATAAATTTTTCGTATTCATCAAGATGATTTTGTATACGCATCAAAGTAAATTTCCTTATAATAATTCAGGATAAAGTATGGGTTTAGCAGATTTAGATCCCCGACTACTGGAAGTAGTCGGGGATCTGATTTTCATGACTTAGGTATTATTTATAACTGCAATATTGAAGTTGCTGGATAATCAAAAACACCCCAACTTTGGATACCTTGCTGACCTAATATTGCTTCAGCACAATCGATTTCTGTATCTGTACCATCAAGAATAATTAAATAATAACTTTGCTGGAGGCGATCGCTATACATTCTTGCTCTGTCTTCGGGAATACCTAAATCCTTTAAAGACCTGACTAAATTCTCATTTGCGGTTACTCCCACAGTCACACCTGCAATACTAGCCACCAAGGCTACACCTACAGAACCTGCTGCCAGTATCGCTCCTAAACTCGGTATAGCCAGTCCACTCAGTCCAATTAACAAACTACCCCAGGTAGTTGAAGTCAGTGTATCTTCCACTGCAGCCGTAGTATTAACATCTTGATTACCAATTTGATTACTTATTTGTCCTTCCCCAAGGTTACTATTATGTTTTATATCTTTGCCAATAATGGAAACTTTCTCCATCGGATAGTCGGAAGCTTTTAATTCCTTAATCGCTTGTTCTAATTCTTGAGTTTTAGGAAATACTCCTAATGCACGTTTAGCTTCTTGAGTTATCATATTTTCCTCGTGAATCTTTTTATCTCTACTTGTAATATTGCTGGTTTATAAACAGTTGGTTCTCATTTAATTACAGCAATTTATGATTCAATATTTCCTCTAACTAAAGTTACTGTTTTTTGAGCTGATATAGTGATTACATCACCTTTATAAATTCAATATAAACATCATTACTATCCTAAAGATAGGCAATAGTTTACAACTGATGAAGGATTTAGATACCTTCAGCAGTTTTTAACATCGGGGTAAGGATTCAGGTCGAAGCTAGAGGGATTAAAGAAGGTGTCTGCAAAGCAGAGCTAACTATCCCTTTGATAGGTT